>DJYI01000167.1:0-26630 GCA_002448475.1 Verrucomicrobia bacterium UBA6982
TCCTCACCGTCGAAAATGGCGGCGCGGACGACCGGGCCGGCGACTCCAGAGGCGAGCCAAAGCGAATCGGTGCCGACGCGCGTCTCCGTGCCGTCGGGGTGGCGCAGGACGAGAACGGACCTGAAGGCGGAACGCTCGCCGGCGAAATCGACGATCTTGTCGCGCCACCATCCGGCTGAAACCTCGGCGGCGAAGGCGTTGGTTTCGCCTGCTCCGGTGCGCAGCATGGAGGTCACATCGCGCGCGAACGAATACTTTGTCTTGGCGAAATGGGTGAAGCCCGGCTTGAGGTAGTCGCGCACGACGCCGCGCGACGTGCGGCGAGAAACAGGCTGGCCGTTCACGTATGCCTCGAACACGCCAAGGCCGGAGACGCACCACCAGGCCTCGGCGACGGGCTTGGGATTGGAGAAGGAGCGGACGAAACCGGCCGTGCCGTCCTCGGCCTCCTGCTTCGTGCTGCGGTCGCGCGCGACGGAACGGTCGATGCGCACTATGGAATTGACGGCGGAAATCCACTGGGATCCGGCCCAGGCGTCCGAGCCGAAGAGTCCGGTGTCGAACGTGGAAGAGGCGGGGTCCAGCCACTCGCCGCGCTCGTCGCGCACGGTGACGGTCCAGACATAGTGGCGCATGGGCAGAAGGGGATTTCCGGCATATCGCCAGGAGATGGAGACATCGCTTTTGACGACGCCCGTGTCCCATGCGGGCGCGGCCGTCGATTCAGCGCCGCATTCCTTCACAATCAGGCGAAAGGCCGACTGGGCGGCGCCTTGGCGCTCCGAGCGCATTTGCCAGGAGAACACCGGATCGGGGCCGACGTCGGCCGGCTCGAACAGGTGATTGACGAAAAGATTTTCCGTTAGTGTTTGCATGGGGTGTTTTGGTTGGTTGATGAAATCGGATCGCGTGTCGATGGAGGTGTCGATTGAAGTGTTTGTGGCAAAGCAGAAAGTGGTGTCGGCGACATTTCGGCGCTCACGGTTTCCACGGAACGAGCGGGGCGTTGTCCGTGGAGAGGAGGAGCGTGATTTCGCGCTCCGTGGCGTCGCGCCAGCACCCGCAGCGCAAGTCCGTGGGCATGCGCAGGCGATTCACGGCGACGCGGCGAAGCGATTCCACGCGCAGCCCGGTTTTTTCGCACATCCTGCGAATCTGTCGGTTCCGCCCTTCGCGAAGCGTGAAGAGCAGTCTATGGCGGGGGCCGAAATCTCCGTCGCGGAGACGTTCGAGATATTCAACGCGCACCGGGGCAAGGCGGACGCCGTCAAGCTCCATCGGACCCTGAAGCGCGTCGAGTGTCTCCTGGTCGAACACGCCGCAGACCTGGACTCGGTATCGCTTCGAATGCCCGTGCGATGGATGAGTGAGCGCGTTCACGAGCGCTCCGTCGTTGGACAGCACAAGAAGCCCCTCGGAATCTCGGTCGAGCCGCCCGGCGGACACAACGCGCTCGCGGACTCCGCGAAGCAGGTCGTAAACGGTCTCGCCGCGTCCTTCCTCGCGAGTGCACAGCACCCCGCGCGGCTTGTAGAGCAGAATCACGCGGCGGCGCGGCGCGCGCGCCAGGTCGATGGGCCGGCCGTTCACCTCGATGACGGCGCTCCCGGGGTCCTCCACGCGAAAGCCCGGCTCGCGGACGACCGCGCCGTTAACGCGGACCGCGCCGCCGGCGATGATCGAGGCGCAGTGACGCCGCGAATCAATGCCGGCTCTCTCCAGCACGCACTGCAGACGGTTCGATGGCATTTCTGGCTGCCGGGCCGTTGTCGACCGGCTTTAGAAGAAGAGTTTGGCGACGGCGAGGACGCCCTGCTTCCAAGGGACGCGGTGCGTCACGCCGCTCTTGCCGGCGAACTCCGCGAGGTGGTCCACATACCAGTCGTAATTGCGTACGAGGGCCGCTCGGTTGGAGTATTTCGGGTTGAACCCGAGTTTTTCGCGGGCCTTGTCGATCGAGACGAAGGACTCCTTGCAGGCGGTTTCATAAACCCATGCGTAGAGCGGGGACAGGTGCAACTTCTCCAGAATCCGCAGGGCGCAGATCACAGGACGGGCGGGAAAGCCCCTGATCTTCCGGCCGTAGCCGGCACGGTCCAGGACCGCCTGCCAGTCGTCGCGCATCGTCCCGTATTCGGCGGCGCCGATGTTGAACACGTCGTCAACCGTCTCGCGCGGAAGCGTCAGGCACGCCCAAATGGCGTCGCAGAGATCCTCCACGTCCAGAAGCTGGTACGGGTTCGAGCCGTCGCCGATCATGGGAAAGCCGTGGCCCGTCGAAGCCCAGTCGTAGAGAAGGGCGAACACGCCCAGACGCTCGGGGCCGACGAACGACTTGGGACGTATCACGGGAATGCACAGCCCGCGGCTGCGGAAAGCGGGAACGACCTGCGTTTCGACCTCGACCTTGCAGCGTCCGTAGGGACCGACGCCCACGAGCTTGTCGGACTCGAAGAGCGGATGGTGGTCCGGAACTCCGTAAACTGCCGTGGAGGAAATGTTGACGCATCGCGAAACGCCGTTGCGGAGCGCGGCCTCGAACACGTTGCGCGCGCCGTCAACGTCCGTGGAGCGGATTTCCTCGTCCGTGTAGAGCGGAAGGGCCGCGGCGGCGTGGACGACCATGTCGTAGCCCTTCATGGCGGCAAGAAGCGCCGGATAGTCGCGAACGTCGTCCCGGAACACGCGGACCGAATCCTTTTCCGGGTAGTCGAACTGCGCGATGTCGTAAACGGCAATGTCCTCCACGCCGCGCGCGCGAAGGGCGCGCACGAGGTTGATGCCGAGAAAGCCGGCCCCGCCGGTAATGAACACTTTCATCGTTATGCTCCGGCGCGAAAGCGCCCGTGTCGCCGCCGCGCGCTAGCGCTGGCCGGTAAGTTCCTTGATCTTCTCAAGCTGCGTGTCGGGATCGCGCGACTTGGAGATGAACTCCTCGTAGGAGATCATTCCGCTGGCGTAGAGATTGAGGAGGTGCGAGTCGAGCGTCTGCATCCCGTATTTGGCGCCAGTCTGGATGTCGGAGATGATGCGGTGCGTGTTGCCGTCGCGGATCATGGAGGCGATTGACGGGGTGTTCACCATGATCTCGAATGCGGCCACGCGCCCGGGCTTGTCAATGCGCGGGATGAGGAGCTGCGAAATCACTGCCACCAGGCCGACGGAGAGCTGCATCCTGATCTGCCCCTGCTGGTCGGTCGGGAAAGCGCCGACGATGCGGTCAACGGTTGACGTGGCGCCGGTCGTGTGGAGCGTGCCGAAGACGAGGTGGCCGGTCTCGGCGGCGGTGATTGCGGCTCCCATCGTTTCGAGGTCGCGCATTTCGCCGACGAGAATCACGTCGGGATCCTGGCGCAGGGCGCGCCTGATCGCCTCAGCGAAGCTCGGCACGTCGGCGCCGATTTCGCGCTGCGTGACGACGGACTTCTTGTGGTGGTGGTAGTATTCGATCGGGTCCTCGATCGTGATGATGTGGCAGGATCGGTTCTCGTTGATGAAGTTGAGCATCGACGCAAGCGTCGTCGTCTTGCCGGAGCCGGTCGGGCCGGTCACGAGGACTAGGCCGCGCGGCTTGTAGAGCAGCTCCGTGACCTCCTCCGGCAGACCGATCTTGGAGAGCGGGATCATGTCGTTGGGGATCTGGCGCAGGACGATGCCGATGTTGCCGCGCTGCTTGAACACGGACACGCGGAAGCGCGCTCTGTCGCGGAACGCCAGACCGAAGTCTGAGCCGCCGTTGTTGTAAACGCTCTCGATCTGCGCCTCTGTGCAGATGGCGCGCATCAGCGTCTCGGTGTCCGCCGGCTCCAGAACTGCCATGTCGAGCGGCGTCAGTTCGCCGTGCACGCGCAGAACGGGCGGATCGCCCACCGCGATGTGAAGGTCGGAGGCCCCGAAGTCGCACGCGGCTTCGAGGAGTTGGTCCATAAGTTCTGGATCTACAGCCATGGAAAGTCTTGAAGGTTTGGGGTTCGTGATCAGGTGGATTCGGCCTCAGTTGATCAAGGCCGGAAAGAGAGTTCTGAGAATTGCAAGAACGTCGTGACGGTGTCGGGAGGAAAGCATGCCGAGAAGACGGAACGCAAGCGCAAAATTGCGACTTGTTCGACTGTCGACAATCCATTTGCACGTTTTTTCGGGACTCGTCTTCGCTTTGCGCTCAAAACACGGATATGCAAACTCGAGATTCTCGACCGGTATGCAAAAGTAAAGCATTGGCTGAACGCCGGAACCTCGCTGCTGCTTCTGGATCGTGATTTCCAGCGAAAAACATCCGGTGTCGTAAATGAACAGCGGGTGCAGCACGTTTTTTCGCTCAAAGGGAACGCCATTTCTCGTTTCAGCCGGGGCGGAAACCCGGCATAGGGGGACCGCGTCGAAGAAGGACGAATCGTCGAGATCAGCCACCGACTGAAATGTTTCCCGGACCTCTTCTTCTGAAAGGAAACCAAACCTGTTTGACCAGAAAAACAGTTCCGAAAGCTCCGACGGAATCTTCGAACGTTTACGTTGTTGCTGAACGAACAGCCGCCCAACGTGGATCTTTTCCTGTTCTCCGGCGAATCGGGGAGGTCGCATCCAATTTGCCATTCCAGATAATCCGCCCGTTCCAGACGAGTCGAACAAGCCGGAACAATCATTCCAAAATCCGTTTCGCAACGCCTCCGCTTGACACGGACGCTTCCCCCGGGCGTGTTCAATGGAAGCTCGACCCAGAAACGGGTGGAGTCCTGAGCGACGATCCTAGGCACGGATGGACTCCTTTCGATGACATGGGCGGAAGGAAATCGCATTCTGGACGTAGGAGCGCGCCAAAGACCAGTCGTAATCCGAAGGCTCGGGGCTGGGGCCGAAAACTTCCGGATGGCTGTGCAAGGAAATACGGCGGAACGATGGCGCGACGGCAGGAAAGTCTGCGGCGACGAGCGGCACGTTGAGATTGCCCATCCAATACGGCGTGGCGGCAATCGACTTGAACACGTCAACGTAGCAATACCAGTCAAGCTTCGCCGGATCGACGTCGACCGCGTTGGCGCAACGTTCGGTGATGAACGTCCGGCTCCGCGCGAGGGCGTTCACGTCGCGCATCGTGTAGAAAAGGATTTCGGGGGAGTAGCGCTCCGACGTCGGGTACTTGTTCGCGAACGAGTCGATGTAGTCGCGGTCGCGGAGGCGGAACGTCTCGCCTTCCTCGGTTTTGAACGTCCACCCGAGGATGTCCTCGTAACGGAGTCCCGCAAGATGGGGAGCGCGCCGGTAGAGCGCGACGACGACGGGGAATCCGCTGGCGCGCGACGTGTCGGCGAAGCGCTGGCTGCTGAATACGAGGCACTCAAGCAGCTCGTAGTTCCAGAAGAAGGCGCGCGCCGCATTGAAGTTCGGCTTCTTGACAAGGTAGGAGAGAGGATGGAGGACGGCGACGTAATCCGCGCGCAGCTTGGCGTAGGCGAGGAGTGAGGATAGCCCGAGATCGCGGGAGGCGACGTCCGGATCCATCGCAGTGCGCGCGGACTTCAGACTCTTGCGGATCTGAGACGTGGTGTCGTTCCACGGCGGGTTCCCGACAATGCACAGGCGTTCCTCCGGGAAAAGGCCGTATTGCGCGCGGGACACGCCGAAAAGAGCATTTACGTTGCGAATCTCTACGAACGGAAACCGCGACTTGGCGACTGCGACCGCGTCGGGGTCGATGTCGTTGCCGATGAACCTGGCGTCCGGCATCCAGCGGTTCAGAGCAAAGAACGCGCCATAGCCGCAGGATGGTTCGAGAATCGTGCAGTCCATCGCGACGCCGTGCTTCACGAGCCATTCCCCGACGAGGGCGACATATCGCGCCGGAGTGTAGAACGCGCCGCGGTTCACCTGGTCCGCGAAAGACAGGTGGGAAGCGGTCGCGCCGCGATTTGGAGAAGCCTGAAGCATCAGTTCTCGTCGCCCATGGTGACGCGGAGGACTTCGGAGACGGTGGTTACGCCGGCAAGGGCCTTGCGCACGCCGTCTTCGCGCAGGGTGCGCATCCCGGACTCGCGTGCGCGGGCGCGCAGGTCGCGCGCCGGAGCGTTGTTGAAGATCATCTGCTGGATTTCGTCGTCCATGCGGAAGATCTCGAAGATTCCCTTGCGCCCCTTGTAGCCGGAGGAGTTGCAGCGCATGCAGCCGGCGCCCTTGTAGAGCTTCGCGCCGGCGTATTGGATCGGATCGAGTCCGAGCGAGCGGATTTCCGACGGATCGGCGTCGTATTCCGAGCGGCACTCCGTGCAGATCGCGCGCACGAGGCGCTGTGCCATCACGGCGCGCAGGGCGGAGGCGACCAGGAAGTTCTTGACGCCCATGTCCAGCAGACGGGTGATCGCCGACGGCGCGTCGTTGGTGTGGAGCGTCGAGAACACAAGGTGGCCGGTGAGCGCGGCCTCCGTGGCGATGCCGGCGGTTTCGAGGTCGCGGATTTCGCCGATCATCACGATGTTCGGCGCCTGACGCAGAATCGCGCGCAGGGCGGCCGCGAACGTCATGCCTATGTCCGCGTGGACCGCGACCTGGTTGATGCCGGTCATCTGGTATTCGACCGGGTCTTCGACCGTGATGATCTTGCGATCCGGCTTGTTGATCTGGCCAAGGCACGCGTAGAGCGTGGTCGTCTTGCCGGAGCCTGTCGGCCCAGTCACGAGCACGACTCCGTCCGGCAGGTTGATCAGACTCTCGAAGGTCTGCTGGTCGTCGGTCATGAATCCGAGATCCGGAAGGCCCAGCGCAAGGTTCTGCTTGTCGAGAATACGCATGACGATCGATTCGCCGTGCCCGGTGGGAACCGTCGAAACGCGGAGGTCGAGCTCCCGCCCCCCGACCTTGATCTGGATGCGTCCGTCCTGCGGAATCCTGCGCTCGGAAAGCTTCATGTTGGCCATGAGCTTGAAGCGCTGGATGATCGCTCCCTGAAGCCTGCGCGGCGGGGCCTCCTGCTCTCGCAGAACGCCGTCGATGCGGTAGCGAATGCGGAAGTGCGTCTCCATTGGCTCAAGGTGGATGTCGGAGGCGCGTGACGAAAACGCGCGCATGATGATCTGCGCGCACAGTTTCACGATGGGGGCGTCCTTTTCGCCGGCCGAGCCGACGCCAAGCTGATCCTCCAGCCCCGACTCCTCGCCATCGCCGCCGGACGAACTGACGCCGGAGGAAGACGCCGCCTCGTCGTAGATGCCGGACATTTCGTCCGGCTCCTGGTCGGGATAGAGCATCCCGAAGGCGGTCCAGATCTGCTTCTGCGGGGCGACCGCGCCCTCGACGTCCTTTCCGAGAACCGACCGCAGGGAGTCGAGCGTCTCGAAGTTCATCGGGTCGGCCATCGCCACGGTGAGGGTTCCGTTCTGCTCGTAGAGCGGGACCACCTTGCACCGCTTCGCCAGGTCGCCTGGAAGAAGGGCGCGAACGGAATCGTTCATCTCCGCCTGGGAGATGTCAACGAACTGCATGCCGAACGTCGCGGCCAGAGTGCCGAGAACGTCGTTTTCGGACACGGTCCCGTCTTTCACGAGCTGATCGACCGTCGAAATTCCAGCCGTGGCCGCAGCCGACGCGGCGGCGTCCGCCGCCTCCTGGGTGACGATCTGGTTCTCGACGAGAATCTGCAGGACGTAATCGTCGTTGGAAGTCACTTCTCGCTTCTCCGGCTATACTCGTTCGACCGTTATTTCGGGATCGACCTCCGAGCGGAGGTTCTCCTGGACGTATCCCTTGAGCGTCTCCATCGCGTATGGACAAGCCCCGCAGGCGCCTTTGAGCTCAAGCGTGACGGTCTTGCCTTCGATTTTCACGATTTCGCAGTCTCCGCCATCCTGCTGCAGCATGGCGCGGATGTTCTGGAGTTTTTCCCTTATCTTCTCTTCCATGGGTCTGTCGGAGTTTTGAAAAATGGTTCCGCAAAAGCGCCTGTCATGTGGCGCAAGCGCAGGGCAATGGTAGCACCCGGACCCTTATTTTGCAAAACAATTCCTCCGCGCGCCGGAATGCGGCGCGCGGAGGGGGCCAAATTCGCCGTGGCGGCTAGCGCCGCGGAGGCTACCTGTAAACAGGTCCGAGATGGGCGCAGGCGCGGAAGTCGTCCCCGCCGAAGCGGTCCCACATCGTCGGGCGGAAGACGTCCGCCTTGTCGATGTTGTGCATGTCCACCGGGATGCGCAGCATCGCGTTGAACGTGAGGAAGTCCGCGCCGATGAGCCCCAGCGAGCTGCCGTCGTGGTTCGGGCCGATGCGGTTCATGTATTCGAACGAGGTCATGCCGCGCGGCATCCAGTGCGTCTCCGGCCACGTCGGGTCGGTGATCGCGCCGATCCTGTCGCCCACCGCCTTCGGCAGATCGACCGTCTCGCCCTCCACTACGGAGCACGTCATCATGTCGCCCACGCAGTTGTAGCGGTAGCTCGTGAGCGGCAGGCCGCCGGGCGTGCGGAAGTGGCTGGAAAGGCCGTCGCCGGGGAAG
Organism: Verrucomicrobia bacterium UBA6982; assembly: GCA_002448475.1. Taxonomy (GTDB): domain Bacteria; phylum Verrucomicrobiota; class Kiritimatiellia; order RFP12; family UBA3636; genus UBA3636. The sequence goes on from DJYI01000167.1 coordinate 8,477, forward strand.
TAGGTGAGGTCAGCGCCCATGTAGGTGACGGACTTGCCGATTTCGGCGGCGAGTTTCTGCTGCAGCTTCTCGCTGCCGCGGAGCTTCACCATGAGGTCCTGGATCGGCGTGGACTTGGGGCAGCCGCAGATCTTGTAGAGGTCAACGGCGTATTCGAGCGCGGCGGCGCCGCTGTTGCGCTTGTCGATGATGCCGCGTGGGCAGATCTTGGAGACATCGACCCCGGTAGCCTTCTTGATCGAGGCGGGGGTCCAGTTGGTGCGGATGTCCGCGAACATCTGGCTCATGCCGCCGGAGAGCAGCTGGCCCACGGCCATGCCGATGCCGTTCTTGCCGTCGTTCTCGGTCGCGACGACGTAGGGCGCGCGGAAGCCGTTCCAGTCGACCATCGAGTTGAGGATCGACTCGCAGACGTCGAAGTTCGGGTTGCCGTCCGTCCACTGGCGCTGGCCCTGCGTGCCGGCGGCGATGGCGTTATAGCCCTGAGCCCACTCGACGTGCCTGTAGCCGGGGACCCAGCTCGGGGTGCGGCGCGCGAGCTTGGCGTTGCCCTGCATGAGGTCGCGCACGAGGATCGTCTCGCGCAGGCACTGGCGGATCAGCTCGTCCTCCGGCAGCGGGCGTGGGAGATTGCCGTTGTTCTTGTTGCCGTAGACGACCTTGAAGGTCTTCTTGAACCACTCGACGGCGCGGTCGAGCTCGCCCTTGTCGTAGAACTTCTCGCCGATGCGGGTGTGGAGGCCGGACATGTCGAACGAGCAGCTGCCCATGCCGAAGGTGTGCAGCATCACGTTGCGGCGCAGGTCCGAGCCGATGATGCCCATCGCGACGCCGCCAACGCCGAGGAAGTTCTTGCCGCGCAGGTAGCCGACGGCCGCGGCGCAGCGCGCGAAGCGCAGCAGGCGCGTCGCGACGTAGTCGCAGAGCGGGCCGTCCTCGTTCTCAAGATCGGGGTTGTAGATGCAGAAGATCGGGCGATCCTTCTCGTCCATCGCGGCGGTGAACGCCTTGAGCCAGACGGCGCCGGGGCGGTCGGTCTGGTTGAGGCCGTAGGCGCACTGCTGCCACTCGGACGAGCCGATGCCCTGGCAGGCGCTCATGAGCTCGTCGGAATAGCACCAAGAGCGGGCGACCCAGATGTTGGCGCAGACGTTCTGCGTGGCGTAGTATGCCTGGGCGCGGGCGCCGGAGCGCGGGCCATAGACGATCTCGGGCGCGACGACGACGCGCACCGGGGTGCCGTCGGGGTAGCGGACGTGCTCGCGGATGAGGTCGTAGGTCTTCTCGGCCATGCGCCAGGTCTTCTCGACATTGGAGTCGTAGGCGCTGGGGCGGCCGTCGGCTACCGGGGTGATCGCGATCGCGGGCGGGCACCCGACGAGACGCTGGTCGGCGTCCTCGAAGGTGCGCGGGGTGGAGGCGAGCTTGGCGAAATCGGGACGTGGTTCTGCTTTCATTGCTTTTCCTTTTGCCTGTGCATGGGCGGGGGCATCCCGTCCTTGCACGGCCCCGAATTCTACATGAAACAAAAATATCAATCAAGTGCTAATTTGTCTAGTTTGTCCGACTGTCAAAAAAAGGTCCGCCAGCCACGACGGGCGCGGCGCGCCAGCCCGATCTCCGGAGCGGCCGCGCAAAACGCTTCCATCGCGGGGAGGGTTGTGGTATCATCGGGCCGCACACACCCCAAGCCGCGCGCAAGCCCGGGCACCGGACCCATGATCGTCGCAATAGCCAACCAGAAAGGCGGCGTCGGAAAAACGACCACCGCAGTCAATCTAGCCGCTGTCCTTGCGGCAAAACACAAGACGGTTCTCGTGGTGGATCTCGATCCACAGGCGAACGCGACATCCGGCCTCGGCGTAGAGCCCAAGGAGGGCGTTTCACTGCGCGGAGCACTCCTTGAGGCGGAGCGGCTCGACGATTTCATCGTCGGAACGGCGATCGACAAGGTGAACCTGATTCCGGCGGAGGTGAACCTTGCCGGCGTGGAAGTCGAACTCGCCCGCGCGGGGAACACGCTCGGAGGGCTGCGCAAGGTTCTCGAACCCGTCGAAAAGTCCGGGGTGTTCGATTTCGTGATCATCGACTGCCCGCCTTCGCTCGGCATTCTGCTCTCGTCGGCTCTTGCGGCGTCTGATGCCGTTCTCGTGCCGATGCAGTGCGAATACTACGCGATGGAGGGGCTTTCCGTGATAATGCAGCTGGTGGCCCGAATCCGGCAGTCCGGCGCAAATCCGACGCTGGCGGTTGACGGCATTCTCATGACGATGTATTCGCGGACGCGTCTGGCTGACGAAGTCGTGAGCCAGGTGCGCGAACACTACGGCCCTGCGGTTTACAAGACGCTCGTCCCGCGTTCGGTCCGGGCCGGAGAAGCGCCCTCCTACGGGCTGCCAGTTGTCGCATACGCCCCATCGACGCCCGTTGCAAAGGCGTATTTCGAAGCGGGTGCTGAATTCCTCTCTCGCGCCAGAATGCGCCAGTCGGTTTCGCGAATGACCGACGCCGCTCTGCCGCCGCGGTCTTCAACGCTCGCCTAATCGTCGTCGCCGCCGACACCGCTCCCGGCGCGACGAAGCGCGCGGGAGCCGTGACTGCGGGGCGCCCCCGGCGTGGCGGAGCTGCGGCTACGGATGGATGCGCCCGGCAAAGTAGTCGCGGAACACGTCGTCCGTGGCGTTGTGGAGGTTCTCGCGGGTGCGCAGGTCGCGGATGACGCCGTGGCCGCCCGCTTCGCCGACGAGCAGGACGGCGTTCACGGCCTGGTCGTTGCGGAAGCCGGCCCAGAAGTCCTCCACGAGCGCGTTGAACTTGCCTTCGCAGCGCATAGCGGTGTGCCGCTTTCCCGGATCGGAGTCATACCAGTAGCAGATGCAGCCGTCCAGGTCGGCGTTGTCGCTCTTCTGCCCGAAGAGCCAGCCCGTCGAAAACTGGTCGGAGTAGCAGCGGTTGTAGGAATTGTTGTTGGACAGGTCGTGGAAGCCCACGGTGTCCGCAAAGAACTTGTTGTTCGAAACGCGCGAGAGGAGCGGATGGAGGTTCGTGAGGAGGTTCCCGGAGCCTTTCAGCATGACACCGGTCTGGAAATCGGCCATGCGGAAATTGGTGAAGGTGTTGTCATGGGCCTCGACGAGAAGGCCGATCGAACCCGGCTCGTTGTTTCCCGTCATGTCGATGTCGCGGATGTCGCAGTCGGCGGATCCTCCGTTGGCGCCTTTCATGACGTGGATGCCGACGTGGCAGCGCTTGATGGCGACGTTCTGGACGCGCGTTTCGCGGCCGGACTCGATCGAGAGCCCCGTGGCGACGCCGGCGCCGTCGATGTTGCCGCCGAAGAATCCATAGACGCTGCCCGGGGCGCGGTTGTTGTTGGCGGGGACGCGCGCCCCGAGGCGCACCATGGCGTCGGTGTGCTGCCAGTCCGGCGAGGCTTTGAGAAAGGCGAAGTCGGCGAGGCGCAGCGTCACGGCCTTCGCCGGGTCGGCGGGCGTCGCGATTGGGTGCGTGAGGAGGTATTCGCCATCGGGGAAGTAGATCGTGCGATGCGGGTTTTCGTCGATGCAGCGCTGGAGGGGGTCGGCGGCGTCGGTTAGGCCGTCGGCCGGCGCGTAGTCGGTGGCGAGGACGAACCCGGCGCTTCCGCGCCGGGCACAGGACGGAGTTCCCGCGCACTGGGCGCAAGACGGTGGGTCGCAGGGCTTGGGCGTCGAGGGTTCCGGGGACGCTGGCGGCTCGGCAGCGCGGATGGATGGCGCAACCGCCAATGCGGCGATTGCGAATGTGACGGCTGGTGTTATCTTGTTCATGGTGTCATTCCCGTGCAGTTCAGTAAATGGGGCCGGCCTGGGCTTGGACTTCCAGTTCGAATGGCCCGGCTGGCAGGGCCTCCCCGTTCACAAGGTTGCATTCCGGGTAGTCGTCCCAGGCGTAGCGGACGCGAACGGCGGAAAAGTCCGGCGGCACGGCAACGGCGACGCTTTCGCCGACGATCCGCGCCTCGGCCCAGACGGCCTTTCCGGCCGCGTCCACAATCTGGAAGCCCTTGACGGGGCCGCCGTCGGAGGTCGCCAGGCCGGCGGCGTTCTTGAAGGAGACGACCATGCCGTCCCCGGCCTTTGCCGCGCGAACCGGAATCGGGCCCGCTTCGGACATTCCGACGCGCCCGTAGGTCCTGACAAGCGCCAGCCGCGCCAGCCGCTCGCCGACGGTCTTCTTGTCCTTTGGATGAATGTTGGTGTGGTCGCCGACGTCGATTGCGACGGCCGTCCCGCTTTTTTCCACGTTTTCCCCCAGCTTCATCTGCTCCCAGCGCATCATGGCCCAGCGGGAGTCGTATGGGGCGTTGTGCGTTTCGAGATACGCCGCCAGCTGCACGATGTAGACCGGCATTCCGTCCGGGTGCGTGAAGTGCGCCCGCCAGTCATCTACCATGGCCCTGAAGAAGCCGCCGTAGCGCGGGGCCATGTTCACGTCGGTGCATCCCTGATACCAGATCGCGCCCTTGAGCGCCATCGGGAAGAGCGGGTGGAGCATCGCATTGTAGCAGGCCGTCGCAATCCAGCAGTCAACCTCGCCCGAGACGGGGCGCGGATCGAACTTGAATGCGCTCGCGCGCCATTTCCCCGCAAGCGGGACGACCGCCTCGCCCTTTTCGCCGAACGAAAGCGCCATCCCTTCCGGCTTGCCCCAGGGGCCACCGCCTCCGCTGTAGTCCTTGGCGCGGATTGCGACGACGTTGCGCCCTTCGCGCAGGACTCCCTGAGGAATTTTGTATTGGCGTTCGACGGTCCAGCCTTTCGTGGAGCCGACGGGCACGCCGTTGACCCACGTTTCATCGTCGTCGTCGATGGGGCCCAGCAGCAGGATGGCCGCCGGCGACTCCGCCTGATCCTGCGTGAGGTGAAACTCGCGGCGGTACCAGACGCATCCGTCGAATCCGCCGCCGAACTGGGATTCGAAGGAGGACGGGAGCGTGACCTCGCGCCAGGCGGAATCGTCGTAGCCGGGCGCTTCGGCGTGGATGTCGCCGCGCGTCGCGCATTCCTCGGTCCAGAGCGCCATGCGCTTGTCGAATTCGGCCTTGCCGCCGCGCGCCTCGTAGTCGGCGACGTTGGCAAGCGCCGCGCGGTAGGCCGACTCGCATCCGGGCTCCACACCGCAGTATGCCTCCTTCGAGAGCCATGTCTTGATGGGCGAACCGGACCATGAGGCCTCGATGAGTCCGATCGGCACGTCGGGCATGGCCTTGCGCAGCGCCTGGCCGAAGAACCAGCCGCAGGCGGAGAACGTCTTGGAATGCCCGAAGTCGGAATGCGTCCATGACGCGGGTTTCGCGAGCGCGGAAAGCGGTTCGAGCGACGCGGCGTTGTGGTCGTCGAAGAGGCGCATCATCGGATCGTCGGCTTTCTCCATGTCCTCCTTGCCGCGCGTGAGGCCCCAGCCGTAGTTCATGTCCATGTTGGACTGCCCGGAGCAGAGCCACACGTCTCCGATCGCAATGTCTTCAAGCGTCGCGGCGGAGACGCCGCCAGAGGAAAGGGAAAGCTTGTGGCCAAGGCCTGGCTTGCGTTGCGCCGGGAATTCCACGTGCCACGCGCCGTTTTCATCGGCGACGGCGCGCTGGATCTGCGAATCAAGCGCGACCTCGACCTCCGCGCCCGGCGCGGCCGTGCCCCAGATCGGCAACGAGCAGTCGCGCTGGAGCACGGCGTGCGACGTGAAAGGCGCGGCAAATGCGGCGGCGGGCGGCTCTTCCGCAAACGCGCAATGCGAAATCGCAGCCGCGAAGGCCAGAATTGCGCAGGACAGAGCCTGCGTTGCGCAGGACAGAGCCTGCGTTGCGCAGGACAGAGCCTGCGCATCAGGATGTTGTGTTTTACTTGTCATGCCTTTCTCCTATTCCAAATCTCAATCCTGAAGCGCGGGCACACCATCCTGATGCGCGGGCTCTGCCCCGCGCATTTCGGGCTCTGCCCCGCGCAACCCCGGCTCTGCCCCGCGCAACCCCGGCTCCGCCCCGCGCAGGAAGTGCGGCCCCTCCCGTTTCCAGTAGAGCGCTCCGCCGGCGCTTGCAAGCGCCATTCTTTCGATTTCGGCGTTCAGGTCCAGGCACGCTGAGCGGCCGAACTCGGTCTCGTCGTTTCCTTTGGCGATTTCAAGGAAGCGACCTTCGGCAAGAGGCGCCAAGTAGCGCGAATCAGGACGGTGGCGAACTTTCATGCATGAAGGGAGGACATGCACGAAACGCGCCGCTTTGTTTGCCAGCAGCATGTCGCGCACCGCCACTTCGCCCGGGCTGATAAAACCGGAAACAACGGTGAAACCAGCTTCAACGGCATTTTCAATTCGCCCCACCACTGTCTTGAGAGCGGAGGACGGCACTTTTCGCGAAACGCGGAGGGAAAGCAACTTTGCGCCCTCATCGAGCAGCGATGTGTTGCCCATTCCCTTCCAGTAGGCGTCGTCGTCCAGTAGAGGGGAATCCAGAGGTTCCCGAATCCGCATGAATGCAGGCTGGTTGTACATGAGCTCGTACTTGAGCGGATTGTAGGCGATGTAGCGCGTCACGGCCTCGATGAAGGCGCGCGACATGCAGATGCGGTCGTGATAGCCCTGCTGCCAGATCCGTGGGAGGCCAAGAGACTTGCGCGCAAGGGCCGTGGTGAAGGACTTGAAGCGGCGAATGGCGTTGCCAAGGGTCTGGAGCGGGTCGGCGAGTCCTGCCTCAAGCCGCAGGTTCATGTGCAGATGATCCGGCATGAGGATATGTTCAAAGAGGCGGATCCCGGGGTTGAGGCGCGGAATCGCCTCCATCGCTTCAAGCACGGCAATGCCAAGAGGAGACAGAACGACTGCGGCATTTTCGATGCGCCCGAAAAGCGGCTTGCGCGGATCAGTCGCAATCGTAATGAACAGCGATGCGCCGCGCTTGTAGTCGTAGCCATGGAAGCGCCGGTAGTAGTGGATGGTATCGCTCATTTCGGTTGGCGCAGGGCCGAGCCTGCGCGTTAGGATGCGGCCACCATACGGCATTGCCCGCGCCATGTCCAGCATCTAGCTGTGCGAGCTCAGCCCCATCCTGATGCGCGGGCCCAGTCCCATCCTGATGCGCGGGCTCAGCCCCATCCTGATGCGCAGGCTCCGCCCTGCGCAAATTTGCAGGCTCCGCCCTGCGCAAATTTGCAGGCTCCGCCCTGCGCAAATTTGCAGGCTCCGCCCTGCGCAATTCGGACTCGGGCTTCGCCTCACCGGACGATCAGCACGAAGGCGGATGGGTTGTTCGCCACGGTGAACGCGACTGGCGCACCGAAGGTTTCCACGCCGAAGACGTCGTAGATCGCGGTCACCGAGTAGGTGTGCTTCCCATAGTCGCCGCGAGTCCATTCGACGGTCAGCGTCTCGCCGGCGGCGCCGGGAATCTCCTCGCTGTCGCGCGTCCAGACATAACGCTGCGCGCCGACGGCGCGGGCGGTGAACGTCTTGCTCTGGCCTTCGTTCAACGAGGTGTTTGCCGGGGCCTCGATCCACTCCTCCGCCCCGTTGTAACCCCGTCCGGAAACCTTGAGGCCCGTCGCGGGGAAGGCATCCTTTTCCACGGCGTCGAACATGCAGGGCGTTCCGTCCGGGGCGACGTATGGCACGAAATCGCGGACGAGCACGTCGTTTTCCCAGACCTTGAAGCGGTAGATGCGGACATTGCCGCAGTTTTCCATCGTGGCGCCGTCGGTCGATTTGCACATCGCGAACAGCGCGACCGGGCGGTTGCCCGTGCCCTTGTCGTTGATCTTGGTTGAATCCTTCGTCGCGATGGGGGTCGTGCCGCCGTGTTCGTACAGCGCCGCCGAGCGGGTCGGCACATCGAAGACGGCGGTCCGGCGATGCGTCGTCGCGGTGCCAACGCCGTTCGCGCCCCAGCCGCCGCACCAGCCGCCGAGGTTGGGTTCGAGGTTGCCGTTGCCGTTCACCCAGAGGCAGAAGGTGGTGCCGCTGCCATCAATGGTACCGGCCACGGTCGACGACTTCTTGGTCAGCATCACCTGATAGTCCAGTTCGATTTTGGTCGCGGAATTGGGGAAATAGCGCGTGTTGATCGCGGACGCGCCGAACGACTCGGCGTATGCATCGCCGTCGTCTGGCGAGGAAGTCGCGACCGTTCCGCCGGCGATCACCTCGCCGACGGCGGTAATTGCGCTGTTGCGCGAGAACGCCTTGAACGTCGTTCCGTACCGGAGGCCAGGCTGCCCGTTGTTGACGTACGGCACATAGTCGCGCACGAGGGAGCCGGATTCGTATATCTTGAGGCCGTAGACGCGAAGCGGTGTGTATCCACCGCCGCCACCTGCCGTGCAGCCAAGTTTGAGCGTGGATCCCATGTTGTCGGCGATATTGAAGATGTCATTTGTGTTCGCGTAGTTCGCGAAACCCGCCGTAAGGAGCGTCACGGCCTTGTTCGGCGAGTCGAAAACAATCGTCCTCCTGACGAGGCAGACATTCGTCTGCGCAGGGAGACCGGGGTTCACCCAAAGGCCGCTCGTTTCTGTTCTACCAAGGCAAACGCCAAATGTATTGGCGTTCTGAAAAAGCGCAAACATGGATTTGTTGTCCGTCGTGTTTGCAATGATCGCATACCAGTCGCCAGCAGCGCTCGGTTCGCGGTTTGCAGCAAAGGCGTAGTCGAATTCGAGACGGGTGTTGGGGCCTGGCTTGTAGCCGGTGTCGAAATAGTGTCCTCCTTTGTCGGCCTTTGTCTGGTCGTTGCCGACGAGTTCGATGTAGCCATCGTCGGGAATGCGTTCGACATCGCCACCGGCGGAAAGCCCGGACACATTGAACTCGCCCGTGTGGAACGTGCCGCCAACGGTGTCGCGGAAGCCGGCGGCATCGCCTTTCACGCACGGCACGAGATTTCTGATAAGCGTTGCGCCCTTGTAGAAGCGTGCTCCGTAAATGCGGACTTTGGCGCGGCCTCCCGCCCAGTCGCCCACGCCATTCGCCTTGTTGATGCGTCCAAAGAGGGCGATCGGAATGGTTCCTTTCGCATCGATGGGCGATGTCGTGTTGAGGTCCCACGTTTCTACCGTCGTCGAGCCAGAAATCATGTGCGCCTTACCCTTCGGAATGTCCGCGACAAAGGTGTGGCGCCGCGTATCGAGGCCGCCCATGCTTGTTCCGCCGACCCAGCCCTTGCCGATGCAGAAATTCATCTTGGTTCCATCTTTGCTGACATACAGCTCGATGGTCTGAACGCCCGTATCATTGTTGCCCGAAACGCGGACATCGTTTTGCTCCGTTGTCGTAAGCGCATAGTCGAGCTCCATTCGCAAATCGGTGTCGGGCAGGATACCGGTGTTGATGACGCTTGTGCCGTCGCTTTCGATGTAGGGGTCGTCCTCGAGCGTCTCGTAATCGCCGCCAATCGTGAGAGGCGTCGCGCCAAGGCGATGCTCGCTGATGAACGAGCCGTCCACATTGTCCACGAAACCGACTTCGCCTCCTTTCATGGCCGGCCGCCAGTCGTGGATTAGGTCAGTCCCCTCCCAGACCTTAAAGGAATAGATCCGGCATGTGCCGAAATTCTCCACCGCAGAACCGTTAGCGTCTTTGCAGTTGGCGAAGAGCGCGAGCGGCCTGTCCGCCGCGCCCTTGTCGAAAACCTTGTCGGAACCTTTCGTGTTGAGCGGCGTGGTGCCGCCATGCGCATATATCTTCACTGACTTGCCGGGCAAATCGAAGACGATCCTGCGCCGTTCCGCCTTGGCCGGGCCTTCGATGCCGCCGCACCACCCGCCGAAGTTCGGCTCGAGATTGCCGTTTCCGTTTATCCAAAGACAGCACGTCGTGCCGGAAGAGCCGGAGGCGCCGAAGATTTCCGTCGACTTGTTGAGTGCATCAATCTTGAAATCTATCTCAATCTTCGTCTTGGAGTTGACGCGGTAGCCGGTGTTGATCGCCTGGGCGCCCGTTGCGGCGACGTAGGCGTCCGCAGCCATGGCCGGGTGGGTTGCGATTGCCGCGAGTGCGAGGCCAACGGCGGCGGAAAGCGCCGCGCCGGGTCTGCGAATGAACCGCATTTCTGTCTTCATCGTTGTTTTCCCTTGATTGAATGTGAACGTTGAGGTTCGCCGCGGGAGTCCGGAATCCGGCCTTTCTCCCCGCGACGCCTCTCATTCTAGCGCTTTGCGGCACCAAAAGTGGAACTTTTGGAGCAATAATTTGATCAGCGAAGGTGCCGTTTCCTCCACTCCCGCATGGAAGTGCCGAAGCGGGCGCGAAAGAGCTTGCGCAGTTCGCGATCCGTCTCGAATCCACAGAAATCCGCGATGGCGTTTATGGCGGTCTCCGGCCTGGAAAGCATGTCCAGGGCGGCCTGGAGGCGTATGTCCAGGATTTCGTCGAGGACCGAGTGCCCCATCGCCTCGCGGAACCGGCGCTCGAAGTGCTTGCGGCTGCCCGGAACGCGCGCGGCCAGCGCGGCGGCGGTGAGGCCGTCGCACGCCTCGCGGCGGATGATCTCCACGGCCTGGAGAACATGCGGCTCGCGGCGACCCCGGCCGCGCGTCGATTCGCGGCGAACGACGAGCAGCGGCCCGAAGGTGAAGAGCGTGGAATCGCCGGTGGCAGCCGGCGATTGCATTCGGCGGCATTCGATTGCATTCGACTGCATTCGATCTGGCCGCAACCGGCTGCTATTCAATGTCATTTCCTCCCCAAGCGCCTTGGCCGCGAGATACCCGGCCAGTTCAAAGTCCATCTTGACCGACGAAATGCCGGGAATTGGCGCATCCGTGTATTTCACCTGGACGTCGTCCACGCCGACGAGCGTCATGTCTTGCGGAATGCGCCGTCCCGCTTGCAGTGCGGTCTCCGCGAACAACTGTCCCACATAGTCGTTGGCCGCGAAAACCGCGACATGATTGGGGAGCGACGAAATCCACTGGGAGATCCGGGTCTTCCAGCGCGCGGGTTTCTCGTCAGGTTTGCCGCTGAAGACGATGCACGGCCGCCCGTGCGCCGAACAAAGGCTCTGGAATTCGGATATCCGTCGTTCGTTCCACTGCGGCCGCGACATGGACGGAACGACCGCGTAGCATGGAGGGGCGCCCGCGGCAAGCTCTCGGAACGCGGCGTCCGCGACCGCCTCCTGGTCGCAGACGATGATGGCGTGCCCGCGCCGCTTCGCCGGATTGGTCGGATCCAGATACACGAAAGGAATCCCCTTGAACAAGGAGGACGGAAGTTTCTGCGAACGCGTCGTGTCCTCGACGACGCATCCGGCGGGGGCGATTTTCCGCAGCAGCGCCGGAACGTCGGCCGGCGTCACGTCGCGCCTCCGGAACACCTCCACGCGCCATCCGCGCGTCCGCGCGAAGCGGCGAATCCCCGCGAGCTTGCCGGGGTACTCAAGCTCGTGGTCGCCGGCGTTGAGATACAGGATGGTCATTATTGACGGTGTTCGAGAGCCCAGCGAGTTTGGGCAAGAGCGCCCATTACGAGCTTCATGTCGGCCTCCGTGACGGCTCCGCGGGCGAGGATTCGGTTGAAGCCCTCCATCATGCGCGGCGCGTCGCTTTCGGACATGAAACCCACGTTCAGCAGGTGGTCGCGAAGTTTGTCCAGCGTCCGCTCGCGCAGGTCCATCGTCGCTGGCGGGGACGCCTCCAGTTCCTTGTTGCGGACAGGACCCGCAGCGGCCCGGAAAAGCTCGTGACAGAGCAGGACAGTGCTTTGCGCGAGATTGTAGGAAGGATACTCCGGCGCCGCCGGAAGGCGCAGAACATGGGTGCAGAGCAAAAGCTCCTCGTTCAGCAGACCCTTGTCCTCGCGACCAAAGACAATGGCGACCGGACCCGTCTGGGCAATTGCGACAAGTTCCGGAGCCGCCTCGCGCGCGTCGAGGAATCGACGGCGAAAAAGACCTCCGCGCCGGGACGTGCCGGCCACGGCCACGCAGTCCGACACCGCCTCGCGAAGCGTCGCGAACGTCTCACGCGCGTCGAGGATGTCCGTTGCGTGCACCGCCATCGTGCGCGCGAATTCCCACGTGATGTCAGGATCCGGGGCGACAAGTCTGAGTCTGCGGATTCCACAGTTCGCCATCGCGCGGCAGACGCTTCCGACGTTGCCGCCGTAAAGCGTGCCCACCAGAACAATTCTTATGTTGTCGAGCGCTGTCCGGTTCATGTGCGCGGAGGATACCACACACCAACCGCGCGGGCAACGCGCTTCGCGCAGCGCGGTTCTTGCCTGCGCGGTCTCCGCAGCAAACAAGTTTTTCATGACTAAAAAAATTTGATTGCACAAATTAGGGGCTTCTAATAGAATTCGGGGCAACCAAAACAACAACGCCGGCCCGAAGCGCTGGCAACAACATTCAAAACAAATCATGAACACAACGGCAAAACTGCTCACCTCGACCGCCGCGCTCTGCGCCTCGGCGGGTCTGGTCGTCGCCGATGACGCCTCGGAAGAGGCGGCTTCGGCGTTTCCACTGAAGTCCTCGATCGAAAACGTGACCGTGGAGGGCTTGATCGAAGTGTCGGCCTCCTACTCAAAACAGGGTTCCGACAAGGACACGGACATCAACGTGGACACGGTTGAGCTGGATCTCGGATTCGAGGCGTCGGACCGCCTCTCCGCATCGATCGCATTTCTCTACGAGGAGGGCGAGGAGGACGATCACGTGATCGTCGATTCGGCGGACATAGTCTATTCCCTTGATGACGACTTTTCCGGCCTTTCGCTGCACTTCGGCAAGATATACATGCCGTTCGGCGTGTTCGAGACGGGACTGATCTCGGACCCACTCACGCTCGAACTCGGAGAAATCTCCGACGGCGCAGTCGGCCTTGAATGGGAGAGCGACCTGCTTGATCTGGCCGCATACGCATTCGCCGGCGACATCAACGACGAGACGGACGACTCTGAAGAGCTTCAATACGTCGCATCGGCCACGCTCAAGCCATTTGAGGGTCTGAGCTTCAAGGCGGCGGTCCTTTCCGACATTTGCGAGGCGGCGCTTGACGACGATGTCAGCGACAGGCTCAAGAAGATGGAAGAGGAGGGATCCGACCCGACATACGACGGCGCCATCGGCGTAGATCTGGCGGCCGTGCTTGAAGTTGGAGACTTCAAGATCGCCGCGGAATACCTCGGAGCCGCGGAGCAGATCAAGTTCGGCGGCGTCGAATCCGGCAAGCCCCGCACCTGGAGCGTCGATCTGGTCTATTCCCTCACGGATCGCCTCTCCCTGGCTGCACGCTACGAGGGGAGCAAGGAGTTCGCTGAGGACGAAATGCCCGAAAAACAGTTCGGCGTAGGCGGCGAATACGCATTCACCGACAACTTCGCCCTCGCTCTCGAGTATCTTTACGGCGAATTCGAGAAGATCGACGGCGAACAGCCCGATGACCGCCACATGGGAACGGCAAAGGTCGCATTCTCCTTCTGACGCACCTGCCTGTGATTCCGCCGCGGAACGCCTTTACGTAGCGGAACACAGACGCAACACCCGATTTTCCTCAGGATTTTCGGGATGAGACGAACCGAAGCGACGGCCCGGACGGGCCGCCGCTTTCTGTTTTCCACCCGCAGGTTTCCGAGGCACCACCGCGCCTCGCTCCACCAGCGGCGACGTTTTGTCTCTTCCCCCATTCGACAGATGGGACAAAATGTCACTATAGAACAAACAGGATGGATTGGCATGGCGATTGCTCTAATGAGCGGCAAAGGAGTTTAGCCATGAACGAACAATTCACTCAAAAAGTCCAGGAAGCACTCAAGGCGGCGCAGAGCGAGGCCGCTCGCAGGAACCATCAGGCGCTCGACACGCCACACGTGCTCTACGCAATCCTCGCGCAGGAAGGCGGACTCGCGCCCCAGCTCGTCGAAAAGGCCGGCGCGAACACGGCGACGCTCACCGCAAGGGCCGAAGATCTGCTGGCGCGGATTCCGTCGGTGTCGGGGCCGGGCTCGGCGACAGAGCAGGGAAAGGTTTACGTGTCGCAGGAATTGTCGCGCGTTCTGGCGTCCGCGGAGCAGACGGCGGGGCGCATGGGCGACGAATACGTGAGCGTCGAACACCTTCTGCTTGCAATGGTAGCCGAAGGCAAGGCGAGCGGAGTCGCCGAGGCGCTCCGCTCATCCGGTGTAACGGAGCAGTCGCTGCTGGAGGCGCTCAAGGCGGTCCGAGGCAACCAGCACGTGACAAGCGACACCCCAGAGGAAAAATACGAGGCGCTGAAGAAATACGGCACTGACCTCGTGGCTCTCGCCCGCGCCGGAAAGCTCGATCCTGTGATCGGGCGCGACGCTGAAATCCGCGCCGTGACGCGGATCCTCTCGCGCAAGACGAAGAACAACCCGGTTCTCGTCGGGGAACCCGGAGTCGGCAAGACCGCGATTGTCGAAGGGCTCGCCCAGCGCATAGTGCGCGGCGATGTTCCCGAAACGCTCAAGGGACGCACGATATTCTCGCTGGACATGACCGCCCTGATGGCAGGCGCGCAGTATCGCGGCCAGTTCGAGGAGCGGCTCAAGGCCGTCCTTGCCGAGATCAGGGCGGCGCAGGGCAGGATAGTTCTCTTCATCGACGAAATCCACACGATCGTCGGAGCCGGCAAGACCGAAGGCAGCACCGACGCGGCCAACATGCTCAAGCCAATGCTCGCCCGCGGCGAGCTGCACTGCATAGGCGCGACGACAATCGGCGAATATCGCAAGCACATGGAAAAGGATCCGGCTCTTGAACGCCGATTCCAGCCGGTCACGGTCGATCCGCCAAACGTCGAGGACGCCGTCTCGATCCTGCGCGGTCTCAAGGAGCGCTTTGAACTGCACCACAACGTCCGCATTCAGGACGCCGCCCTAGTCTCGGCGGCAGTCCTTTCGGACCGCTACATTTCAGACCGTTTTCTCCCGGACAAGGCCATCGACCTGGTGGACGAGGCATGCGCATCGATCCGCGTGGAAATGGACTCGATGCCGGCCGAGCTCGACGAGGCTGTCCGTCGCCAGACGCGCCTTGAAATCGAGGAGACCGCGCTGCGGAAGGAGTCGGACAAGGCGTCAAAGGAGCGTCTTGCGGCGCTGCGCGCCGAACTCGCCTCACTCAAGGAAAAGACGGCGGCGATGAAACTTCGGTGGCAAAAGGAGAAAGGCGCCATCGAGGACGTGAAGAAGGTCCGCGAAGAACTCTCCCGCGCCCGCCACGACGCGGAGTCGCGCGAACGCGCCTACGACCTTGAAGGAGCGGCCAAGCTGCGCTACGGCACGATCCCCGATCTTGAACGGAAGCTCGCGGAACTTCAGGCGCGCGAAGGACCGGACGAAAAGCGAATGCTTCGCGAGGAGGTCACGGAAAACGAAATCGCCGAGGTCGTGGCGAGGTGGACCGGAATACCCGTCACGCGCCTTGTCGAGACGGAGCGTGAGAAGCTGCTGCGCCTTCCTGAGGAGCTGCACAAACGCGTTATCGGGCAGGACGAGGCGGTTCAGGCCGTTTCCGACGCGGTCCTTCGCGCCAGAGCCGGCATCCAAAACGGCAACCGCCCGATTGGCTCGTTCCTCTTCCTTGGACCGACGGGCGTCGGAAAGACGGAACTTGCAAAGGCGCTCGCGCAGGCGCTTTTCGACAGCGAGCGCCAGGTTGTGCGTCTCGACATGACGGAATACATGGAAAAGCACAGCGTCTCGCGTCTCGTCGGCGCGCCTCCAGGATACGTCGGATACGAGGAGGGCGGCCAGCTCACGGAGGCCGTTCGGCGCAAGCCCTACAGCGTCGTCCTGCTCGACGAGGTGGAGAAGGCGCACCCCGACGTCTTCAACATCCTGCTTCAGGTGCTGGACGACGGGCGTCTCACCGACAGCCACGGCCGCACAGTGAACTTCCGCAACACGATTCTGATCCTCACGAGCAACCTCGGCTCACAGGACCTGCTAGACGGCATCGGCGCCGATGGAACAATCTCGCAGGAGGCCCGCGATCGCGTGACGGCGCTTCTGCGCGCCAGCTTCCGTCCCGAGTTTCTCAACCGGCTGGACGAGACTGTTCTCTTCAAGCCATTGCGCAAGGAGGAAATCCGCGGCGTCGTGCGGCTGCTTCTGAGCGATCTGGAGCGCAGGGTGCGCGACCGCGGAATGTCCCTTGAAACGAGCGACGCCGCGATCGATCTGCTTGTTGAGCGCGGCTACGACCCTGTTTACGGGGCCCGCCCGCTCAAGCGCGAAATCCAGAAGGACATCGAGAATCCGCTTGCGCGGCTGCTTGTCGGCGGCGGCTTCCGCGACGGAACGACGTTGCGCGTTGACGCCGAAAACGGCGAATTCAGACTATCGGAGGCGGATGCTGCGGAGTCCAGCGAATCCCGCTAGCGTTGCGCACCTCCGCCCTGCCGCCCCCGCCGCCCGCAAGCCCCCGCGCGCATTTCGCAAACGGTTCTTGCGCGGAGGGGGCGTTTCAGGTAGAATGACCGCCACGGAACGACGCCGTGCTGCGCGCTCTTCCGGGAGGTCGCGGCCAACAATGGCGGACAATGATTCAAAGTGGTTCTACAAAGGTCCTGACGGCGCAAAGGCCGGTCCGGCGTCTCTTTCCGCCCTCCGCGCGATGGCGGTGGATGGCTCCGTGTCGGCCGAGACTCCGGTTTCGCGCGACGGCAAACGCTGGCAGCCCGCCGTCTCGATTCAGGAAATCGGATTCGACTGCCTCGTCTTGCAGACAAAGGACGGCCTTGGCGTTCTGGGGCCGTTCGCGCGCGAATACCTCGACCGGGAGGACGCCTTGCGCCAGATCCCGGCCGATGGTCTGTTTTTCGTCCGCTCCGGCACGGTCGCCGACGCGGCCGCCCTGCCGTCAGCGCCTGCCGGGGAAACCGGCGCGGCTCTCGTTGGGCGCGTCCTCCGAGCGGAAAAGGCGTTGCGCGCAGCCGAGCGAGCCCGCGCAGCGGCCGAAGCCGGACTGCGCGCCAAGGATTTGGAATTCGACGCGGAGCGTCAGCGCCTGAACGCGGAGATTTCCTCGCTTAAGGCGGAGGCCGTCAAGGCGTCCGCGGAGGTCGAGTCCCTTCGCGCCGAGGCCTCGTCGCGGGCCGACGCCGAACGCACAGCTCTCGACGCCGCCGCGCGCGCCGTGGACTTTGAAAAGAAGACGGCCGCCCTTTCCAAGGCTCTCTCCGCTGCAGAAACGCGCGCAGACGCGGCGGAAAATCGCGCCAAGTCCGAATCAGAGCGCGCAGACGCGGCGGAAAATCGCGCCAAGTCCGAATCAGAGCGCGCCGAGCAAAGCGTCGCGGCCCTTTCGCGCCTCCGTTCCGCGCTTGCGGCGCTCGTCGCCGAAACTCCCGATCCGCAAAACAGCGGAGTTTCCACTGAAACGGAGGAGCCCGTCGTGGTCGTGGAGCCGGCCCGCGCGGCACACTCGACCAGCGCCTCGTCCTCCGATTCGCTCCACGGCCGGCCATCGCAAATGGCGGCTCTGGAAAATCAACTTCGCCGTGAACTGAGCCAGATGGCGAGCTCACCCGGCACGGCTGCCCGAGAGGGTCTTACACGTCTTTTCCGCAAAAAGTAACCGATGCAAATGGAAGAAACACCCGCAAACACGGCTCAGACAGGCGACGACGGGCGTCAGTGGTCATTCAGGACCGCCGATTCGTCCCAGACATGGCGCGTCGATTCGGCCACGCTCCTTTCTTACGCCCGCGAATCACGCGTGTTCCCCGAAGACCGCGTTTCTCCGGACGGCGCCACTTGGTTTTCGCCCACAATGCTGCCGTTTCTTGAAATGGACACGGTGATAATCCGCCCCGACGGCGGCGTGGCCGGTCCATTCCATCGCGACACGGCAAAGGCGATGCATGCGGCGGGCAAGATCCCGCAAGGCTCCGAAATCGTTCGACTCCCAGAGATAAAGCAGACTGTTTCCCAACTGCGTGACGAGTTGAAATCGATCGCCGAACGCGCCGACGGCGACAAGCGCAAGGCCGAGGAGCGCGGACGTGAAATCGCGGAACTTCGCGGGGCTGTCGAGGACGCGCGTCAGGATGCGGCCGAGGCGCGAGGCGCACTGGCCAGACTCTCAGACGGCGCCGAACAGTCGCGCAAAGACGCTGCCGCCGCAACTGCGGCCCTCGCCGCCGCAAAGGACGAGGCCGCC
>DJYI01000167.1:26702-34367 GCA_002448475.1 Verrucomicrobia bacterium UBA6982
CTCCGCTCTGGCCGCCGCAAAGGATGAGGCCGCCTCCGCCCTTGCCGCTGCAAATGCGAGGCGAATCGCGTCAGATGCGTTTGCCGCACTCGCAAAAGCCGAAACGGAATCTGTCCGCGCGGCACTCGGAGCGGCAATAGGCGCCGCCGCCGCACGCGCAAAGGCGCTTGAAGCGGATGTTTCCGAGAAAGGAGGGGCGCTCGACGACGCGCGCGCCGAATTGGCCGAACTGGTGCAGTTCGCTAACGAACGCGACTCAAAAGCCGCCGAGAAGACAGAGCAACTCGAAAAACGAATCGCCGAACTTGAAGCGGCGCCCCCCGGATCCGCCGCTGAAAAGTTCGCTCAGGATCTTGCGCGCGAACGCGAAGCCCTAGCCGAAAAACTCGCCGAAACGCAGGCCGCGCTCGCCGCCGCGCAGCGCCCGCTCGAATCGGACACCGCCGCCGTGAAGCGATACGCCGACGATGCGCTTGATGCGATACGCGCCGCGCTTGACGAGGAGAAAAAACGCAACGACGAGGAACGAACCGCCAGCGTCCGCAGACAGGAAACGCTCCGCGAGCGGGTCGTGGCGCTTGAAAAGGCCCTCAATCTCGGCCAGCCTGTGAAATCACGGGCTGAAGAGATGATGGATCGGGCCGAAAAGGAAATTGCGCGTCTAAAGCAGGAACTCGAATCAGAGAGCGAACGCCACCGCGCCGACAACGACCGCGCGCAAAAGGCCGAGAACGCCCTTGAGAGCCGACTCCAGGCGTTCCAACAGCGCGAAAGCACCCTTCGCGAGCAGCTTCTTCGCATCGAAAAGCGCACTGCCGACTACGATTCCCTCACAAGCCAACTGCGGCGTCGCGAAGAGGAAATCGTGGAGTCGGCACGCCAGTTCACCGAAGCGCGCGCACAATGGCAGGCCGTCGAACACATGCTCAAAACCAGAATTTCGGAGCTTGAGCACGGGGCCGGCGACCTGTTTGAAAACTAGGCGGCAAATTCAGGCGGAATTCTCCGCCTCAGCCCACCGCATGAAAAACCTCAAATCACTTCCCCGCCATGCCTCAATCTACTGATCCGATTCGCGAAGCAGACGACGCGAACCACGAAAACCGCGCCGACGCGCCGCTGGCGCTCGCTCTTGGCAAGTCCGATGAATCTTTCCCCGTTCTAAAGGCATTTCAGGATTTTCTTGACCGCGAGCGCGAACGGGCCCGCCGCCGCGTGTTCGCCCTGACAGTATGCTTTCTTGCCGCCCTGTTCGCCATGGCCGCCATTTTCGGAGTGCTGTTCGCGCTGTTCGTGGGACGCACTATGCGGCAGAGCGAAGAACTGCTCATCCGCAAGGAGGAACAGCAGAACCGGCTCATTGAACTTCTCGTTTCCACCCCTAGGACCGCTACGGCGGAGGCGCCACAATCCCCTGCCCCACAGACCCCAACTCCCCAGACGGAGCGTCGCGGCGACCTCCAAGCCCAGAAAACGGAACCACCGGCTCCAGCCACGACATCGGCTCCGGCCATAACTCCGGCTCCAGCCACGACACCCGTTTCCGCCTCGGCCCAGGCTCCAGCGGAAACACCGGTTCCAGCGCCGACTACGATTCAGGCTCCGGCTCCCGACCCGGCTCCCGCGCCCGCCAAGGCTCCCGCAACCGCAAAGGCTCCCGCGCCCGCCAAGGCTCCCGCGCCCGCCAAGGCTCCCGCGCCCGCCAAGGCTCCCGCGCCAGTCCCGGCTCCGGTTCCTGCTCCGGCCACTACACCCAAGCCTCAACCGCCAAAAGCGGAACCCCGCGAAGACAATGCCGCGCGGAAAGACGCCCAGAAAGACGCTCGGGAAGCTCGCCGGTTCGTTACGCTAGACATCAGGCAAACGCTCGCCTCCCGTCCCCCGGAAGGCACTGTTCAGGACTCCATTGTGGTGGAAACGCCTTCGGGAATGCGCGTCCCGCTGCGCACATTGCTCCCGGCGCCGGCGCCAGTTGAAAAATGAATTTCGCGGTTCTTGCAAGCAGCAGCAAAGGCAACTGCATTTTTGCGGAGGGCAACGACACCAGGATACTGGTGGACGCCGGCTCAAGCTGGCGTTCGCTTGCCTCGCGCCTGCGACACCTAGGAGCCGACCCGTCATCAATTTCCGCGATACTGCTCACGCACGACCACAGCGATCACGTTTCGGCTCTTGAAACAGCGCTAAAGGTCCGCCAACTGCCTCTTTTCGCGACCTCCGGAACAATCGAGGCGGTTTGCGAAAGCGTCTCCGCCGCCTCCGACTGGCCTTGGACCGTAATCGGAGCGGGCGAACCGTTTGACGTCGGCGCGTTTTCAGTTCTGCCATTCTCGGTTCCGCACGACGCCGGAGATCCCGTCGGATTCGTGCTCGAATGCGGCGGCACCAAGCTCGGCATCGCCACTGATCTTGGCGAATCCACCGCCGCCGCACGTCTGGCCCTTCGCGACTGCGACGCCCTCGCGCTCGAGTTCAACCACGAGCGGAGAATGCTGATGGACTCCTCGCGCCCGTGGAGCCTGAAACAGCGCATCTCTGGACGCAGCGGCCACCTTTCAAACGACCAGGCGGCGGAGTTCCTCTCCGAAATCGCCACGCCGCGTCTGAGTCGCCTTGTTCCGCTGCACCTAAGCGCGGAGTGCAACACCGTCGAAGCCGCGATGGCGGCCGCGCGTTCGTCGCTTCTCGACTGCGGGCTGCCGACAGCCGCGCTTGTGCCGCCGGTTTTTCCGACTGAACTGCTCGCCATTCCCTGATCAATGCCAGGCACCGTCCCCCAACCGGCGCAACCGCAGCACGCGCCTCCGCCCCCGACTCTGGTTTTTGGAACCGGGGTTTCGGGTCGCGCCGTCGAGCGTCTTTTGCGCTCGCTCGGCGCAACGGTCCGATTCGCGGATCAGGGCGACCTGGCCGGCTCCGCCGCTGAATTCGCGGCGGAATTTCCGCCGGACTCCCCTGTCGCGCCTTCGATCCATCCGGTCGCGGCGATGAGCCCGGGCATTCCTCCGTCGGGACCGGAATTCGCCGCCGCCCGCGCCGCAGGTCTCGTCATCCGCGGGGAGCTGTCCGTCGGCGCCGACTGGTATCGCGGTCGGATCGTCGCGGTGACCGGAAGCAAGGGGAAAAGCTCCGTCGTCAAGTTCATCGCCGATGCGCTGCGCGCCTCCGGGCGCACGGCCGAGCCTTGCGGAAACTACGGCAAGCCGCTCTGCGATGTCGCCGCAGATGCTCCGCAACCGGAATTCGCCGCTCTTGAATGCAGCAGCTTCCAACTTGAGACGGAAGACGGTTCGCTGCGTCCGGAAACGGCCATTCTCCTGAATTTTTCGAGCGACCACATCGACCGCCACGGCTCTCTGGCCGCCTATCTTGACGCCAAACTCAATGTTTTCACATGGCCTGGCGCGCACTGCCTGCTGCCGTGCGATCCACAGCCGGACGGACTTCCCGATCCCCTCGCCGCGTTCCGCAAGCGATTCCCTGGCCGCGCCGTCGAAACCTTCGGGCTGTCGCCCGAGGCAGACTGGCGCTGGGTCCCGGGCGAAATCGTCTTCCGCCGCCAGCCGGACGCGGGCTCCGGAATTACCGCCGACGCAGGATTGGCCGATGACATCCGCCTCCCCATCACCGGTTCATACTTCGACAACGCCATCCTCGGGCCGGCCTGCGCGGCCGCGTGCGCCGCGCTTCTGCGAGCGGGTCTTTCACCGGAAAGCGTCGCAGCCTCCGCCCGGGCATTCATCCCGCTTCCGCACCGAATGCAGGTCGCGGCGCGTTCGGCATCCGGCTCCGTCTGGATCGACAACTCCAAGGCGACAAACCTTGCGGCGCTCGTCGCCAGCTGCCGCATGGTCCGGGAAAGGCCGACGATCCTCGTTTGCGGCGGACGCATAAAGGAACCGCTCTGGCTTGAAGGAAACAATTTGGTGGATTCCGGAGTGCGTTTCGCATACACTTTGGGCGAGTGCGGTTCCGCCATGGCCTCAAAATGGCGCGCCGCGCTTCCGGTCGAGAACTGCGAAACGCTCGAACGCGCCACAGCCGCGGCCGCGATGGCCGCGGCCTCGCTCGGTCAATGCACGGTGCTTCTCGCGCCCGGCACGGCGAGTTTCGACCAGTTCCGTTCATACGCCGAACGCGGCGACGCCTTTGCCTCCTTCGCCAATTCGCTTTGCCTCCGCCCTCCCCTTTCCAAACCACGCAAACCACCACGTTTTTCCGGCGCCACGCCGACAACACCCACGCTCCCACCGGACGACACTACTTCAATCAAAGGCCAAACGACATGAAACGCAACAGCAATTCAGTTCAAACCGCGGCGGTGACGCTCTGCGCCGTCCTTTCCGCTCTTTCAGCCGGGTGCTTCACTTCCCGCACTTCGCTCTTCGGCAACTACCCGGGGGCGGGGTCTCCTCGCGCCACCGGCTCGTCCACGACCTCGGAAGTAGCCCCGGCCAGAGTCCGTCGCCCGGCCCAGACTCCGCCCGCCGCCGCTCCTCGCTCATATTCCGCGCCGCAGACGGCCCCGCATCGGCCAGCCCAGCCAGTTTCCACCCCGCACGGCACGGTGATTCCCGCGCCGCGTGCAACATACCAGCCGCCGACGCGCCCCGCCGCGCCAATCGTCCATTCCGCGCCAGCCATTCATCCCGCCCCCGCCATCCAAAAGGCTCCGGCGGCTCCGGGCTGGCGCGAACACGTGGTCCAGCCTGGCGAAGTCGTGGGCCGCCTTGCAAACGACAACGGGATGACCATCGCTGAATTCTGCGAAGTCAACGGCATAAAAGACCCCAACAGGCTGCAAGTCGGACAGCGGGTGAAAATCGCCACCGGCAGGCAGTCGCTCGGCCCAGGCCGCCACACGGCCACGCCTTCAACCGCGTCCGGCCACGCGTCGGCCTCAGGTTCGCACTCCACTTCCGCGCCTGCAGTCCGCACCCCCGCCGCTCCTCCTCCGCCGCCGAAAAAGGAAACTACAGGAAGCACGACAACGGACGTTGACGCGCTCCTTCGCGGAGGATCGCTTGCGGCCCAGCGCGAAGCCGCCAGCGAACAGGCGGCAAAGGCCGCAGCGCAGGCGGCCGCCGAAGCCAAGGCCCGGGAAGAGCAGGCCAAAAAGGCCGCCGCCGAGGAAAAGGCGAAAGCGGACGCCGAGGCCGCCCGTCTCAAGAAAGCGGCCGAAGAAGAGTCCCGGCGCCTTGCCGATGTCGCGCGCGCCGAGGCGGAAAAACTCCGTCTCGCCGCGGAAGAGCAGGCTTCAGCGGCGAAGAAGTCAGTTGAAAACCTCGTTCAGGTCACGCCCGCTCCGAAGGGGAATGACGACGGATTTTACACCGTTGCCGCCGGGGACGACATTTACTCCATCAGCCTCAAGTTCGAAACAACGCCGCTTGAACTGCGCCGCCTCAACGGAGGAAAGTCCCTCACCGGGCTCCAGCCTGGCGATCGCATCGCGGTTCCAAAGGCCCGCGAATAGCGGCATCGGGCCGCGTTGGCTGACCCGGAGGCGGTTGGGAGATGAAGTGGGCTGGTGCGGCGATCGCCGTTTGCACCGTTTTGCTGATGGCCATGGGTCTCGTGACCCTGGCCAGCATCGGCGACGTTCAGAGCTCTCGCCACTTCCATGACCCGAACCACTTCCTGGCGCAACAGGCGGCGTTCGACATCGTCGCCCTCTGCATAATAGTCTTCTTCATCTGCTTCCCGCCGACATTCTGGTTCCGTCCTGGCATGATTGTGGCGATTTCCGCCGCAGTCGCATTCGGACTTGTCGCGACGCACGTCCCGGGGCTGCAATATCGCGCGCTGGGCGCGACCAGGTGGATTCGCATCGGCGGCTATCTCCTGCAACCATCGGAATTCATAAAAATCGCCGCCGTCCTGCTGCTTTCCTGGTGGCTTGATCGCGTTGGCGCCGGCATAAGGCGCTTCCGCACCGGACTTCTGCCAGCCGCGCTTGGAATTGGCGCGATTCTCGCCGGATTCTTCCTTCAGGACGACCTCGGATCATGTGTCATGCTGCTGGCCGTGAACGGCATTCTGCTCTTCATCGGCGGCGCCCGCATCCGGCACTTGATCCTCTTCGCCGCAATCGCCGCCGTCTGCGGCGGAGTCTGGATCGCCAACAGCGACGTGCGTCGGGCCCGTATCACCTCCGTTCTGTTCAGGCATGCGGAGGAACCGCAGACCGATCTCTCGGGACTCTCCGGAGAGGCGCTTGAGGAAGCGGAGCGCGAGGCCGCCGAAAAACGCGCCAAGGCGAGCGACCGCACGTATCAAGTTCGCATGGCGGCCTCGGCGTTCGCCGCCGGCGGCATGTTCGGGCGCGGCCTCGGCAACAGTCTGTTCAAGCGGCACTATCTTCCGGAAAACCACACGGACTTCATCCTCGCCATGGTCGGAGAGGAGATGGGGCTTGTCGCCTCGGGCGGATGCCTTTTGCTCTTCGCGGTCTTCTTCGTCTGCGGAATGATTGTCGCGTGGCGAGCGCCGGACGCCAAACGGAGGTGGATGGCTGCCGGACTGACGCTTCACATCTGTCTTTCGGGCGCGGTGAATGTCGGCGTTGTCACTGGAGCGCTCCCGACAAAGGGCCTCGCGCTGCCGTTTTTGAGTTACGGCGGCTCCAGCATTTTCGGCTCGGCGCTCGCCGCCGGATTGCTGCTCGCGATCGCCTTTCGTCCGGGACGCCCTGCCGCCCCGCCGCCCCCGCCCCGCCGCGACACCGGCGAAACACTGGATTTCTGGCCAGAATGAATAGAGAAACCAAAAGCGGCGGCCCAACCGTCGGAAAGTCCCGCACGGACACAAGAGCCCGCGTTCTTGTAATGGGATCCGGAACGTCAACTGGCGTGCCGCTCCTCGGCTGCGACTGCCCGGTTTGCACATCTTCCGATCCGCGCGACAGGCGCGACCGCTGCGGCGTTTACGTGAGCGCGGAGGGCTTCGGCCTCCAGATCGACGTCTCCCCGGACTTCCGTGTCCAGGCCTTGCGCCACAGAATCCCCCGCGTTGACGCGCTTCTCGTCACGCACTGTCACGCGGACCACTGCCTGGGACTTGACGACGTCCGCCGTTTCAACACCCTTCAGGGTGGAGCCATCCCGCTGTGGGCGCGCCGCTCCACCCTTGGCAACCTCAAGCGCATTTTCAACTACATTTTCCACTCTCCGCCGTCGCAGCGTGAAATGTATCGCCCAAAGCTAGTCCCGATGCTTCTGCCTGGCTTTCCGCGTTCAGTGCGAATCGGCCCGTTTTCCGTTCGTGTGCTCCCGGTGCCACATGGCCCCGTGCGTTCGGTGGCGGTGGAAGTTTCGTTCAGCGGGCGCCGCCTCGTGCTGTGCAGCGACTGCTCCCGCGCAACCCCGTCGCTCCGGGCCCTTCTGCGCGGGGCGGACATCGCCATTCTCGACGGTCTTCGCGACCGCCCGCACTCCGCCCACTTGACAGTAAATCAGGCGCTTGAAGTCCTGCGCGAGGCCAGACCCGTCGTCGGACGCCTGATACACATCGGACACGACATCCTCCATGAGGACCTGGCCCGGCGCTGCGCCGAGCTTCCGGGCGTTGCGCCGGCATTCGACGGCGAGGAACTTGCGCTGTGACCGACTTGCGCAAAAGCGGCGGCATCTCGGCTGGCGGAGCGGAGTCCCGCCCGCCGCTTCT
>DJYI01000167.1:34422-41225 GCA_002448475.1 Verrucomicrobia bacterium UBA6982
CCCGCCCGCCGCTTCTTGCCGCCGAAAACCTCGTCGTGCGGCACCACGGCGCCCCAACGCCTACCGTTCGCGGCGTTTCGTTCGAGTTGCGCGAAGGCGAATGCCTCGGACTCGTCGGCGCGAGCGGGTGCGGAAAGAGCACTCTGGCCCGGGCGGTGGTCGGACTGGGGCTTGTCGAAGGCGGGCACGTCCTGTGGCGCGGACGCGATGTCGCAGCCCTATCCCGCACCGACATGCGGACCTTCCGCTCGCAGGTGCAGATGGTGTTCCAGGACGCCTCCGGCGCTCTGGATCGCCGCATGACTGTCGGCGCCGCCATAGAGGAGCCGCTGCTCGTCTTTTTCCGCCGCAAGTTCCCCACGCGCGCAGCGCGTCGCGCCCGCGTCGCCAAACTCCTCGAGCGCGTTGAACTGCCCCCTGATCTTGCCTCGCGCTATCCACACGAACTCAGCGGCGGCCAGCGCCAGCGCGTCGGCATCGCCCGCGCCCTGGCCGCTGAGCCACGCGCGCTTCTCGCCGACGAACCGCTCTCGGCGCTTGACGTCGCCGTTCAGGCTCAACTTCTGCGAACGCTCTCGCGGCTCTTGCGCGAAACGGGACTTGCGATGCTGTTCGTTTCGCACGACTTGGCCGTAGTGCGCTGCCTGTGCCCTCGCGCAATGGTGATGGCTCGCGGAGTCATTGTCGAAAGCGGTCCCGTCGAGGAGCTTTTCACCGCCCCTCGCGCGCAGTTCACGCGCGAACTTCTCGATGCCGTTCCACGCCTCAGGACCGAACCAAACGCCACGGAAGCGCGTTTGTAGAAACGATGAACCAAAACTCCTCTCCTGCGGTTGTCGCAACCGCCATCCGCAAATCATTCGGATCCGGCAACGCGTTCGCCGAAGTTCTTTCCGGACTTGACTTCACGCTTCCACGCGGCGCGTTTGAAGCCGTGATGGGGGCGTCCGGGTCCGGGAAATCGACTCTTCTCCACATCCTTGCGGGACTCGTCGCCCCGGATTCCGGCTCCGTATGCGTCGGAGGCGCCGAAATCACGAAAATGGGCGACGGCGAAGCGACGCGCTTCCGCCGCCGCCACGTCGGTGTCGTATTCCAGAGTTTCAATCTCGTTAACTCTCTCACGGTTTCCGAGAACATCACGCTTCCGGTTCGCCTCGACCACCGCCGCCCTGATTCCACTCGCCTTTCTGCGCTCGTTTCGCGCCTCGGACTTGCGGGGCTGGAAAAGAGGCATCCTGCGCAGCTCAGCGGCGGCGAACGTCAGCGGGTTGCGTTCGCCCGAGCCATGTTCGCCGGCCCGGACATCATTTTGGCGGACGAGCCAACGGGCAATCTCGACGCCGCGGCGGCGCGCTCCATTTGCTCTCTTCTCCGCGAAATCCATGAGGGCGAAAGTCAAGTTTCGATCCTCCTGGTCACTCACGATCCCATTGTCGCCGCCGCCGCCGACCGAGTTCACTTACTGCGCGGAGGCGTTGTCTCCTCGTCGTTCGACACGCGCCATGACCCGGCCGTCGTCTCGACCCGCTATCTGGAGACGGTCAAATGACCGCGCTCGTCGCCCTGCGCTCCCTCAAATGCGGCAAGGCCCGCTTTTTCTGCGCCGCAGCCGGAACAGCGGCCGCCGTCGGCGCATTTACGTTCGTATTCTCGCTGGCCGCCACCAATTCCGCCCAGGCCCCCACTCTGGCCCGCCGGGCCTCCGCGCCCTGGACGGCCTGGCGTTTCGAGCGCGTCCCGCCCTCCGGCCCTCGCGCCGCCGACGCCGGCGCAGGAGAGCGCACCGGCGTTTTTTCCGGGACCGAAGGCGGATTCGACGCGGAACTCGACGTCCTTTCGCTTACAATCGACTGGCGTCCTGACGGGCACGTCCTTCAAGGTCCGCCCATGCGCGCCATTCTCGCCGCCGCTCCGGCGTCCAGCCCGTGGAATTCGGCTCCACTCGCCGCGGGCGCGTGGCCGGACGACTCCGAAACGGAGCCTCAAATCGTCTGCACTCCGGGAACACTTCGTCGTTTCGGACGCGGCAGCGCGCCGCCCATCGGATCGGCCGTTAAATTCGTCGGCTTTCGCGGCACCGTTACCGCCCGCGTCGTCGGCTATCTCGCCGATGTCGCGCTCCCCCCCGGCTGGCCTTCGGTTTTTGCCAACAAAGCCGCTCGCGCGGCGCTATCCGAAGAACCATCCGGCCGCATGCTCCTATGGCGCGACGAATCCCGGGCGCGCGACGCCCTTGCTCCGGAGGAGCCGGTAACGCCAGCTTCCGATGCAGTCGTGCGCGCCTTCGCCGGTGACGAAAACCGTCGCATGGACTACGCCCGACCGCTTCTTTTCTTCGCGGCCGTCCTGACCGCGCTTGCACTTCTCGTCAACTCACTCCTTCTCTCCGTCGAGGCGAACCGCCGGCCGCTCGCAGTTCTGCGAACAATCGGAATGACACGCTGGGGCGTTGTCCGGGTCGTGGCCGTAGAGTCCTTTCTCGCGGTCTTCGCGGGATGGGCCGCCGGAGCGATCGTCTCGTCGCTTGCCCTGCGCATTTATGTCGCGACAGATCCGTCGGCGTTTCCGGTCGGACACACGGTTGACTGGAGCGCTGTCTCCGCCTCTCTTGCGGGCGCTCTTGTCGTCGGCGCTATCGCCATCGCCTTCGCGCTCCGTCCGGCACTTGCCGTGCATCCCGTGGACGCCCTGGCGGCGCGCCCGCGCAGGCGCCGCCGTGGCATGGCCGTCGCGTTCGCATTTGGATTCGGAGCCTTCGTCGCAGTCGAAACTTGGGGGGCGTCGCTCATGCGATGCTTCGTGCCTTCTCCCGAATGGCCGGACGCCATTGTGTCGCTTCTGCCAGGCGGCGCCGACCCGCTCGCAAGACCAGAACTGGACGAGCTTCCGGGCGTCCGGCGCATATCGGAACTATACCCCCTGCAGCTGGCCTTCGACCCTCCAGTCCAGATGCGCCACCCCGGCGGCGGCGGAAAAAGCGGCAAAGGCGAAAAAAACACGTCGCAAAAGGCGGAGTCGGACTCAGGCGCCAAAGCCGCCTCCTTCGCGCCTGGACGCCTCGGAGGAGGTGGCCCGATGTTGCGCAACGCGCTCTTTCTTGGCGCGGAATGGC
Source organism: Verrucomicrobia bacterium UBA6982 (assembly GCA_002448475.1). GTDB lineage: Bacteria > Verrucomicrobiota > Kiritimatiellia > RFP12 > UBA3636 > UBA3636. Next base: position 37,538 of record DJYI01000167.1, read on the forward strand.
TTCCACGCTTCAAGTTTGTCGAAGGGACTTGGGAAGAGGCGTCAAACGCAGTGTTTTCGGGTCGCGCATGCGTAGTGGCGGCAATGCTCGCGCGAGCCCACGGTCTGCACAAAGGCGACAGACTTCGAGTGTCCTCGGGCGGTGGACGCGGACCGAAGACAATCCACGAAATCCCCATAGCCGGAGTGGTGGATCTCAACTGGCACATGGTCACAAGCCGCGGTCTCGTCCGCGGTCTGAACGGCTCGCCGCCGATGACTGACGGCCCGGCGTTCGTTTCACTCGACACCGCAAACTCCCTCGATCCGCGTCCATTTCTGGCCTCAGTGCCAATAACGCACCTCTGGGTCGAATACGATCCGGAATTTCTGCGCGAAAACGGAGTCTTCGGTGCCGGACGCAAAGTCGAGGCGTCGATCGACGAGGCATTGGGCCATCCTGTCGAATGCACGGTTCGACTCCACTCGCGCGACGAAATCGCCGACGGAACTCTTGCGCACGGCAGCGACGTCATAGGCCAGGCCGCGCGAGTTCCTTTCATTTTCCTAGCGGTTCTCTCGCTTGGTTTCGTTGCAATGCTCGCCGCGGATGCGGATGCCTGCAAAAGCGAACTTGCGGTGCTACGCGCCATCGGCGCCACGCGCGCGCAACTAGCCGCCCGCCTTTCATCCGGAGCCATCCGCGCCGCCTTGCGAGGCATGGCCTTCGGAATTCCGGGCGGCGTGGCGTGCGGGTGGCTCTTCACCATCAAAACAGCATCGATCTGGCCAGGACTCCCCCACCCTCTTGTTGTCCCTTGGCAACTTGTCGCCGAGGGAGCCGTTGGTTCAATCGCCTTTGCGCTCGCCGTCGCGGTCCCGACAGGACTTCTTCTCGTCTCCCGCGCCCGTCGCGCCGGAATCGGAATGGCTGTTTCCGACGCATGACCTGCAAAAAACGATTCGCGCCGACATTCGCGGAAGCGAGTTCGGAACGATGGTTGTAGCGCCAGGCGCGGTCCAGTGCGGCGGAATCCGTGGCGTTTGTCGGACGGCTCAGCAGATCATACTCCGTCGAATACCTGTAGATCGGAATATCGTTGAAGGAATAGTCGCGGCGCGTGACCAGATGCTTGCGGCTCGTTTCTCGCGTCAGCTTGACGGAGAAGATGCCCCCGTTCGACATCGTGAAAACGGTGTTCGTCAAATGCGAGCCGTCGTAGGCGAACGCCACGGAAATACCCCGCCCGGCCGCGTTCGTGAGCGCGTAGCCGCAGATGCGATCCTCTGCGTCGTAGAGGCGTGACGCGGATGAATGCTTGGCGGCGGGGCTCCCGTCGACGAGCGGGGGTTCCCGACCAACATCGACCTCGAGGCAATAGAGAACAACAGGCGCGCGGAGGACGTGGGGCAGCTCGAGGACGACTCGGGCGCGGGCCTGTTCTACACGGACCAGACCGAGGAGGATCCGAAGGGCAGCGTCGCGTTCGAGGAGTTCGTGGAGGACGGCGAGGTCGTGATCCGCGTCCGCCCGCTCGCCGGAGTCCTCCCGGACTTCGGCGGCAACGAGTTCCACGCCTCCGACTACGAGGGGACGGGCGCGGAGGCGGCCGCGAAGGCGCGGTCCGACGCCATGCGCTACGCGGCCGGACTCAAGGCGTTCAACGAGCGCGTCGCGGAGCAGGACGCGCAGATCGCCAAGTGGGCGCAGGACTACGTGGAGCGCAATGCGCCGGGCGCCGGGCGCCGGGTCTTCATAGTGCGCAACGCCGAGCAGCTCCAGCGAGTCGCGCAGGATCTGTTCAAGGGCGGCGGCCCGGACATCCGCGCCGCCGTGGACGGGGCGCTGGACGACACGACCCCGGACGGCTTCCGCTACGGCGACCAGGCCTTCACGGACCCGGACTCCGGCGTCATCGCCATCTACCGCTCCGGCTTCTCCAGCGCCGCCGAACTCGGCGCGCTTCTCGACCACGAGGGCTTCCACGCCGACTTCTCCGCGCAGGCGCAGGAAAGCGCGGGAAATGCCGCGACGCGCTCGAAGCTCCGCAACGAGGCGGAGGTGGGGGCATTTGGCGAGCGGGCATACGAGGACCGCGTGAGGGCGGAGATGCTTGGAATCGAGCAGCCGGAGATGTGGACCACGGCGTTTCACGACCGGGTGGAGGCGGCGGAGGAGGAGCGCGCCTACGCGGCGGAGCGGACGCACGGCGGCGCGCAGCTGCGCCTGACGATGCTCCAGCGCCTTGCGAAGAAGGACGGGAACATGGTCATGCGCCTCGGGGCGCGGCTGGCCCGCGCGCTGGGACGCCCCGTCGAGAGCGAGCAGGAGCTGGCCGACTACGTTTACGGCGTCACAATGGCCGGGAGGGCCCGCAACGCCGGGAACGGGAAGGTGGTCCTCTCCCGCCCCATCGACCTCGACGCGAAAGTGGAGGAGGAGGAGTTCCGGCGCGAAATGGGACTGCGCTCCGACGGGGAGCGCGAGGCCGCGGCGCGTGGCGCCGAGCGCACCATGGACGCTCGGGACATTCAGGCCATCGGGGAGAACGAGGCCGAAATGGAGAGCGTCGCGGCCGACACGGCGGCGGAGACGGAAGCGGCGGCTCCCGCGCGGGAGGCCGAGCAGACGCCTCCGCCCGCGCCGGAGAGCCCGGCCACGACGGCAAGCCCGGCCCCCGCCGATGAGGCCGCGGCCCCCGAGGCCCCGGTCGAGCCGGAAGATCGGAGCGTCGCCAGTCCAAGTTCCACGCCTCCCGTTGCCGAGGCGGCGGAGGAGACCCAGTCCGCGCCGGGCGAGCAAACGCCCGGACCCGCCCCCGCAGCCCCGGCCGCGGAGACGGAGACGAAGGTGTCGGAAAACCCGACTGGTTCGGAAGGCCCGAACGGCTCGGAGGCCGAGTCGCCGGCCGCCGCCACCGAGGCCGCGCCCGCCCCCGCCCCGGAGCCCGCGAAGGCCCCGGCGAAGAAGTCGCTCGTCGCAAGGCCGGCGAAGGCGGAGAAGATCTCTCTCGTGCGCCGGCCGGAGCAGGCCGCGCCCTCGACGGCGGCGGACGAAACGGGGCCGAATGCGGCGCAGGCCTCCCGCGCAGCCGAAATCGGGGCGCTGCGGCGAAGGATCGAACGCTACCGCGCCGCCCTCGACGAATGGGCCGCGCGCCGCGACGAGTCGCCGGAAATGGACCGCCGCGGCAAGGTGGAGCAGATCCGGCTTTCCGAGGCGATCAACCGCAACGAGGCGCGGCTCGCCGAACTGGAAGGCGGGGCTCCGGAGAAGTCGCCGTCCGTGCGCTTCTCCTCGGTCGGATCGGCAGGGGCCGTAGCGCTGGACGCCCTGCCCGCCAGAACGTCGCAGGAGACGCGCGAGGGAATCGCTCGCGTCATGGAGCGCGCCCACGCAAGGAGGCCGTATCTCATGGCGCAGAAGCGGGACGAAGCGCAAGTGACGGGAGGAGCTTCTGTCCGCCCGGGAAACGCCCGGAGCTTGCCGTCGGCCAAGGAGGCCGCCGGTGCCGTCCTCTCGTCGCTTGACGAGTTGAGTGTCGCAAATCGCCCGGCAGAAGTCAAGACCGCACTTGAGGCAGGCTTATCCCCCAATTTTTTCCGAAGGCATTCCGCCGCGCGCTGAAAAGCGCACGGTTCCCAAATGCGTCCGGGATTTTCCGGCCGCTATATCGCCAGCATCATCTGACCAGGATAGCCATCAGCCG
>DJYI01000098.1:0-376 GCA_002448475.1 Verrucomicrobia bacterium UBA6982
GACAAAGTTTGGTCACACCCGCGCACGCGGTTCCGTTCTCTATGGACGCCGTGGTTCGCAGGACATAAGGCGCCATTTTTGGCGAGTTTTGGTCCGCAAGCCGCGAACGCAAATCCGAGGTCCAGATTTTTCTTGCTCCGGGGCGAAGACGACTGTGTCATTCCGGGCATGCGATCGCACCATCACCAAGAACAGTCGCGGACTTTCGGTTATCCGTTGATTGCGCCGCCACAGATGATTCATGGCGGAGCCTGCTCCCCGCGAAGTTCCGGAATTGCGCTGTTACCGCGAAGTTCTGGAATTGCTCTTTCCCCGCGAAGTTCCGGAATCGCTCGTTTTCGATAGAGGAGGTGTGGTGGATTCCGTTCCGTTCAGT
>DJYI01000098.1:523-2923 GCA_002448475.1 Verrucomicrobia bacterium UBA6982
TCCGTCACTCTCGCCACGCCGCCGCATCGGCACCGCCCGCGCGCCGCGCGGGCCTTCCTGGGAGCGCGGGCATCCTGCCCGCGGAACTTGGAAATGCGGCCTCCGGCCGCGCCTCCGCCACGTCGGCACCGCCCGCTCGCCGTGGGCCGGGTCGCTCGACACGAATCGCACGTCGGCGTATGCCTCCGTCACCGCCCCGTGGAGGCGGCGCAGGAAGGCGTCGTACTGCTCCTCGGTCAGGTCGCCGCCCCTGCCGGACATCTCGCCAAGCACGGCATCGGCGAGAATCTTGACGTTCCGGTTCATGCGCGCCCAGAGTTCCGGCCAGACCGTGAGGTCCACCGGGGCGAGCATTTCCAGCTCGCTGTCCGCCAGCTTCTCCCTGATGGCGCGAACGGCCTCCTCGACCGTCGCCGGCCTCTCGCCCCTTTTGACCTTGCCCTCCGCCACGCGCCTCTGGCGCGCCGCGGCCTCGAACCCGCGAATGCGGGCGTTGGCGTGCTTCAGCTCCCGCTCCGCCTTCTCCTTGGCGTCCGAAAGGTCCTGTATGCGCTTTACCAGCTCTTCTATCTTGGCCGCCTCCTCCGTCGTTAGCGGAGCCGTGCGCCCGTCCGCGCCGCGCAGGCGCCTGTTGCTGCGGAGGCGGCGCACGACCTCGTCCACGACGCCGCCGAAGGAGTTGTCGTCCGAGATCATGATGCGTCGGGCGGAAAGCGCGCGGGCCGTCGTTTTCCCGGTCATGGCAAGCGCCTGCGCGAAATCGAGCTGGTCGGCGCGGGCCTGCGCGAGCGCCGCCTGCGCGTCGACGAGCGAACGGTCGCCGCGCCCCTCCTCGCAGGCGCGCACGGCGTTCTCGGCGTCACGCACGCGCTGCTCGCGCAGGACCTCCTCCATGAACAGGACCGCGAGCTCCGTGTCCGATGGCACCCATTCGCGGCCGGACTCGAAGGCGTCGAGCGCGCGGTCGATCAGCGCCTGTGCGCCCTCCGGGTCGCGCTCGATCATGGAGGCGGCGATTTCCGCCGTGCGCCGCAGCGAGCGGCGCTCCGAGCCGAACTGGAACTCCGGACGGCCCTGGAGGATCCGGGTGCGCGCGAGAAGCGCGTCCTTCACCATCGAATAGTCCACCGTGCCGTCGGGCCGCACCCGGACCGTCCCGCCGAAAATCGCCCCGGCCGACCGGGTGCCGGAGTAGCGAACGTCGCTGTTCGTGCGGTCAAAGCGCTTGGACAGCGGAATCAGTTCGCCGGAGTCGTCGAACGTCGCGAGGTTTCGGAGTTTCAACTGGTTCGGGTTCCATGCGACGGCTTCACCCTCGCGAGTTGAAACGCCGTCGTATCCAGTGACGGACTGGAAAATGTCGCGGGCCTTCACAAATCCCATCTCGTCCACCATCGCGGAGAAGATGGACAGCGCGTCGTTGGCATCGCCCCAGTTCTCGCCTTCGAAAAGCTCGTCGAGAACCGACAGCGCGTTTTCGTCCGCGTCTCGGATCGCGTCTCGAAGGGACTCCACCTCTTCGGATTCAAGCCGGGCGTCATATCCGGGAAGCGGGTTTTCCACGGACATCGCGAGTTCGGAGACGTTGTCCCCGAACGCTTCTGCGCGACCACGGTTGCGCGTGGCGACATAGACGCCGGCGCCGTAGTTTCCATTCGTGTCAAGTTTCGAATAGTCCTTTCGGTTCAGGTCGCCGTTCTCGCCGTGCCAGACTGGTCCGTAGTATCCGTTTGCCTCCGCCTGCTCGTCTACCATCTTCTGCGCGGTGCGCCAGTCGCCGCGCGCGATGGCGTCCTCGTGGATGCGGTCGCGGGCCTGCGCCTTGAACGCATCGGATCCTGAGTAGTTGTAGGCCATCGCCCCGGCGGTGTCGTGATATTCGCCAGTCGCGACGAACTCCGCGATGTCCCGCAGGATGTGCGGCAGCATCTCCGGGTGCGCGTCGAGGACGTTTTTGGGGAATACGGCTTCGACTACATTCGCGGACGAATCAGACTTGAACGGCTTGAACTGACCGGGGCGACGAATTGCGATGGACAAATTGTTGTCCGTTCCATCCTGTATGAACAGGGTTGCCGTTGCGGAATGCGTGGCTACGCGCGAAGTGGTCTCGCCGGGAATCGTGAGATAGACGCTTGACCCATCTGCGCTGTGTTTGAACCCTGCCTTTCCAGCGAGGGAGCTGCCAATGTTCTTTGCCGAGATCCGTTGAAGCATTCCAGGAACGGCCTTGTCTGCGGCAATGGACTGCACGATGGCCTTGATCGCCTCAACAGGCTTATCCCCCAAAACTGGGGGATAAACTATCCCCTAAATTTCAAAACCATTGAAAATACAGGGGTTTCGAGCATTCCCTGCGGTTCAGGAAACCCCACAGACTTTTTTTCTTGAACAAAAAAA
>DJYI01000159.1 GCA_002448475.1 Verrucomicrobia bacterium UBA6982
GTCCGGCAGGTCGTCCGCCACGATCGCCGAGACGACGAGCCGGTCGCCCGGCCCGTCGCGGCGGATGGAGAACGGCTGTTCGCCGACCATCACGGAACAGGCGTCGTCGTCGAACGCCAGCGGCAGGCCGAGGCGGACGGAGAGCGCCGCGAGAGCGGCTTCGGAGACGCCGGGGGTCATGCCGCCACCTCCTTCTGGCCGGGATCGCGGATGAAGGTCGCGCGGTCGATCTTGCCGTAGTGCTCGATGCACTTGAGCAGGACGCCGAAGCTCTTGTTCAAGGCGATCTCGGCGTTGCCGCCGGCGCGGTGCCCCATGTCGTATTCGATCTGGTCGGTGAAGAGGCGTCCGCCGTACATGATCCGCTCGAGATTCTGCTTGCAGGCGCGCGCCCCGTTGTCGCCCGCCTTCGGGTTGAGCCCGCGCTCGGCCATGGACTTGATCGTGTCGGCGATCGCCTTCTGCGCCTTCGCGACGTCCACGATCTTGTCCTTGAAGGCGAACTTGAGCATCTGGGCGCAGCGCAGGGCCTTGCCCTCGATGTCGTTGAGGCAGTTGCCGATGGCGTAGTCCTTGTGGGACTGCTCGACGCCGCGGGCGAGGAGGTGGACGAGGCGCATGCCGTCGTTCGGCGCATCCTTGTAGGCCGCCGTGGCGACGTTCTCGACCAGGCGGCGGAAGGCGACGGCCGTGTCCTCATCGTTGTTCTTCTTCGTGCCGCGAAGGGTGTCGAGCGCGTTGCGGACCGCCGCCTCGAGCTTGTCGTCGGGGATGTCGAGCCCGGGGCGGAGATTCTTCTTCACGACCTTCACGAGCTCGGCAAAATCCTCGGCGCTTCCCTTGGCGTAGAAGTCGGCGGCCTTGAGGACGCCCGTGGCGCACAGGTCCTGCTTCGTGGCGAACGTTGTCTTCCCGACATTGCGGGTCTTGTTCTCGACCATGCCCATCAGGTGGGCGTCGTCCATGTACATCTCGACGAACTTGTCGAAGTCCTTGTCGATGTCGCAGGCGGAGACGGGCTTCATGACCGGCGCCCCCTGCTTGTCCACGAGTGTGGTGATGGTCCATTTGCCGGTCTTCGCGTCCTTCTCGGCGGTCGTGACGGGGCGCAGCGCGCCGCAGAGGTTCTCGTAGAGGAAGCTCTTTCCCTTCGCTTTGATCGCCTGCTCCACAAGCGGGGCGATCTCGGCGTCCTTCTTGAAGAGCATGGTCTCAACGCGCTTGTCGATTGCCTCCTCGATCACCGCCTCGTCCGTGATGCCCTTCTCGGCGCACTGGGCGCGGACCGCGGCCTCGCATTCCTTGCGCGCGGCCTCGCGTAACGGCGCCTTCACCTCGTCGGCGAGCGCGTTGAACTCGGCCGTCACGCTGTAGGCCAGGTCGTGCTTCTCCTCGGAGCGGCCGGCGGTGACGATGTTCATCGCCCTTCCGATGTATTCCTGGATGTTGTCGCCCTTGGCCTCGACGCACGCGCCGTCGAACTTGCGCAGGAAATCGAGCGCCTGCGTGTTCTTGTCCGTCATGACGTTCACGGCGTTGAGGAATCCGTCGATCACCGTGTCGAGCATGTTGAGGACGTAGTGTTTGATCTCCTGCTCGCTCTTGCCGATGTTGTTTTCGAGCGTGTGCGTGAGGAAGCCGGCGTTGCGGACGATCTCGTCGCACTCCGTGCCGGACGGGACGTTCGTGAGCTGGTTGCGCAGCGCGGCGAGCTTGCCGATCTCGCCGAGCTTCGAGAGCAGTCTGGCCATGTTCGGCGGCATGCCGTTGCCCTCGGTGGCGCGAATGAATTTCGCGGCATCGTCCTCGGAAAGCGAGTCGGCCGTATCCGGCATCGCGAAGACCTTCATGACCGTCTTCGGATAGCGGATGCCGTCCTTGTCGATCTTGTCGTAGTTCGCGTGGAGGACGTCGATGATGCCGTCGATCGCCGTGTTCACGGCCGCGACGTTGGGGTTGTTTTGGAAACCCTTGGCCGCAGGCGGCTCCTGCGCCTTGTTGTCGGCCGCGACGTTGGGGTTGCCCTTGACCCCTTCGTCGATCCCCGCGTTCTCGGCCGCGACGTTGGGGTTGTTTTGGATGTCCTTCGCCTCAGGCATCCCCTGCGCCTTGTTGTTGGCCGCGACGTTGGGGTTGTCCTTGACCCCTTCGTCGATCCCCGCGTTCTCGCCCCCGACGTTGGGGTTTTCCTTGACCCCTTCGTTGATCCCCGCGTTCTCGTCCACGACGTCGGGGTTGTTTTGGAGATTCTCCATCACGGGCGGCTCCTGCACATGGTCATTGACCACCATGTCATGGACAACGCCGCCGGGAACGCCCTCGCCCACGCCCGCCTTCGCCTGGTTGTTGACCCAATCGTCATATTGAGTCTGGAGCGTCTGCGTGAAACGGGTGAGAGTGGAGGATCGGAACAGGTTCGTGAACCAGTTGCCGCTCGCGAACTTGGCGTTCACCTTGCCATCGACGAACGAGACGTCGAAGGTGTTGTGGTTGACCTGTATCTTGCCGTTCTTGGGCGCGGCCCCCTGCGTGGACAGGAAGTGGTCCTGGAACGAGATGTCGCGGATGTGCTGGACGGAAGGCAGAGGCATGGGTTGTTCTCCTGGGTCGCGGGACCCGTTGCGGTGTGTGTGTCGCCGATACTACACGAAACCGGACTTTGACGTTACAAAAAAAATCGGAGCCGAACTAGTAAATGACCGTTGACTTTCAATGCGGCTTTCGCTATCTTCCCGCGCATCGCAAATAGAATCAGGATCCTGCCATGTTCTCCCGCATTTTCATCGATCGCCCGCGCCTGGCGTTCGTCTGCTCCATCGTTCTGATGCTCGCCGGCGTGATATGCATCTTCAAGCTTCCCGTCGAGGAATACCCGGACATCGCGCCGCCGCAGATTTACGTCCACTGCAACTACCCTGGCGCATCCTCGCAGGTCGTCAAGGACACCGTCGGCTCCGCCATCGAGGCTCAGCTCAACGGCGTGGACGACATGATCTACTTCTCGTGCAACGCCGAGGACAACGGCAACTTCCACGCCAACGTCTATTTCAAGCCCGGCACCGACACGGACATCGCGATGGTCAACGTCCAGAACGCCGTCAAGCGCGCCGAGCCGAAACTCCCGGAGGAGGTGACGCGGCAGGGCGTCGTCGTCAACAAGCGCTCGTCGGACACGCTGTGCTTCTTCGCCTTCCTCACCGACGGCTCGCACATGTCGAGCATGGAGCTCAACAACTACGTCTCCAAGAACATCGCCGACGCGGTTTCCCGCATCGACGGCGTGGGGTCGGTCACGGCGATGGGCGACACCTATGCCATGCGCATTTGGCTGGATCCGGTGCGCATGGACGGGCTTGGCGTGTCCGTGTCGGAGATAAACGCCGCGGTCGCCGCCCAGAACATCCAGGCCACGGCCGGCTCAGTTGGCGGCGAACGCGCCAACCACTACGTCCAGTATCGCGTCAACACGCTCGGACGCCTTCTCACGCCCGAGCAGTTCGAGGACATCATCATCCGGACCGACGCCGACGGCAACGTGCTGCGCATTCGCGACGTGGGCCGCGCCGAGCTCGGGGCGCAGGAGACGTCGTTCATCGGCGAGTTCAACGGCCGCAGCGCCGTGGGCCTGCAAGTCTATCGCGATACCGGCGCCAACGCCGTCGCCGCCGTGGAACGCGTGAAGGCCGAACTGAAGCGGTGGGAATCGCGCCTGCCCGAGGGCGTCGAATACCACATGGCCTTCGATCCCACGGAGTCCGTCGTCGTCTCGCTCAAGGAAACGGCCTCGACGCTCGTCCTGACGCTTGTGCTGGTGATTGCAATTACCTATCTCTTCCTCCAGGACTGGCGCGCCACCATCGTGCCGTCCGTGGCCATTCCTGTGGCACTGCTGGGCGCTTTCCCGTTCATCTACGCGCTCGGATTTTCGCTTAACACGCTTACGCTTTTCGGCCTGGTGCTGGTGATCGGGTCTCTGGTTGACGACGCGATCGTCGTGGTGGAGAACTGCCAGTCTCTCATGCAGCGCGAAAAGCTCACTGCGCGGCAGGCGGCAATCAAGTGCATGCAGCAGATCACGGGCGCGATCATCGCCACGACGCTCGTCACGGTGGCGTGCTACGTGCCGCTCGCCTTCTACGGCGGCATGGTGGGCACGATTTACATCCAGTTCTCCGTGACGATGTGCGTGTCGCTGTGCATTTCGACGTTCGTGGCGATGACGCTCTCTCCGGCGCTCTGCTCCCTCGTGCTGCGCCCGCCGCGCGAAAAGCCGCTCAAGATTTTCGCGCCGTTCAACATTCTCGTTGACGGATCCCGCCGCTTTTCCAACGTGTTCGTCGGTCTCATGGTGCGCCGCTCGATCTTCGCCGTGGCGCTTCTCGCCGCCTTTCTCGCGGGCATCTGGTTCATTTCCGGGAGGGTTCCCGGATCGTTCCTGCCCGAGGAGGACAAGGGCGTAGTCATGTGCGACCTCGGCCTGCCGGAGGGCTCGTCGCTGGAGCGGACGATGCGCTCGGTGCGCGCCTTCCGCGACAAGGTGCAGACTATTCCCGAACTGCAGAGCACGATGGCGATCGCCGGCTTCGGCTTCATCAGCGGCGCAGGCGAAAGCAGTGGCATGATGATGGCCAAGCTCAAGCACTGGGACAAGCGCAAGGGCAAGGGGCAGGACGTTGCCGCGCTCAAGCAGAAGATCCAGGCGCTTGGCATCATGAGCCTTGGCACCAACGCGGAAACGCGGGCCGCCGAGGCGGACGCCCGCGTCATCTGCTTCGCACCGCCCGCGATTCAGGGACTTGGCGCGACGGGCGGCCTTTCGATGTATCTGACGAGCGACGGCTCCCTTGACTCCGCCCAGCTCGCCGCCGCCGGCGACAAGCTCGCCTCCGACATTCTCGCGCTCAAGGACTCCGCCGGCCGTCCGCTCGCGGCGTCGGCGCAGAACTCCTTTGTCGCCAACACGCCGAAGTTCTACCTCGACCTCGACCGCGAAAAGGCGATCAGCCTTGGCGTGAATCTCTCGGCTCTCTTCTTCACGCTCCAGACTCAGCTCGCCTCCTACTATGTCAACGACTTCAACATGAAGGGCGAGGCGTATTACGTGAAGCTTCAGAGCGAAAAGGACTTCCGCGAGGCCGAAAGCGGCATTCTCTCGCTGCAGGTCCCGACTGCGTCCGGCGAAACGGTCCCGCTCTCCGCCCTGGCGACGCTTCGCCACGAGATGGGCAGCCGCGTTCTCACGCGATACAACAAGATGGACGCGGCCCGAATCACGGCGCAGGCTCGTCCGGGCGTTCCGTCGCGCACCCTCATGGACGCGATCGAGGCGATTCCGATTCCGCGCGGCTGCTCCATCGAATGGACGGACCTCTCCTACCAGGAGAAGCAGAACCAGGGGCAGATCGTCGGCCTCATGGCGCTTGCGATGCTTTTCGCCTATCTCTTCCTCGTCGGCCAATACGAGAGCTGGAGCATTCCAGTGCCCGTAATGCTCACCGTGGCCACGGCCGTGTTCGGCGCGATGCTCGGAATCTGGGGCTGCTCCACGACATGGGCGCAGGAGCACGGATTCGGGGCGGCCGGCTCTCTTTCCATCTACGCGCAGCTGGGTCTCGTGATGCTGATCGGCCTTTCGGCCAAGAACGCGATTCTCATGGTCGAGTTCTCCAAGCAGGCGCGCGAGGACGGCCATTCCATCGTCGATGCCGCGATTCAGGGCTTCAACATGCGCTATCGCGCGGTGCTGATGACGGCGTGGTCGTTTATCTTCGGCGTGATTCCGCTTGTCTGGGCGCATGGCGCCGGCGCCAACAGCCGAACCGCAATCGGAGTCACGACGTGCTGCGGCATGCTCATGGCGACGCTTGTGGGCATTATGCTGACGCCCGGCCTCTACTCCGCGATGCAGTGGACGCGCGAGCGCGTAAAGCACCTCTTCGGAATGAAGACGGCCCTTGAAATCGCCGAGGCGCGCCGCGCCGAGGACGCGGCGGCGCGCGAGGCCGCCGAGCGCGAGGCCGAGGCCGCAATGAGGCGTCGTCTGGCCGAGGCCGCCGGCTCCGCGAGCGCGGGTAAGTAGCGGACAGGGTGAAGCGCCGTGCGCAACCTTCGCTCGTTCGAGATCGTCGAATATGTCAAGCAGCGCAAGCGCTGCTCGCTTGACGAGCTTCGCAAGCACTTCGGCGTTTCCTCGGCGACAATCCACCGGGACGCCAGCGCCCTTGTGGCGCGCGGCGCCCTGATGAGGCTGCGCGGCGGCCTCGCCGCGCTGGAGACGCCGGCGGCGGAGGAGGCCGGTCTGGCCTCCGGCTCGTGGCGCGACCGCATGGACGCCGGGCGCGCGGCAAAGGCCCGAATTGCGGAAAAGGCCGCCAGGTTTCTCGTCGAGGGCGACATCCTCTTCCTCGACTCATCGACCACGGTCGGGACGCTGGCCGACCTTCTCCCGAAAGTCCATGTTCGCGCTCTGACGATCGTGACCAACTCCGTCTCTGTCATTGAGCGTTTTTCGTCATTTCCCCCGCACTGGGTCCTTATCGGGCTTGGCGGGCCATACGACGCGCGTCTGCACGCGTTTCTGGGGCAGGAGACGTTCCGCCAGCTCGAACGCCTCACGCTGACCAAGGCGTTCGTCTCGGCCTACGGTCTCGACGATCATTCGGCGACCACCAACCACGAGAACCAGGCCGTCCTGCTTTCGCGTGTGCTGGAGCGCACTCCGCGCAAGTTCCTGCTGGTTGACCGCTCAAAGTTCGGGCGGTCAGGCCTCTACAGGCTCGCGGCGCGCGGCGCCTTCGACGAGGTTGTCACAGACTAGTCGCCGCAGGCGCGGCCGGAGCCGGTCACGCCTGCGCCAGCCTGGGCGCTTTGGCAAGAAGCAGGTCTTCGGCCTCCTTGCACCACAGTCCGCGGTTTGCGGAGCAGATGCGGTCGAGTTCCGCGAACATCGGATCCGTTTGCCCAAGGCGCGCGAAATCGTCGATCGCGGTCATCGGGAGGGAGATGTGTGTGTAAACGAGTCGCTTGCCGCCGGGGGTCGAGTGAAGGGTCCGCGTGGCCTCCGCCGCGCTGTCGAGGCCGCCGACGTGCGTCACCATGACTTCCGGATGAAGCGTTCCGCGCGAAATCCAGTCCAGCGAATCGGCCATGTCCTTCACGTCGCCGCCGGAGGACCCCACGCAGTGGTGCCCGAGGTAGTGGACGCCGTAGAAATTGAACTTGGCGGAGAACGTCTGGTCTGTCGGTCCGGCGAAGAAATTGAGGCAACCTCCAAACCCGAGAAGCGCAGAGGCCTGCTCCACGAGCGCGGGGACGGCGGCGAAGAGCAGAACGTCGTCGTATCCGCCGCCAGTTCCGGTGGCGTCGCCGGCGCGCGCGTCGTCAACGCGGTTGAACTCCTTGAGCGCCGCGACGGGGTCCGCCGCCTTGGACACATCGACGAAGTGGACCTCCGTCGCGCCCACTTTTCCAGATGCCGAATACGCGCCGGGGGCCCGCTCTATCCCGAATACGCGGGCGGCGCGCGCTAGCCGCCCCTCGTCAACCTCGGTCACGACGAGACGGCGAGGCCGCGCCTCCGGGTTGTGGCAGGCTATGTCCACCGCCGCAAGTCCCATTGCGCCGCATCCGGCCATCAGGAGCATCGTTCCGCCGTCCTTCGGCCCCATCCGGTGGACGTGGGAGTTGAAGTCGTTGTGGTAGCTCGTGCGCATGGCGCTCACGATGCAGCTGACTGGCTCGGCGAGGGAGCAGGAGAAGAACGGCCCGTCGCCCTCGCACGGCAGAAGGCAGCCTTGCTCAAGCACTTCGGCCGGGATGCGAATCGCGGTCGTGTCCCCGCCCATGGTCGGCCAGGCGTAGCCCATAGTCTCAAGCTCGCGGCCGGGAAGATTGAACGCGGGCTGAACGCTCACGCGCTGCCCCTCGCTGTAGCGCCCGCGCCAGCGCGCGCCAACCTCGCGGACCACGCCGCAGACCTCGTGCCCGACCATGACCGGGTTCGTGGCGATGTCCTTCGGAACGCGGCGGTGGCGGGTTCCAAGAGTGACGGCCTTCCAGTCGCTCATGCAAATCGAGTTTGACACTATTTCGACAAGCACGGCGTCGTCGCCGGCGGGTGCCAGGTCGATGGGTTCAAGACGCAGGTCGTTTTCGCCATAGAGGCGACATGCTAAAGCACGCATTTTGGCAGAAGTCCTTTTTGTCCATGCGGCGTTGTTTCGCACGGGGTACGGGCCGCATGATACATCATGCCCCGACCTGAATCAAACCGCCCCGGGCGGAGACTTAAAAACGCGCGGCGACGCGTCGTTCGCAGAAGTAAACGCACCTGATTCGGTGCGTTTACTTGCGCAATGCCCGAAAGGAGCGGGCCATTTCATTCCCCCCTTGCAAAATCGGGAAAATATGGTTGCCTCCCCCGGGGGAGGCAGGTGCGTTTACTCGCGCGAAACCTTGCCGAGCCCGAACAACACACAACACAAAACGATGAGCCAATTCACGATATCAGACCGAAAGCGGATCGAGTTCCTGCTTTCCGTCAAGACCCCTGCCCGCCAGATCGCCAAGGACTGCGGACGACCGAAGTCGACAATCCTGAGGGAAATCATCGGCCGCGCCGTCGTCTGCGAGCGCGGCTACGGGTGCTCCAACCGCCTGTGCGCCCATTTCGAGTCCTGCTCTAGGCGCGTCTTCAGCGCCGCCGGAGACCGCTCGTTGCGCAAGAACGCGCCGAAGTGTTTCGAAGGATGCCCGGACTTCGCCGAGGCCGTTTGCGGGCATCTCGCCGTCGCGTCCCACGTCTGCAACGGATGCGGGCGCTTTCGTTCCTGCGCGCTGTCCAAGCGGCTCTATGTCGCCGACAGCGCGCAGGCCGACAGGGAAAGCCTCCTGCACGATTCGCGCATGGGCGTCCAGCCGACAGACGAGCAGCTTTCCAGGATGAACGCGATCCTCTCCCCGTGCCTTCTCAAAGGCCAGTCCATCCGCAATGTCATCGCGAACAACGCGGGCGTCTTTGCCGGCGTGGCCGAGCGCACCGTCTACGACTACGTCAACGGTGGGCTTTTCGACGCCAGGCGCTCCGATCTGCCGGAAGCCTGCCGACGCCGTCCCAGGCGGAAGAAGAAATGCACCAGGACCAAGGCCAAATGCCGCGCAGGGCGCGACTACAAGGCGTTTCTGGAGTTCTGCCGCGTCAACGACGTCACGGAGTGGACGGAATTGGACACGGTCATCGGAATCGTCGGCGGCAAGGTCCTCTTCACGATGGAGCTTCCCGGCGGCCTGATGCTTGCGTTCCTGCGAGACCGCAAGACAGCCAACACCTGCACCCGGCTTTTCAACATGCTCTGGGAGGCGGCGGGCCCCGACCTGTTCCGAAAACTCTTCTTCGTCATCCTCACGGACAACGGAACGGAATTTTCCGACGCCAAAATGATTGAGAACTTCCGCCCGGACCCGGGGCGCAATCCAAGGCGGCTCCTTCCGAGGGGAGTGCACTTGTTCTACTGCGACGCCTATTGCTCGTGCCAGAAGCCGCATGTGGAGCGGGAACACCGCGAGGTGCGCAGGATCCTCGAACACGGCGTGTCGTTCAACGGCCTGGACCAGAACAAGATCAACACCGTTCTTTCCCATGTCGCCAGTTACACGCGGGGAGCGCTCGGCAACAAGACGCCGTTCGATTCCTTCGTCGAAAAGTTCGGGGACGACGGCGCGCGGTTCCTTGAAAGACTCGGCATCGTCAAAATCCCGCCGAACGACGTGACGCTCCATCCCTTCCTGCTTGGCGACATCTTCAACCGCCAGGCTCAAGCCGTAATCCTCAAACGAAACGGAGTAAAGCCAACCATGGCGAACGCATCGACGAAATAGAACCGGGCTTTTCCTCCCCTCTTGTTGCGCCTGAATCCGGAGGCTCGCCGAAAACGGAATCCGGAAGCGGGACATGGATATATTGCCGCAACCGCCTCCTCTTTCGTCCGAAAGGGCGTTCTTTTCCCCGTCAGAGACTCGTTTCAGGACTGCGGGAACGCGAAATTTCGCCGCTTTCGGCGTTTCAGAGCCATTTCCATCCTTCTTTTCGCTCCTTGCATGCGGCCAAAGGTGCGTTTATCCGCGCGAAGGTGCGTTTACTTCTGCGAACTACGAACGCGCGGCGACGCGGTCAAAGCGCTCGCGCAGCTCCGCCCAGTCCACGGTCAGGAACTCCCCGTCGCGCCAGATTTCCCGGCCGCCGACCACGGTGAGCCTGTTTTCGGCCCCGGACGCGGCGTAAACGAGCGCGGACACGGGATTGGCGCACGGATGCGCGTTTGGCGCCGAGCCGAGGTCTATGGCGAAGAAATCCGCTTTTTTTCCGGGTTCCAGCGAGCCGATTGACGGGTCGTGGAGCGCGGCCGCGCCGCCGAGCGTGGCCATGTCGAGCGCGTTTTGCGCTGACATGGCGGCGGGGTCGCGGGCTGTCGCCTTCCCAAGCAGGGCGGCCAGCCATAGTTCGCGGACCATGTTCTGGGAGTTGTTGGAGGCGGGACCGTCGGTTCCCAGTGCCACGCGAACGCCTGAGCGGATCATCTCCGCGACCGGAGCGGAACCGGATGCGAGCTTTAGATTCGACGCCGGATTGTGGACGACGGCGCAGCCCCGCTCGGCAAGAAGGGCTATCTCCTCCGCGTCAAGATGGACGCAGTGGAAAAACGTGGCGTCTGGACGGAGCAGCTCCAGCGAGTCGCAGTATCGGACCGGCCGCATTCCATGTTCGTCCAGCGTTGTCCGGGTTTCGTCCTCCGTTTCGGCCAGATGCATCGCGAACGGGCATGCGAGTTCCAGCGCTAGATCACGGCACTCGCGGAGCAGCTCCGGGTCTGTCGTGTAGGGGGCGTGGGGGGCCACGGCCGGGCGCAGGCGCGGGTGGCCGCGCCACGCCTCGGCGTTGCGGCGAATCCGTCCGAAAAGGGCGTCGCGGTCAGCTCCTCCAAGCTGCGGAAAGAAACGAGTGACGTTTTCTCCGAGAACGCCGCGCAGACCGACCTCGTCCGCCGCCGCGAACACGTTTTCCTCGAGCATGTACATGTCGAAAAACGACGTGCAGCCGTAGCGTGCCAATTCGCAGCAGGAAAGCGCAGCGCCGAGGCGAACGGCCTCCGGGAAAAGCTTCGCCTCGCGCGGGAACACGTCCTCGTTGAGCCAGGCGAAAAGCGGCTTGTCGTCGCCGCGTCCGCGCAGCAGCGACATGGGAAGGTGGCAGTGCGCATCGACAAGTCCGGGAAAGACGGCCGACTCGCCAAGCGACACCGTCTGCTCTCCGGGATTGGCGGCGACGACATCCGACGCCGCCCCGACAGCGGCCACGGAATCTCCCCGCACGAGAATTGCGCCGTCGCGCACCACGGTGCGCGCGGCATCCTGGGTAACTATCCAGTCTGCTGTGTAGATCATGGCTTTGCTCTTTCAGAGGCGGGGGCGCGGCGGAGGCCTTCTGGGGGACACGCGCTCGCTATTTGTCATCCACTAGCCCGGGGAGATTCTCCTCGAACGGAACCGCGGCGGCTTTGCCGTCCGCCCCGCGAACGAGAATCTCCACCTTTCGCTCGGCGGCGGCGAGTTTCTCCTGGCAGAATGACAGAAGACGACGGCCCTCCTCGAACGAGGCGACCGTCTTGTCGAGATCCTCCTCTCCGGATTCCATTCTGGCGATCACGGCCTCCAGTCGCGAGACCGCTTCTTCAAACGAAGACGGATTTTTCATGTCAGCTCCATGTTGCGCGCGAGGACGCCCCGATCCGCTTGAGCTCGCGCAGAAACTCCTCGATTTTCAGCGGTTTGGTTATGTGGCCGTCCATGCCGGCCTGAAGAGATCTCTCGCGATCCTCCTCGAAGGCGTTGGCGGAGAAGGCGATGATTTTCAGCTTGTCGCCGCCGGGGAGGTTCCGTATTTCCGCCGTGGCCTCGTAGCCGTTCATCTCCGGCATCTGGACGTCCATCAGGACGAAATCGTATGCGCCGACGCCGGCCTGGCGCAATTTCGCGATGGCGGACTTGCCGCTTTCGGCGGTGTCCACGGACAAGCCGCGCTCGCGCAGCAGAATGGAGCCTATCCTGAGGTTTATCTCCATGTCATCGACCATCAGAATTCGCCTTCCCTCCAGCTGGAAATCCGGTTCCGCCTGCGCGGCGCCAGATTCGGCGTCGGCGGCGTCCGAGCCTCCGGAACTGGCAGCGGCGGGGTCTGCAGTCCTGAACGAGACTGCGACTGTGAACACCGAGCCCTCGCCCTTTATCGAGGCGACGGAGATGCGACCGCCCATCATCTCCACGATGTTCTTTGAAATCGCCATTCCAAGCCCGGTTCCCTGAATTCCGGAAACCGTTGAAGTCTCCTCGCGCGTGAACGGCTCGAATATCGTTTTGAGGAACGCCGGGTCGATTCCGATGCCATTGTCGGAGCAGCTGAACTCAAACGCCGCGCGGCCGTGGTCCGGCGAAGGCTTCTGTTCGACGCGGAGCGTTATGCGGCCTCCGGATGGCGTGTATTTCACGGCATTGGAGATCAAGTTGAGGAGAACCCTGTCGAGGCGCTGCCTGTCGCAGAATACGAACCAGTCCCTGACATTCGAGCACTCCAGGAAGAATTGGTGACGCTTCTTCCGGATGTCAGCCATGGAGATGTCGCGCAGGTCGTTGATGATTTCCCGAATGGACTCCGGCTTTTCGCACAAGACCATCTTCCCGGACTCGATGCGACTCATGTCGAGGACATCGTCGATCAGCGAAAGCAGATGCTCCGAGGATCTCCTGATAGTTGACAGGCTATCCTTCACCAGCCTTGGATCGTCGGCGTGGGCCGAGGCCAGCCCGGCAAAGCCGATGATCGCGTTCATCGGAGTCCTGATGTCGTGCGACATGCTGCTCAAGAACGTTGTCTTGGCCCTGTCGGCTGCCTGCGCCAGGCGCAGCGCGCGCTCAAGCTGCGTCTGGTTCCGTTCGAGCTGTCCGCGAAGCTCCACCTCCTGCCGACGCTGCTGCTCGATGGTTCGCGTTTTCTCCACAAGGGCCTTGTTGATGCCGGAAAGGGTTCTGTTGCTGATCCTGTAGCCGATCACCGCGACGGCGAGCGCGACGACGAGCGCCACGACTGCAATGACGGGGACGATGTGGTCGTAGAGGAAGTCCAGCGCCGTAACCGCGTAGAGGTTTCCGGCGTATGCGTATGACGCCTTGTTGACGAATCCGGGCTCGAGCAGCGACTGTCCCCGGTTCATGAGGAGCATCAGGCCTATGTTGTCCGTCGCGAAGGCCATGCTTAGCGGGACGTCGTTTTCGGCCTTGACGGTCCGGAGCGAGCGGAATTTTCCGGACTTGAGAAGGGCATCCGACCTCAGGCCGTTCAGAACTGTCCCGTCGGATGTTCCGGACAGCAGCCCGTTCAGGCAGCCGATGACATCGTCGTAGAACACGATCTCGGCATCCGGGAACTCCTCCTTGCAATAGTAGTATTGCATCAAGTTGTTTTTGTTGACGCCCATCCGCTTGATTGTGCCGTCAGTGGAACTCCCGGCATGGATGAGATCGCCCATGACGGTGGTGAGTGTCCGGCCGCCAATTAGGCGGTAGTCATGCTTGGCGGCATTGTTGATCAGCGACGGAAACGCAATGTCGATCTTGCCGGTTTCCGCGTCCCTGTAGCACTTTTTCTGGTCGCGGTAGCGGATGAACTCCACCTTGAGTTCGTTGTTGAGCCTGAGTTGCCGCACGATCTGCCTGATGGCGTCTATGCCGGATCCAATGGGCTTTCCGTTTTCGTCGGTGCCGGAAAACGGGAGATAGCCGTCCATATAGCCCACGCGGAGCGTGTCGTGCCCTTCAAGCCACTGCTTCTCCTCGACCGTCAGATTCCTGCTGAGCACCGTGTCCGAGAAATACTTCTCCTGAAGGCGGGAGAAGTAGTAGAAGTCGTTGTTGACGATCTTGTTAACCGCGAGATTGATGTCCTCGATGAGATCCGGCCTGTTCTTTGAGGCGGCGACGTAGTAGGCGGATGCCCCGATCTTCTCGACCGCCGAAAGGCCGTTTCTCGCCACCATGCTCAGTTCAAGGTCCATGTCGATCTTTCCGGACAGAAGATCGGCTTCCTTTTCCGCAATGTCGTCGTATTCAACGATCTTCAGCTCGACGTGCTTGCTCTCGCACCACTGCCGCAGAAGGGCGCCGAGGGTCGTTCCGCGCGTGACGCCAACCGTCTTTCCGGAAAGCGACGAGAAATCATCCGGCGTTATCGACGAATCGTCCGCCGAGGCGTAAAGATAATAGTATTCGTAGCCCATTGGCTCGTCCGGGAACAGCATGTTCCGCGCCCGCTCCTCAGTGTAGCTGACCTCGTAGATCAAATCGGCCCTGCCTTCGAGTAGATTCCGCATGGAGCCGGAAAAATTCTCAGAATGCACGAACACTAGGTTCCAACCGGCGTATGCCGCTACCGTCTGCAGGTAGTCGTAGGCGTATCCCGACACTGGCTCGCCGTTTTCGTCCACCTCAAGGACCCGCGCGAACGGCCCGAAGGCGACCCTGACCGTCTTCCTTTCCTCATTGGCGGAGCAGAACGCCGAGAAGGAAGGCAGCAGAATCGCGGCCGCGGCGACGAGCGCGGCAGACCTCCGGAGTTTGTTTCCCAAAGCCGACAAGGGCGAAAACACGTAATGCATCGGCGCAATGGTAGCACATTGCCGCCCGATTGCAAATACCCCCGCTCCTCGCCTTGCGCGGCAATGTTGCGCGGGTGAGGGCGGGATGATAGACTGGGGGCCATGCAAGAGCACAAATCCCTTTCAGACGAGTTTTCCAATTTGGTTTCCGGGGCTGTCAGTTCTGTCGCCTCGCTTTCCCGTCTTGCGCCCGAATTCGAGCGCGCGGCGGCGCTTTTGGTGCGGACGCTGCAGGAGGGCCGAAAAGTCCTGGCCGTCGGCAACGGCGGAAGCGCCGCCGAGGCGATGCATCTGGCCGAGGAGCTTTCCGGGCGCTACCGCTCCAACCGCCGGGCCCTGCCTGGGCTGGCGCTGTGCGCCGATTGCACGGCCCTTACGTGCATCGGCAACGACTTCGGCTTCGACGAGGTGTTCTCGCGCCAGATCGAGGCGTTCGCGACCGATGGCGACTTGGTGGCCCTTTTCACGACAAGCGGCAATTCGGAAAACCTTCTGCGCGCCGCTCGCGCCGCCCGCGCCCGCGGAGCCTCGGTCCTGTCGTTTACGGGACCTGGCGGCGGAGCTCTCGCGGGGCTTTCCGACATTCTGCTCGCGGTGCCGGAGGCGGACCGCTCCGCCCATGTTCAGGAGGCTCACCAGGTTCTTCTTCACGCGCTGCTCGAAAAAGTCGAAACCGCGTTCCCAGCCAGCCACACGGAGACAACCACGACATGACCACCATGAAAATCTCCAGTTTTGCGCCCAGTCTGCCAGCCGTCTGCGCCGCCATTGCGGCTATGATCGGCTCTGCCGCCCCCCGCGCCATGTCCCAGCAGGTCGGAGGCTCAGTTTCGCCCGAGTCGTCATCGGCGCTTCGCGTGGACGTGTCGGCCTCGGTCCCGGTTGACGAGTTTCTGCGGGGCGAGGACGTGCCGGTCGATGTCACGCTTCGCAATTCCGGGCGCGTCGCGTTTGTCGTGGACGACTACGGCGAATATCTGCGCAATCGGATTTTCGTCTATGTCCGAAACGCCGACTCCGGCGCCCTGCTGCTGCCGCGCGATGGGGCTCCGCGTTCGCTTGTTGACTCGCTGGAACTGCTTCCCGGGCAGACAAAAACCGTCCGCGTGTATCCTGCTGCCGCATACGACATCTCGAAGCACGGGCGCTACCATGTGACGGTCGCCGCCGCGTCCGGCGAGCGGACGTCGTGTTCGACCGCGGTGTCGTTCACGGTCGTCGAGGGCGTGGAGCTGGCCTCGGCCGCGCGCTCCTTCGGCGGCGACGGTTCGCGGGTCCGCGTCTTCACTCTTCTGTATTGGCCGCGCAAGCAGGGCGAAGCGCTCTTTCTGCGCGTCACCGACGATCCCAGGCGTGGCGGCGGCGTGGTCGGCTTCGTCTCTCTTGGCGGCGTCGTGCGCGTGGCCGATCCGACAATGACGTTCGGCGGCGACGGCACCGTGACGATTGTGCACCAGATCGGCCGCGACCGCTTTGTCCGCACAAAACTCGACGTTTCCTCGGACAAGCCGGTTGTCCTTGACCGCGACGCCAATCTCCTGAGCGCGGATGCCGTTTCGGAGCGCATTTCCACCAGGCTGGTCGAGGAGCGCATCGACGAGCGCTCGGCCGAAAGGTCCGAGGAGAACCAGGGGTTCTTCTCACGCCGCCGCGCCCGCACTCGCAAGGCGCTCCCAGCCTCCACGGGCGAATCGTTCGATCGGAAGTCCGCGTCCGGAGAGTAGCGCCGGGGCGGCGGCGTGGCGCGCCGCTCCGGACCGGTCAGGCGCGGTCGCGGACGACGGCTTCGAGGGAGCCGTCGCGGAACTCGGCGCGGAGGACGTCGCCCGCCGTGAAGGCGGCGGCGTCAGAGGCGACGGAGCCGTCCGCCCTGCGGACTAGCGCGTAGCCGCGCCTCAGCACGCCGGAGGGATCCAGCGCCTCCAGCTTTGCGCGCAGCGCGCCAAGCCGATTCTCGCGCGCCGACAAGGCGCGCGACGCGGCTCCCTCAAGCCGAGCAGGGATCGTCGCCAGGCGCGACGCGGCGGCCGCGACGGCCGCGCGAGGCGCCGCCTCCAGTCGCTGGGCCAGCAGGTCCACGCGCTGGGCGCGTTCGCGCACGGCCGACGCCGGGTCCGACATCGCGCGGGATCGTCGGCAAAGTTCGACGCGCGACCGGGCGCGCTGAAGCGCCGACTTGGCGGCCAGCGCGAGGCGGCGGAAAAGTCCGTTCACTCCCTCCACGAGATCTTCGCGGTTTTTCACCACAAGTTCGGCCGCCGCGGACGGCGTCGGGGCGCGAATGTCGGCGGCGAAGTCGCAGATCGTGAAGTCTATCTCGTGCCCGACCGCCGACACGACAGGCATCGGACACTGCCGCACGGCGCGCGCCACGGACTCCTCGTTGAAGCACCAGAGGTCTTCGAGGGAGCCGCCGCCGCGCGCCACGACCACGACGTCAGGACGCTTCTCCAGCGACGCGAGGAGCCGCAGCGCGGCCACTATCTCGTCGGCGGCGCCATCGCCCTGAACGCGCGCCGGCGCGACAACGATGCGCACCGGGGCGAAGCGCCGCCGCGTCACGTTCAGGAAGTCGCGAATCGCGGCGCCGGTGGGCGACGTGACCACTCCGATCGTTTCCGGCAGCAGGGGAAGGGGACGCTTGGCGGACTGGTCGAACAGGCCCTCTGCCGCAAGTCGGCGCTTGAGCGCCTCGAACCGCGCCATGAGTTCTCCCTCTCCGACCGGTTCGGCAACCCGCACGATCAGCTGATACGCGCCACGTGGCGGAAATACCGAAATCGCCCCGCGCAGACGGACTTTTGCGCCGTCGCGCAGCACGGCGCGGGCGGCGCCGTTTCTCGCGGCGCCGAAAAACGCGCACGGCAGCTGCGCCCCGGCGTCCTTCAGGGTGAAATACGCATGGGGACTTGTGGCCATTATCCGGACGTTGGAGAGCTCCCCCTCCACCCATACGTCGCCGAACCACTGTTCGAGTCCGCCTTTGATTCTGGAAGTGAGTCCGGAAACGGACTCCGGTGAATTCTGGACGTTCATTGTCTTGTGTCCTTGCCGCGACTTTTCGGACGGGACACTAGTCCGAGCCCGACCGCAGAGCCGAATTTTGCGCGAAGGTCGTCAACCGCGGCGAAGAGAGCCTCCCTTTTCTCTCCGATCACGGCATCCGGCGCCGGCCCGAAGAGGTCGGCCTCGTCCGGCGGCGGTGTTTCTGAAAAACCGGTGGTTCCAAAGCCGACGAGACGCACGGGGCGGGACGGCGGCGAGGAGCGGAAAAGGGCAAGAGCAGTTTCCCGGAACGCGATGTCGTCCCGGCTCGGTCGCGCAAATGCCGTCTGGCGCGTGATGGTGCGGAAGTCGTCCGTTCTTAGCTTCAATTTTCCGGTGGCCGCCCACTTTCCGGCCGCGCGCACCTGGCGGGCGACGTCGGAGGCGAGTTCCAGCAGCGTCTCCTCCACGATTTCCATGTCCGCGACGTCCTGGCTGAAAGTGTGCTCGCGCGAGATCGACTTTTCCTCGCGCTCCGTTTCGACGGTGCGCGAATCGCGCCCGAGCGCCAGCTGCTTCAGCATTGCGGCGGAGCATTCTCCAACCCAGCGCGCCAGATGCGCCGGGTGGACTGCCTGGACGTCGCCGATCGTCCTTATCCCGTGCGCGCGGAGCGTCTCGGCCGTGGTTTTCCCCACGCCGAATATGCGCGTCACCGGCAGCGGGGCGAGAAATTCGCGGATCGCCTCCTCGCCCTCGGGCACGACGACAAGGGCGTCCGGCTTGCGCAGGTCGGAGGCGAGTTTGGCGAGAAACTTGTTCGGGGCGACTCCGACGGATGCCGTGAGGTGAAGCTCCGAGGAGATGTCCGCGCGGATGCGCCGCGCGATCCCGACGGCGTCTCCGAACAGCAGACGCGCGCCGGAGACGTCGAGGAAGGCCTCGTCGCACGAAAGGCCCTCGACGGCCGGCGTGTAGCGCCCGAATATCTCGAACACGGCGCGCGAGGCGGCGTGGTAGCGCTTCATGTCCGGGGGAAGGAACACTCCGTGCGGGCACAGTCTGAACGCCTCCCGCGACGGCATCGCGCTGTGCACGCCGAATTTTCGCGCCTCGTAGGAGCATGTGGAGACGACGCCGCGCTCGTGCGGACCTGCGCCGACGATGACCGGCAGCCCCCGGAGTTCGGGGTTGTCGCGCTGCTCGACGGACGCGAAGAAGGCGTCCATGTCAACGTGCAGGATCATTGTCGCCGGACTCGCGCTGGTTGTCGTCGTTCATGGAGAAGGACCGCCGCTCCCGCGCCGCGAAATCTGACGGCGGGCCGGAAGGGGAGGGGAGCAAGTCCGCCAGGAAGGGGGCCATTTTCGATTCGGGGCAGGCGCGGATGTCATCCGGAGTCCCCTGCGCGATCACGCGCCCGCCAGCCGCCCCAGCGCCGGGGCCGAGATCGATCACCCAGTCCGCTGCGGCAACCGCCAGGGGGTGATGCTCCACGGCGACGATGGTCCCGCCGGCGTCGCGCAAACGAAGCAGCACCTGGAGAAGGTTCGCAAGGTCGCGCGCGTGCTGCCCGGCGCCGGGTTCGTCGAGGAGGTAGATTGTCGCGTCGGGCGGGACGCCTCCGAATCCGCGTCCCGGTCTGGCGAGCTCCGCCGAAAGAAAGAGGCGCTGGAGTTCGCCGCCGGAGAGCGTGGAAGTCTCCTGCCCCAGCGCGAGGTGTCCGAGACCTGCGTCGCGAAGCGTCGCGAAGACGCGGGCAAGGCGCGGCACGGCGGCGAAAACCTCAGCCGCCTCGGCCACCGGGAGGTCGAAGACATCGGCGATCGAGCGTCCGGCCCAGTGGACCTCGAGCGTTTCCCGGTTGAACCTTCGTCCGCCGCATTCCTCGCATGGCACGACAACGTCCGGAAGGAAGCTCATGCCGAGACGAAGTCTGCCTTCTCCCTTGCAGGCCTCGCACCGGCCGCCGCGAGTGTTGAAGCTGAAGCGCGACGGACCGTATCCGCGCGCCTTCGCCAGCGGAGTTGCGGCGAAAAGCGAGCGGAGAGCGTCGTATGCTCCGCACGCGGAGACAACTGCTGAGCGCGGATTTCGCACCCGGAGGGCGCGACCTGCCTCCACGACGCGCCTTATGGATTCGGCGCCTTTTACCGCGTCGCACCCGACTGCGCGCCCGGCGGCGAGCGACGCTCCCAGCACGTCGCGCACGAGGGAAGTCTTTCCGGCGCCGCTTACGCCGGTAACTACGGTGAAGGCCCCTTTCGGGAATTCGACTTCGACGCCCGCAAGGTTGTGGGCGCGCGCGCCGCGCACGACGATTCGACCGCCGCCGGGGCGCCTTCGGGAACTCGTTTGCCGCGGAGCGACCTGGCGCGGCACGGTCTGCCGAGCCGCGCCAAGTCGCTCCGCGGCCCACCGATCCGCCGTGCCTTCGAAAACAATTTTCCCGCCGTTTCTTCCGGCGCCCGGGCCAAATTCGACGACATTGTCCGCTGCGCGAATGATCGATTCGTCGTGCTCGACGACGATCACGGTGTTGCCGCAGTCGCGCAGTTCGCGAAGCAGGGGCACAAGGCGCAGCGCGTCGCTCGGGTGAAGCCCGGCCGAAGGTTCGTCAAGCACGTAGAGGACTCCGCCAAGGCGGCGGCCGAGCGCGGCCGCCAGTCGGACTCTGCGCAGTTCGCCGCCGGAGAGAGTCGCCGCCGGGCGCCACGGAGCGAGGTAGCCGACGCCGGCCTTTTCAAGGAATTCCAGCCTAAGGCGCAATCCTGGCAGCAGCGCCGCGGCCACGCTCCCGGCACCGGCCGAGTCAGAGGCAAACGCCGACTGAGCGCGCTTCGCCCACTCCACCAGCGCCGACGCCGGCATGGAAAGCAGTTCAGGCATGTTTGGCCCCGGTGCTTCCTCGCCGGGAAGCGGCAGACGGCAGGCTGCAACCTCCGGCCTGAGCCGCGAGCCGCCACAGGCGCGGCAGACGCGTCCCGAGGCGTCCGTTCCGATCCCCTCGCACTTTGGACATGCTCCGGATCTGGAGAAAAAGGAGAATCGCGCCGGTTCAAGCTTCGGCAGCGATATACCGCAGTCGGGGCAGTGAAAGCGCGACGATTCGTTTACCGTTCGGCTCGTCGATCCATCCGGCGGCCACAGGACGATCCGGATTTCGCCGCCGCTTCGCCCCATTGCAAGTTCCACCGAATCGACGAGGCGAGCCCTCGCCCCCTCCCGCACCACGATTCTGTCCACAACGGCGTGGATTTCCCGGGCCGACTCCAGACGCTCCGGAGACACGTCGCCGATCGCCAGCGTTTCGCCGTCGATCTGGACCCTGACGAAGCCGGCGCGCGCCGTTTCGTCGAACGCCTCGCGGGCGCGCCGCGCCGTTTCCTCGCCATTTTCATTGGTCGAGCCCGCGCCCATTGCGCCGCCACCGCGTGAAAACACGGGAGACAGGACCATGACGCGGGTTCCCTCCGGCTCCCGCAGCAGGCGTTCTGCCAGAGAACCCGGCGACACGGCGCGCACGACCCGTCCGCACGAGGGGCAGTGCGCCGTGCCGAGATGCGCGAAAAGCAGGCGGACCGGATCGAAGAGATCGGCCTCCGTGGCCAGAATCGCGCGTGGCCCCGGTGGCGAGTCGCCCTGCGCGACCGCG
The DNA here is from genome assembly GCA_002448475.1 of Verrucomicrobia bacterium UBA6982. Lineage (GTDB taxonomy): Bacteria > Verrucomicrobiota > Kiritimatiellia > RFP12 > UBA3636 > UBA3636. The sequence goes on from DJYI01000159.1 coordinate 21,343, forward strand.
ATTGCCGGAGCGAGGCCTTCGATGTAATCGACATCCGGTCTGTCGAGGTTCTCAAGCGCTCCGGCCGCACGGGAGGGCAGGCTTTCAAGGTATCGGCGGCGCCCCTCGGCAAAAAGGGTGTCGAACGCAAGGGAACTCTTGCCGGAACCGGACACGCCGCACAGGGCGGTAATCCTGTCGTGTGGAATCCGGAGGCTGACATTGCGCAGGTTGTGGACGCGGGCGCCCCGGACATCAATAAACGAGGCGCCGCCGTTCATGGCTTCGTCCATACCGTCACCGACACGTTTCTGCGGCGTCCCCACTTCAGGGCCTCGCGCTCCGAGGAAAACCAGAGATCAATGCGGGCGGGTCCCTTGATCGCGCCGCCGGTGTCCTCCACCGTGCCCCAGCCGTATCCGGGCACATACATCACCGTTCCGAACGGGTAGATCCTCTTGTCGGCCGCTATCGTGCCGCGTTTGGCCCGACTCCCGCTGGCGGTGATTCCGACCGCCTTCGGCTTGCCCTTGTTTGGTCCGCTGGCGATGACCGGTCTTCCGAACCAGTTGCGCTTCCAGTTGCAGGAACGCGGCCCGGAATCGTAGCCGGTGACCTCCATCGAAACGACGCTTCTTCGCCATCCGCGCACGTCGCGCTCCGAAGGCCTGGACGTGCGGCACCCCTCAAGAAACGCGAACAGCGCCACGACCGCGACGATGGACATCACGGCCAGCACACGTTGGGCGAAGGCGAGAATTCGTTCAAACATGGCGCTCTGCGGAACATTTCGACGGCACGGACACTAGCAAAAATCCCGTCCAAACGCAAACCGTTTTTCAGGCGCGCCGCGGCGTTGACTTGGCGCGGGGTTTTCTGTAGTCTCGCGGGCCGGATGAGCAGGGCGGCCATGCCGCCCGGCGGAACCGCGAAAACTCCCAAAATGAAGACATTCGAGGATCTGTTCGCCGAACTTTCCGCAAAGGCCGCGTCGCGCGACCCGGAGTCCGGCACGGTGAAGGAGCTCGAAAAGGGCGTCCATTTCATAGGCAAGAAACTCGTCGAGGAGGCGGCGGAATCATGGACCGCAGCCGAATACGAGGGGAAGAAGCGCACGGCGGAGGAGCTCTCGCAGCTGCTCTACCACGCGCAGACCATGATGCTGGCCACCGGGCTTTCGCTGGAGGACATCTACAGGGAGCTGTAGCCGTTTCGGGTTGGAAAATCCCGGTTCCGGAAAGGTCCCGGATTTCGTTTTTCCCCCTTTCCCCCCAACCTCTCCAGCTCCAAACCTTTCAACCTTTCAACTTTTCAACTTTTCAACCTTTCAACTTTTCAACTGGCTTTCCATGGGCGGATTCTTCGGAGCGGTTTCGCGCACCAACTGCGCGGCTGACATCTTCTACGGGACGGACTACCACTCGCATCTCGGCACCCATCGCGGCGGCATGGCGATCTGGGCCGGCGGCGTGTTCCACCGCCGCATACACGACATCTCCAACGCCCCGTTCAGGACGCGCTTCGGCGCCGATTTCGAGGCGTTTTCCAAGATGGATCCGCGGTCCGGAATCGGTGTCGTGAGCGATACAGACGATCAGCCGCACGTCTTTCTCTCCCACCTCGGTCGATATTCCATCGTGACGGTCGGTCTGGTCGCCAACGCCGACGAACTTGTGCGCGGCCTTGTGGAACGTCATGCCGCCCACTTCTCGTCACTCCAGTCCGGAGAGATAATGCAGACCGAGGTCGTGGCGGCGCTCATCAACACCCAGGACACGATCGAGGCCGGGCTGCGCCACGTCCAGGAGTCGGTCCGTGGATCGATTTCCATCCTTCTGCTCGCGCCGGGCAACGTCCTCTACGCCGCGCGGGATCGCTGGGGGCGCACTCCGATAGCCATCGGCCGCAAGGACACGGGCATGGCGGCGACTTTCGAGACTTCGGCATTTCCCAATCTCGGATACGAGCGCGTCGGCGAGCTCGGCCCCGGCGAGGTCGTTCGGATCACGGTCGACGGCACTCAGACGCTGCTTTCCCCGCTCCCCGTCGAACGGCTCTGCTCGTTCCTGTATGTTTACTACGGATACCCGGCGTCGTCCTACGGCTCGCGCAATGTCGAGCACGTGCGCTACAAGAGCGGCGCGGCGCTTTCGAAAGTGGCGCCGGTGAAGGCCGATTCCGTGTCCGGCATTCCCGACTCCGGTGTCGGCCACGCGCTTGGCTACGCCGACAAGTCCGGCATCAAATACGCGCGCCCATACGTCAAATACACTCCGACCTGGGCGCGTTCGTTCATGCCCACGACGCAGGTTGAACGCCAGCACGTGGCGCAGATGAAGCTCATTCCGATTCCGGAGCTGATAAAGGACAAGAGACTGGTCCTCTGCGACGACTCCATCGTTCGGGGCACGCAAATGCGCGACCAGGTGAAGCGTCTCTTTCAGGCCGGCGCCCGCGAGGTCCACGTCAGGATCGCATGTCCTCCGCTGCTCTACGGATGCCCGTTCATAAACTTCTCCAGGTCGAAGAGCGAAATGGACCTGATAACGCGCCGCATCATACGCGACCTTGACGGCGAAGGCGCGGACGTGTCGCGCTACTTCGATCCGGAGGGCCTGCCATATCGCACGATGGTGGATCGCATCCGGGACAGACTGGGGCTCACGTCTCTGGCGTTTCAGCGCCTCGACGACCTTCTTGCGGCGATCGGCACTAAAAACGTGTGCACCTACTGCTGGAACGGGCGCGATCCGGCGATTGAGGGCGGCTGCCCGGGTTGTCCCCATGCGTCCGACGCCGGGGCGGAAGCCAGTTCGGGAGCTTCCGAATGACGTTCGTCCGAAATTCAATTCGCGGATTTGCCGTCGCGATCGCCTTCCTTTCCCTCCGCGCCGTCGCGGACGACGGGCGTCGGGACGCTGCGGCCGACGCTCTTGATCCGGCGCTTTTGCGCGCGGACTACGAAAAACGGGTCGAGGGGCGGAAGGCGGCGTTGCGCGCGCTTGACGCCGAACGCGACGCGGCGGAGCGCGCCTGGGCCGCCGAGGCTCCAGATTCCAGATTCGCCGCCCACTGCGTGAAGGCGGACCGCGAATCCGGAGAGGTGGTTCTTCGCGCTTTCACGACGGAATTGACCCCTGGCGCCATTGCCGAGTTCGTTCTGGTCACGCTGAATTCCGGCCACGAATACGAGGCCGTTTTCCAGACCGAGGCCACAGCCACGGATTTGGAGAAGGCTCTGGGACTTGCGGGAATGCGTCCGGGCAGACCGGTCGAGCAGTCGAAGTTCCGCTTCTGGCCGCGCGGCGAACGGGTTTTCGCGACGGCGTCCGTCGCCGGCGCCGCCCCGCTTCCGCTTGAATCGTTCATGGCCGACGCGAACACGCGCGCGCCATGGCCCGCTTCGGGGTTCGTCCACTGCGGCGGCGCAGCGGGCGACGGCGGGACCAACAAGGTTGACTACGCCGGGCCGGGTTCTCTCGTTTCCTCCTACAACGAACCGCTCACGATTTTCGACGTGCCGCGCCTGGCAGAGCAGTCAGACGTTTATGAAAGCGTGGTCGCGTCAACGAACGTCCCCGGCGAGGGCTGGCTCCCCGTGGAGCTTGTCTTTCGCGCCGAATCGCGTCCCGCCAACCTTCCGCAACGGCGCGTTCGCGATGTTTCGCTGCGCGTCGCGGCCGACGGATCGTTCGCGCTTGACGGCAAAGCCGGCGCCGCCCCGGCCGACGCGGTGGAAAAGCTGCGCGAGATGGTCTCGCGCGACGCGCTGGATCCGTTCATCTCCGTTTCCTGGGACGACGACTGCTCGATCGCGGGGCTTCGCGCGTCCGCTCAGCTGCTCTTCCTCCTCGAACGCTCCGGAACGGGCGTCCGCGTTGACGCGCCTCCTCCGGGCTTCCCGTTCTACCGCGCCTTCCTTCCCCCAGACGAATGGCGCGAGCGCGCCAGCCGCTACACCCAGCCGTGCGAGCTGCGGTTCGACGAGGGCGGCGCGGCGACTCTCGTGGCGATCAGGGAGGTCTGGACGGACGACAAGCTCGCCCCCGATCTCGATGTCTCCGAGATGCCGGTTCCGTCCGCCGACGCTCTGCCCGCGCTTCTCGCCGCGCATTCGCCCGAAACGCCGAAGGCGCTGCTCGTGTTCGCGCCCGGCGCCACCAAGTGGAGGGTCGTCGCGCCCTTTCTCGAACGGGCGTCCGCGACGCATCCTCTATTGCAGATTTTCGTCGAATGACGGCGCCACCGGCCATTCCCCCGCTGCTGCTCCGGGCTTCCGGGCAGCGCCTTGAAGTAGCGTGGGCGCCGGTGTTCGCACTGCCTCCCCCGTCTCCGCGCGTTCTGGACCACCGCCCCGCCGCGCCGCGTCTCACGCTCCAGTATCGCGAGGGATCCCCGCCCGACGAAAGGGAGACTGCGGCCGCGCTGGTTCCATTTCTTGGTCGCGAGACGGCGAAGCTGTTTCCCGCGCGACTCAGGGAACTTGCGGCCCTGCACGGTTTTCCTGCCCCTCCTCGCGTGCGGATCGGGCTTACCTACTCACGATGGGCGTCACGCTCGTCGAACGGGACGATTTCGTGCAGCGTGATGATGATGTTCCTGCCGCCGGCGCTGCTCGACCATGTTCTGCTGCACGAACTCTGCCATGTCGAGCACATGGATCACAGTGCGGCGTTCCACGCCAGACTCAGGCAGGCGGACCCGCAGTCGGCGACTCATTCAGCCGCGCTGCGCTCAGCCGACCGCGACTACATCCCCCGCTGGCTGCTTAAGTTTCGCTGATCCGGCGTGGCGTTTCGACAGTCGGCGCGGTTTGTGGTAGTATCCCCGTCCACACGCATCCGAAGAGATTGCAAAACATGAAAATCCTAGTCACCGGCGGAACCGGGTTCACCGGCAGCCATCTTGTAAAGCACGTGCTGCGCGAGGGCCACAAGTGCGTGGCCCTCGACAACCAGAGTTCCCCAAATCCGCGTCAGGCGGCGCTTGTAGAGGAACTGAAAGGACTCGGGGCCGAGGTTGTCACCGGCGACGTGACCGTCGAGGCCGATCTCAAGCGCGCAATCGAGGGGTGCGACGCCGTTTACCACCTCGCCGCCGCGTTTCGCAACATCAACGTGTCGAAAAAGGTTTACGACGACACCAACATCGAGGCCATGAAGACGCTTCTGCGGCTTTGCCTCGAAGCCGGAGTGAAGAAGGTCATTTACTGCTCCACGCAGGGAGTCCACGGCGACATCGCGTCTCTTTCCGAAAATCCGCCGCGGCCTGGCAGCGAGGATAGTCCGATCAAGCCCGAGGACTACTACCAGTTCACGAAATACGAGGGCGAAAAGGTCGTGGCGGGGTTCCTGAAGGAGCACCCGGACTTTGACGTGACGATTCTGCGCCCGACCGCGCTCTACGGTCCGGGCGACCCCGCCCGCTTCCTGATGATGTATCGCCAGGTGAAGAAGGGATGGTTCCCGTTCTTCGGAAGGGGCGAGGCGTTCTACCACCCCGTTTACGTCGAGAATTTCTGCGACGCCTTCTCGCTGGCGCTTGCTCGCCCCGAGTCGAAGGGCCGCACCTATATCATTGCGGACGACAAGTATTACACCATCGCCGAAATCGTCGGCAAGATCGCCGACATCGAAAAGGCCGACGGCATGATCAGGGGCTGCCGCATGGTCCATCTGCCGTTCTACCCGATGTATTGGCTCTCGTTCGTCGTGGCGGCCGTCTGGAAGATTCTCCCGGGAGATCCGCCGATATTCCCTCGCCGCGTGGACTGGTATCGCCAGAACCGCGGTTTCGTGACCGGTCCGGAGAGCCGCGCGTTCAAGGAGCTCGGATACGTTCCGAAGGTCGGTCTCGACGAAGGTCTCAAGCGCACCTACGACTGGTATAAGGCAAACGGCTTCCTGTAGCGCGCGGAGGCCGGGCGGGCTCGCCCCGCCGCCTGAAGTCCGCGCCCGCGCCGCCGATCGCCGGAAAGTCCGTTCTCGGGGAAAATGCAAATGGAAAAGCTGGAGACACCGCCCAAGCGGAATCTGGCCGTCGGCCACTTTTTCAACGAGCCGTTCCGCGAAACGTGCGCGCCGCTGCTGCCGCGCATAGCCGAGACGTTTTTCGCCTGGCCTGGCGTGAAGTCGTGCCGCCCCGCGCCGGAATTCACGCCCGAAGTCCGCGAGCGGCTCCTCTCCGATCTGCGCTGGGCGCGCGAGAACGGCGTCAGGCTCGACACGCTGTTCAACGCCAACTGCTACGGCGACGAGGCGATAAGCGCGGAACTGGCGGATTTCGTCACTCGGACGCTGCACGAAATGGACTCCGAGGGCCTTTTCCCGGACGTTGTCACCACGACATCGCCCTTTGTCGCCCGCGTCCTTCGCGTCAAGTTCCCCTCCGTCCGGATACGCGCCTCGGTGAACATGCGGATTCACGGCACGGTCGGATTTGGCTACGTTGACGACCTGTTCGACGAGTTCTACCTTTCCAGAGAGCGCCAGCGCGACCTCGCCTGGGCCAGGCGCACCGCCGATTGGGCGCGGTCCCATGGCAAGGTCGTCGGAATGCAGGTGAACAGCGGCTGCCTTCGCGAATGCCCGTTTCAGACCTTCCACGACAATCTCCACGGGCACGGGGACGGTCGCCGTCCGTCTGACGCGGCGGCCGCGCGCGAATACGATTTCTCGTTCTTCCGCTGCAAGACCCACTTCGCCGCCGGCGGGGCGGCGCTGGAGGACTTCCTCCGCGCCACCTGGATACGGCCGGAGGACGTGCCCCTGTGGGAGGACGCTGGCGTTTCGCTTTTCAAGGTGGCGATTCGCCGCCACCCGGCCCCGGCGGCGACGCTGCGCGCGTATGCCGCGTATTCCTTCGACGGAAACCTAGTCTCGCTCATGGACCCCGACCACTCCTCCGCGTTTGCGCCGCGAATAATCGACAACCGGCGTTTCCCCGTGGACTGGGCGGTTTCGGGAATCGGAGCCGCCTGCGCAGCCGACTGCTCCAATTGCGGACGGTGCGCGGAAGTGTTCCGTCAAGTCTGCGTGGAGCCGAAATGAAGCGTCGCGCACCTCCCGAAATCCTAGCCCCCTGCGGCGGGATGGCGCAGCTTCAGGCCGCTCTCGACGCCGGAGCCGACGCCGTGTATCTCGGTCTTGGCGATTGGAACATGCGAAGCGCGGCGGCCGCCAACTTCAGCGCGAAGTCGCTGCCGGTCGCCTCGCGTCGCGCCAGGGAGCGCGGCGCAAAGGTGTATCTTACGCTGAATTCCATCGTCTTCGACGGCGATCTTCGCCGCGTGGCGCGGCTCCTGGACCGCGCCGCGCCGCACATTGACGCCGCGATCGTCTCCGACTGGGCGGTCGCCGCCGCGTGTCGCGAGCGCGGCGTTCCGTGGCACGCGTCCACTCAAATGTCGTGCTCCAACACCGAGGCGGCCCGCTTCCTCGCCTCGCAGGGGGCCACTCGCATTGTCCTGGCTCGCGAATGCACACTTGCGGAAATCGCCCGCATCTGCGCCGCCATGAGGAAAATCGGAGTCGAGATCGAGGTGTTTGTCCACGGCGCGCAGTGCGTCGCCGTTTCCGGTCGGTGTTTCATGTCGCACAGCGCCTACGGCGCAAGCGCTTCGCTCGGACGCTGCCAGCAGCCGTGCCGCCGCCCGTTCATGATCGTGCGCGAGGAGCCGGCTCCGGGATCGGAGCGCAATCCTGCGGAGTTCTCGGTCGGACCGCACGCTATCTTTTCGGCGCGCGATCTTTGCTCGCTGCCGTTTCTAGACCGCATCGTCGCCGCCGGGGTCGCATCGCTCAAGATCGAAGGGCGCGCCCGCCCTCCGGAATATGTCCGCGAGGTGATCGGGGCCTACCGCGAGGCGGTGGATGCCATTGCCGCCGGCAATTTCAGCCCGGAACTGGCTAGAGCACTTCAGGAGCGATGCGCCACCGTCTATCATCGAAGCTTTGGCCCCGGGCTCATGCTTGGCCGCCCGGGTGCGGACCAATGGGCTGGCGACGCCGAGAACCTCGCCACGCGCGTCAAGCGCAACGTCGGAGTCGTCGAGCGCGACTGGCCGCGCGCGGCGGTGGCGCAAATCAGAGTCCAGGACCGCGAGTTCGCCATTGGCGACGAGCTTTCGATCCAGGGGCCGATCACGGGGGACGTGCGCGTAAAGGTGGAATCCATTCGCCACGACGACGAGCGCTGGACGCGGGCGCGACGCGGCGACTGGTGCACGGTTCCGCGTCCGGCGCGGGTTCGCCCGGGCGACAGGGTGTTCGTTTTCCGTTCGGCTTTCTGACCGTTTTGGACTGTCGGATTTGGCCGTTTCGGCCTTGTCCGGCCTGCTCGGCAGTGGTATTATTCGCCCTGCCATGAGACACAAAGCCACATTCCGCTCTCTGCCTGAGCTCGCCCTCTCCGCATCCGTCTTCGCCTTCGCCGACACGGTCATCGCAGCCTCCGACTCCGCGACCTCGAATGTCGCCGAATCCGCCGTCGCCGCTTCGGTCGCGGCGGCGCCCGCCTCGTCCGCGGCTGTCAGGGCCACCCCGGTTTTCGGTGGAGGGCTATCCCTCCCGCAGGTGTCATTTCTCCCGATGGTCGCGCTGCCGGGCTGGACGTTCCGCGGCGCCTCCGGCGGAGTCGATCCGGACGCGGATGGATGGCGCCCCTTCCGCGTCCGCACAACCAACGACGAAACTGGTCCGATTCTCGAAGGCGGCGTCCGGTTCGACCTCGCCGAAAACGGGGCCGTGCACGGGCGGTGGCGTTTCATCCCCACTTTGAACGCGAACGTCCTGGAATCGTTTGTCGGCGGAGCGCTTCAGGGATCTGTCATCGCCGGCGGCACGGCGACCGTGGACGGACGGACGATCAAAATCGCGCTTGACGGCGAAAAGCCACACTTGTTCCGCGGCGCCGTCAGCGAGTTGTCGTTCGCCGACCGGAACGGCTTGGAGGTCCTTCGCGTCGCCTTCGACCGCCCGACGAGAATTCTGCTGCAGGACGGAGCCGCCTGGGGCGGCACAGATCTCACGATCCGCTTCTTCTTCAAGGAGGGGCCGCTTGCCGGCGGCGCGGAATACGAGATCGGAGCGACGTTCTCCACGCCTGGGGCCGGGCCTCTTGCGCTCTCCGGGGACGGCTCCGTGGTCCTTAAGGCCGGCGACGACTGGATTCCGTTCGTTTTCGACCCGTGGATCGAAAAGGGGTCTGCGCTCGATTTTTCGGACATCCTCCCGCACGACGCCCCGGCCGGCAAGCATGGCCGCGTCGTGGCCGTTGACGGGCATTTCGAGTTCGAGGGGCTGCCTGGCGTCCCGCAGCGCTTCTACGGCGTCAATCTGTGCGGTGATGCAAACCTGCCATCTTCCCCCGAGGCGGCGGACCGCTTTGTCGCGAACATCTCCCGCATCGGATACAACGCCCTGCGCATCCACCACCACGAGCGCACTCTTCTGCACAAGGATGCAAGATTCGTTCCCGGGCTCGACGACACGGTTCCGAACCCCGCGCGCATGGCGATGTTCGACGACCTCGTGGCCTCCGCCGTGGAGCATGGCGTATATCTCACGACCGATTTGTTCGTCTCGCGCTCTCACATGACCCCATGGCGGCACCTCGGCATCGACCGCGACGGCTGCATCTCGAACACCGGGGAGTTCAAGGTGCTGTGCGCGTTCTGGGAGCCCGCGTATTCCAACCTGTGCGCGTGGACGCGCAACTTTCTCGGCCATGTGAATCCACGTACCGGCCGGTCTCTTGCCGAAGAGCCTGCGCTGGCGTGTCTCGCACTTGTGAACGAGGGCAACCTCGGCAACTGGGGCGGCGCGTTCCTGCGCGACATTCCGGGCGTTAGGGAGGCGTGGGAGGCATGGCTTGCCGAAAGGAGCGGAAAGCCAGAATTCGCCGGAGTGACACCGGAAATTCCGGAAAGTCTCAACGGCGGTGACGGCCAGACCCCCGAAAACCGCCAGATCGCAGCCTTTTCGATCTTTTTGGCGGAGCGTGAGACATCCCTCTTCGACCGTCTTGCCGCGTTCGTTCGCGAAGAATGCGGCTGCCAGGCCCCGCTCTCCTCGCTTTCGTCGTGGTTCAACCCAGTGCAATACCAGTTGCCGCGCACCCGCTTCGACTACGTTGACGAACATTTCTACGTCGATCACCCCAAGTTCCTCGACCGTTCGTGGAAGCTCCCGTCGTCCTGCCCGAACGTGAATCCCGTGTGCGGCTCGCCGATGGCCGCCCGGGGCGTTGAGTGGCGCCGACTCATGGACAAGCCATTCTGCATCACGGAATGGAACTACAGCGGTCCGGGGCGCTTCCGCGGCGTCGGAGGCATCGCGACTGGCGCGCTCGCCGCGCTTCAGGACTGGTCTGGGATGTGGCGCTTCGCGTGGAGCCACGGGCGCGGTGGCGTCGAGCGTCCGGAGACGAAGACGCTCGGATATTTCGACATGTCCGGCGATCCGCTGGGGCTGGCCGCCGAGCGCGCCACGCTATGCCTTTTCCTTCGCCGCGATCTCGAACCGCTTCCGGCCGAGTATCCGCTCGTTCTTGACGCGAAGTCGCTCCTCGATCCGCGCTGCGGCTCTCCGAAGTGCGAGCTGACAACTGGTCTGTGGGCCGGCTGGTTCGCCCGCGTCGGCAGCAGGGTAGAGCCAGCGGGCGAGGCCGCGAAAGTCGCGGGTCCGACGGCGACAATCGGCTCCTCCCAGAAGAAGATCGAAGACGATCTGGCCGCGCTGGGCGCGGAAAAGTGCGCCGGCGGCGCGATCAGCATCGACAAGGCCACGGGCACATTCCTCATCGACACGCCCCGCACCGCCGGAGGCTTCGCCGAATCCGGCAGCCACCGGGCCGGTCCGCTCTCCTTCACGCTCCGTTCCGCCCCGGCCACCGTGTGGGCCTCTTCTCTCGACGACCGCCCGATCCAGGAATCCTCGCGCGTTCTTCTGACGCACCTCACCGACGTGCAGAACTCCAACATCCGCTACGGAGATCCGGATCTGAAGATTCTTCTCGACTGGGGCAGACTGCCGCACATAGCGCGGCGCGGCACCGCCGACATCGCGCTCGCAATGTCGCAACCGGAGTCCGGCTCGGCACAGACTCCCGTCGTTTATCGCCTCGACACCGCCGGCCGTCGGCTCGGGGAAGTTCCGGCGACTTTTGAAAACGGCGTCCTGCGCTTCGAGGCTCGCACCGACATCGACAGGTCTGCCGCCACGATGCTCTACGAAATCGTCCGGCGCTAGCGTGTCGGCGAACAGGCTCCGAGCCGGATGGAAATCGACTCGGAGCCTGTCGCACGCCCTGACTGGCTACACGTTGAAGAGAAACTCAACCATGTCGCCGTCGCGCATCTCGTAGTCCTTGCCCTCTTCGCGGACAAGGCCCAGTTCGCGGCACTTCAGCTCGCCGCCGTGGGCGACGAAGTCCTCGTAGCGGACGACGCGGGCGCGGATGAACCCGCGCTCGAAGTCGCCGTGAATGACGCCGGCGCATTTCGGGGCCTTCCAGCCGCGCCGGAACGTCCAGGCGCGAACCTCCTTCGGCCCGGCCGTGAGAAACGACGCCAGTCCCAGAGTGCGGTAGCACGTGGCCGCGATGATGTCCAGACCGCTTTCGGCGATTCCGTAGGAGGAGAGGAACTCGGCGCGTTCGGAGTCCGAAAGCCCGGCCATGTCCTGCTCGACCGCCGCGCAGATGCGGACGCATTCGCAGCCGGCAGCCGCCGCGTGGGCGCGCAGGGCCGCCGCCAGGGCGTTGTCCTCGGCAATTCCCGCCTCGTCAACGTTGGCGACATAGACGATCTTCTTGTCGGTGAGAAACCGGCATTCGCGCAGCGCGGCGGCAAGGGCCTCGTCGTCGCGCTCGGGGAAGGTCCTGACCGGGGCGCCGCCCTCAAGGTGGGCCTTGAGCTTCTCCAGGATTTCCGCCTCCGGACGGGCCTTGGGGTCGGCGCGGGCGAGTTTTCCGATGCGCGCCAGACGGGTTTCTAGCGCCTCAAGGTCCGCAAGCAGCAGCTCCGTCTCGATGATCGACACGTCGCGCACGGGATCGACCGAGCCCTCGACATGGGTCACGTCCGGATTCTCGAAGCAGCGGACGACTTCGAGAATCGCGTTGGCGTCACGGACGTTGCCGAGGAACTTGTTTCCAAGTCCCTCGCCCTTGCTGGCGCCCTTGACGAGTCCCGCGATATCGACGAACTCCACCGTGGCGTGGATGACGTTCTGCGGATGCACCATGTCCGCCAGCACCGCCAGCCTGGGGTCCGGGACCGGGACGACCGCCGTGTTCGGCTCGATCGTGCAGAAGGGGAAGTTCTCGGCCTTCGCGTTCTGCGAGCGCGTCAGCGCGTTGAAGAGCGTGGACTTGCCAACGTTTGGCAGTCCGACGATTCCTACGTTGAGGGCCATTTCAGTTTTCGCTCCAGAGGACGACAACGTCGCGATGCAGCTGAAGGATCGACGCCGGAAGACGTGGCGTGATCGGTCCGCTCACGGCGGCGTCGAGAACGGCCTTCTTGGCCGCGCCGGAGGCCACGAGGACAATCTTGCGCGCGCCCATGATCCCGCCCATGCCCATCGTGAGGGCCTGGCGCGGCACCTCGGCCGCGGACGCGAAGAAACGCGCGTTGGCCTCGATCGTCGTCGGGTCCAGATCCACGACATGGGTCTCCTTCACGAAGGCGTCGCCCGGCTCGTTGAAGCCGATGTGCCCGTCAGGGCCGATTCCGAGCAGCTGAACGTCCGTTCCGCCGAGCGCTTCGAGGCGCGCGTCGTAGGCGGCGCACTCCGCCGCGGGATCGTCGGCTGTGCCGCACGGGACGAACGTGCGGGCTCTGTCGATGTCCACGCGCGAGAAGAGATGCTCCTCCATGAAGAAGCGGTAGCTCTGCGGGTGCGTTCCGGACAGCCCCTTGTATTCGTCGAGGTTCACGGAGGTGCAGCGCGCGAAGGAAAGTCCCTCTTCTCGGTGCATGCGCGCAAGTTCGTCGTATGTGCCGATTGGGGACGATCCGGTGGCCAGACCCAGAACGCAGTCCGGTTTGGCGCAGATGACCGACGCAATGATACCCGCTGCCTCGCGGGCGAGATCGGCGGAGGAGCCGAATGTCTTGACTGTCATTTGTTGTTTTTTCCTTTTGGCCGCCAATCGGCCATTATTAGACTTTTCGGGAGATTGAGGGGATTTGCGCGGCGGCGACCGACTGGCCGAGGCGCCGCGCCCTTTCGTCGGGCATGAATATGTCGATGCTCTGCGCGAGGGCCGGATCCTCGGCGGCGAGGAACTCCCTTGCCGACTGGAGAACAATCTCCCCGCCGAAGCCGCTTGTGACGCGCCCCAGAATCATCAGGTTGGAGTAGTCGTAGAACTCGCGATACCATGCGGCGGCGGAGCCGAGGCGGCGGCCGATCGCCAGATACACCTTCAGGGCGGCCTCCTCGTGCTTTTCCATCGCGTCCTGGACTCGCCTGAGGCGTTCCGGGAGCTTCATCGACTTGGGAAACTTCATGCCGAAGGCGGTGGCGAGATAGTTCACCGCCTGCTGGGAGAAATACATCGCGCCGACGCCGGAATCGCCGCTCCATTCGTCTCGCGGGGCGTCTGGGTCCATGTCGACGGGAGCGAACGCCAGTTCGCTGACGCGCCCAGTGAGCGCGCCGGACTGATCGACGTATCCCGCCGCCTCGCTCGATCCCATGGCCACTCCGAGAACGCCGGTGCGCTTCATCGCGATGGCGCCGGCCAGCGCGGTGACATCGCCGTCGTTGAACACCTCGAACGGAACGCCCCAGTCGCGCTCGATGCGTTCGAAGAGCGAGCGCGCGGCGTCTTTTTTGTCAGGCGCCCTTTCGAGAACCGCGCGAATAAGCGATGCCGGACCGAGCCTCTTGCCGACAAGAGTTCCGGCCGTGGAGCCTCCGATGGCGTCCACGCGGCCGCCGAGGGCGTCGGCCGCCTCCTTCAGTCCGGCGGTGAGCTTCGAGTAATGGTATTCCGGATCGGGCTGGACGCGCGGCTCCCACGGAAACTCCTTGGAGAACACGACCCGACCGCGCTTCAGCGCCGAAATCTTGAAATCGCTGGCTCCGAGGTCGAAGCCGATTCGGTTGCCGTCCGTCGCGTTTCTGACGACCGTGCGCCGCTCCTTCGTGCGCGGAACCGCCGACGGGGCGACGACCCGCGCCTCCACCGGCCTGGCGTATAGGTCCGAGAAAAAGCCGACATCGAAGGCTCTCGCGCCATTCGGAGAATACGCGGCGGCAACGGGGCGCGCCAGCGCGTCGGGCCCCGAAATCGAAAGCTTCCATCCGCCGGCGCTCCACAGCGCGAACTTGACAATCCGCTCGACCAGACGCCGCGTTTCGGGAACGGCCCTGGGGGCAATCCTGTCCGGAAGCGGAACGTCGAAACGGAACACGTTCCCGTTCTCGCGCTCCCAGGCGAAGGAAACTCTGGACTTCGAACCACGCGCGGCGGCGCGCAATTCGCGCAGCGCCGAGAGTGGGGAGGTGAATGAAACCTCCGGATTGTAGGATGTTTTTTTCATTGAAGCGGGGGAAGAAAGATTGAAGAGGCACCGATTCTACCACCCCGCCACCCAAAAATCCAACCTTTCCGCCTTTCAGCAGAGATTCCAAATCGCGGCGGTCGCCCAGCGAATGTTGACCGGGGCCGGGGCGCTGGGATAGAATCCGGTTTCCGACCGCGCCGCCACGGCGACGGACAAGGGAGACCTTTTCGATTGTCGGTTGCCAAAGCCCACTTGCCTGGGACGTGTTCGGCATCCGGAGGCGCGGCCGAAAGAAGACGATGAGCGCCCACCACGACAAAAACGAGAAGTGCAACCACTCCGGAGCGGGACACGACTGCGGCTGCGGAGGATGCGGCGAGTGCCGCGAATGTCGGCATGAAAGCGAAGGTGAGCGATGGCTTCCGCTGCGTCTTGCGCTGGCCGCGACAACAGTCGCGCTGCTGCTGCTCGCGCCCATGCCCTCCCCCGCCCGCGTCGCCGCGGCTGTGGTCGGCATGCTCCTGGCCGGAGCCGAAGTCTTCGAGCGGGCCGTGCGCGGACTGCGGCACCCGCGCGGCGCATTCGACGAGAACTTTCTCATGACAGTCGCCTCGCTCGGCGCGGCGGCGCTTGGCGAATGGCCCGAAGCGGTGGCCGTGCTGCTGTTCTACAGAATCGGTGAACGGCTCGAAGACGAAGCAGGAGAGCGCAGCCGACGCAACGTCGCGCGCCTCCTCGACTTGAGGCCGGAATACGCGCGCGTCGTCCGTGGCGACGTTCTCGAGGAAATTCCGCCCGATGGCGTCCGCGTCGGCGACATCCTGGAGGTGCGCCCGGGGAGAGAGTCCCGGTCGACGGCGTGGCGACCGCGGGGCACTCGACCATGGACGCCGCCGCGCTCACGGGCGAAAGCCTCCCGTTCGCCGTCGCGCCTGGCGACTCCGTTAAGAGCGGATGCGTAAACCTCACGGGAACCATGCGGATGCGCGCGACCCGGCAGTACTCGGAATCGACCGCGGCGCGCATCCTCGCGCTCGTCGAATCGGCCGCAGAGCGCAGGGCTCGGCCCGAGGCGTTCATCCGGCGCTTCGCGCGCGTCTACACCCCGTCCGTGTGCGCGCTGGCGCTGGCGCTTGCCGTCGGCGTCCCCCTCGCGCGCCTCGCGCTAGGCACCGAACCGGCGTGGGGCGACTGGACGCGCCGCGCGCTCGTCGCTCTGCTCGTTAGCTGCCCGTGCGCGCTCGTAGTGAGCGTCCCACTTTCGTTTTTCGGAGGCATCGGCGGCGCCGGATCGCAGGGAATTCTCGTGAAGGGATCGAACGTCATGGAGGCGCTTGCGCGCGTCCGCGCGGTCGCGTTCGACAAGACGGGAACGCTCACGCGCGGCGTGTTCGAAGTCTCCGACGTCCTGCCGGTCGCCGGACGCGACGCCGCCGCAGTTCTCGATTTGGCGGCGCACGCGGAGGCGGACTCCCCGCATCCGCTTGCGCGTGGAATACTGCGCGCGTTCGGCCGGGCTCCAGACAGGAAGCGTCTAGGGGGGAGCGAAGAAGTGGCCGGGCGCGGAGTCCGCGCAATCGTCGACGGCCGGCAGGTCGCAGTCGGCGGCGGACGCTTCGTCTCGGACGAAACCGGGAGCGCCGAATGCCTTGGCGCGGGCGGCGCTCAGGGCGGCGCGGAGGTGCACGTCGCCACCGGAGGCGGATGCATCGGGCACATCGAACTTTCCGACGCGCCGCGCAGCGAGTCCGCGGAAGCGGTCTCCGCGCTCCGCCGCGCCGGCGTGACACTGGTGGAGATTCTCACCGGCGACCGGGATCCCGCCGCGCGCCGGGTCGCGGACGCGCTTGGCGTCGAGGAAGTCCGCGCCGGGCTCATGCCCGACGGAAAAGTCGCCGCCATCGAAGAACTGATGGCGCGGACGAACGGGCACGGAACCGTCGCTTTCGTCGGCGACGGACTCAACGACGCGCCGGTGCTGGCGCGAGCCGACGTCGGGATCGCAATGGGCGGACTCGGATCCGACGCCGCCATCGAGGCTGCCGACGCCGTCATCATGGACGACGATCCGCGCAAGGGAGCGAAGGCGATCCGCTTGGCGCGGCGCTGCATGGCGGTCG
>DJYI01000068.1 GCA_002448475.1 Verrucomicrobia bacterium UBA6982
TCTGACAAAGTTTGGTCACACCCTGTCCCGTCGCGATATTTCCGCTTTTCCATCCGGGGCGTTTCCGGTAGAATCGTCCCCCGTCGTCCGCATCCATCCCCGTGACATTTCAGCATGTTCCGTGCAGAAGGGGGAGTCAACCATAATTTTTCATGCGGGCTGCGACACGTGGTTCACTCCGCCATTTTCGCGCACCGTTCGGACGTTTCAGGAAGTGAGTGCGCCTTGCGCCCCGCACTTTAGCCTTGAATGGGGCCGCCTGGCGGCGGCCCTGCCCGCTTCGGGGGACGCTCCGCTCGCCCCCGGGCCGTGTCCCCGCCCACGCCCTGCGGGCGGTGCGGGGATCCCTCGGCCCGAATGTGCGCCCCCTCGCTTCGTCGCGACAAGCGCATGGCCGGTTCCGCGCATGGCGGTCGGAGAATGCGGAGACGCCCTCTTCCGGGGAGGAGGGTGTCTCATCGTGCGGCACTTCCGCCCTTCCGACTAGTTCGCCATCTTCGGTTTTTGCCGTGACGCCGACGGTTTCCTTTCCCCCCTTCTTTGATCGGGTTCCGGCTCGAAGTCCGGATATTTGGCAATGTAGTTCAGGACGATTGCCAGATGTCGCGCCACAGCCACCAGGGCGACTTTTTTCGGTTTCCCTCTCGAAACCAGCCGTTGATAGATTCCATGCAGCACCTGGTTGCTGCGGCTGGCGCTCACGGCCGCCATGTAGAACGCCTTCTTCAGATCCGACCTGCCCCTCCTTGGCTTGCTTTTGCGGACAATCGTGCAGCTGCGGTGGTCTATCGGGGCGTTTCCACTCATTTTCGCGATGGACTTTGAGTTGAACGCCCCGATGTCGGCGCACGAGGCCAGAACGGTGCGCACAAGGCACGGCCCGACGCCCTTGACGCGGAGGAAACGTTCGGAAAGGCTGCGCATTTCGTCATCGGAGGCAATGACTTCGTCGCATTCCGCCTCGACTTTTTCAATCTTCCGTTCGATTGCCCGTATCGCCGCATTCACGTCGCGCCGGAGACCGGTGTCGTCCGCGAGCGCTTCGAGCTGGTTGCGCAGGATCGCCACGGCCTTCAGAAGGTTGTCGCGGACGGCGACGAGTCTTTTCAGATGCCTTCGCGCCAGCGAGACCGGCTTGACGAGATGCAGTTTCTCGGCTTTGAGAGATGCGGCGAAGTCGCGTATCATCTCGCTGTCGATTTCATCCGTCTTTTCGATCCGCCCTTGCGACTCGGCGTATTTCCGCGTCGCCCAGGCGTCCAGGCGCACGGCCTTTACGCCAGCTTGCGTGCATTCCTCCGCAAGAGCCTCCTCGTACGGACCCGTCGCCTCGAAACTGACGATGGCGTCCTGGTGCTTGGCTTTCTCTATCAGGCGGCGCCTGAACTTCCTGCTGTTCCGGACATGCTCTTTGGTTCCGTCTGGATGGCAGATGTCGAGCCATTCCTTGCCGACGTCCACCCCGATGTGTTTTCTGACCGATTCCATGGTATGCTTTCCTTGTCTGCGGGTTATAAGGGAGCGGACTTTGGCCGCAATCCCGTTCAACCATTCAGCCTATGACCACGTAGATGTGGCGGCGCCCCAACTCCCCCACGATGTACATGCATCCGGGGGGCGACGGGCTAGCCTCCACAGACGGCGAAGCGATGGCCATCGCTTCGCCGTCGTTCTTTTCGCTTCGGCGGAACCCCGCCTCGGCTATCGCGACACCCGTCGCGCAGGAACGGGGCGAAGACTATCAAATCCGAATAGACACGGGGGAGTGGATGGAGCCCTGCCGCCAGGCCGCCGCCGAAATCGGCTCGTCGGCGCTCGATCCGGCGCAGAAGAAGGCCTTCCTCGCCAAGGCCATGGCCCACACGATCGACCTGGCGCACATCCGGATGGCGCTCCGGACGGTGCCGTCCTTCGACGCCGGCGCCCTCGTCGCCGCCGCCAATGACGGGAACGGCGCCAAGCTCGCCGAGGAGCTCTTCCGCTTCGTCTCCGAGGCGAACGCGGCGATCACCGACGCGGACGAGCGGAAGGCGATCCACGGCTCCGAGGAATACTCCTCGTTCATGTCCATGGCCACCGACCTGCTCTTCAGCCTGCACCCGGACATCGCCGGAGGCGTCCGTGGCCTGGAAGCCGGCGCCCGCGACCGGCTCTTCGACGAGGCCGGCACCATGACGACCGACAAGTCGCGGGAAATCCAGCAGCAGCGGCGGGACGGCCTGGACCTCGCCCAGGCGCAGGCCCTCGCCCTGGGCGCGAAGCACTGGTCCTCGGCCAACGCCTGCCTCCTCCAGCTGCAGCACGAGCTCCAGGCCTGATCGCGCCCCCCGGCGACGAGATCCCGGCCCGTTGTCGCTGTCGCTAACGCGAAAGGTTTTGTCTTTCGCGCGTCGGCGTGCTATAATTTCAACCACTTCCGCATTCATACCGCTTCTTCCGATAGTTCCGATTCCCGCGAATGTCCAACTTCAACGAAAACACGCGTGTCCAAGTTCCGGCGGCCTTGCATTTGTGCCGGTTGGGGTACTCATACGTTGCCTCCATAGAAGAAGGAGACTTCGATCCAAAGACTAACGTCTTGACGAAGTTTCTGGTTCCCGCGGTCGAGCACTTGAATCCGACGCTGTCGGCAACCGAGGTCAAGGGCGCCATTGATGACCTTCTCGCTTCGGCATCGAACGACGACCTCGGACGCGAGTTCTTCAAGAAGGTCACTGCTACAAGCGGCGTCCGCTTCATCGACTTCGACAATCCAACGAACAACACGTGGCTCTGCACGACGGAGTTCACTTGCGAAAATCCCGACACCCACGACCAATTCCGGCCCGACATCACATGTTTCGTGAACGGACTGCCTCTTGCCTTCATCGAGGTAAAACGTCCCAACAATGCAGAAGGCATTCTCGCGGAGCGCGATCGCATCAACACTCGTCTCAGAAATCCGGCTTTTCGCTCCTTCTTGAACGTCACTCAGTTGATGGTCTTCTCGAACAACCAGGAATATGATACTGAGAACATCGTTCCGATCCAAGGCTCGTTCTATGCGACCATCGCCAAGGAGAGGACCTTTTTCAGCGTTTTTCGCGAAAAGGATCCAGACATTCTCCAGAAAGCCGGCTATTTCCCGAATCTCGACCCGGCGGTTCTCAAATGCATTCTCGTCCACCGCAACTGTCTTTCGATCAAGGAAGACGCCGAATTCCAAACGAACCAACAACCGAACACGCCTACGAATCGCATCCTGACTTCGATGCTTTCCCAAAGCCGCTTCCTGTTCCTTCTTCGATACGGGTTCGCCTACGTGGAACGCAAATTTGAACGACCGGATGGCGTGAAGGTCGAATCGCTGGAAAAGCACGTCATGCGCTACCAGCAACTATTCGCGACGTTCGCGCTCCGCGAAAAGCTCTCGAAAGGCGTCAAATCTGGCATCATTTGGCACACGCAGGGCAGCGGGAAGACCGCGTTCGCCTACTATAATCACAAGGCTCTTACCGATTTCTTCACGCCGCGCGGCATCGTCCCGAAGTTCTATTTCGTCGTGGACCGACTCGACCTTCTCGAACAGGCAGCCGACGAATTCGCGTCTCGCGGCCTTGTTGTCCAGACTGTCGATTCCCGCGAGAAACTCCTCGCCGACATCCAGAGTCCGGAGCCGTTCCGCAACCCGCAGGGCAAACCGGAAATCATGGTGGTAAACATCCAGAAGTTTGCCGAAGACCACGCAACCATTCCGCCACCGCCCGGATACAACACCAAGCTCCAGCGCGTGTTCTTCGTGGACGAGGCCCACCGCGGCTACAACCCGAAGGGCAGCTTCCTCGCCAACCTACTCGAAGCCGACCGCGACGCGGTGAAAATCGCCCTGACAGGAACGCCGCTCCTCGGCGATGAACGGGCGTCGTGGCGCGTCTTCGGCGACTACATCGACACCTACTACTACGACAAGTCCATTGCCGATGGCTACACCCTCAAGCTCATCCGGGAGGACATCGAAACCGTTTACCGCGACAATTTCGCAAAGATCGTCGAGAAAATCGCCGGCAACCTCAAAATCCAGAAGAAGCAACTCGACCACCACCAGATCGTCGAACACGAGACCTACCTCAACGCGCTTCTCGACTACATCCTCCCCGATCTCGGCAAATTCCGGATCCAGCAGGGGTGCAAGACGGCCGCGGCGATGATCGTCTGCGAGACGAATCCGCAGGCCCGTCAATTGCAACGGCTTCTTTCCGAACGACGCACGGCGGGCAAGACCAACCTCCGTTCTCTCCTCATTCTTCACGATGAAGGGGACAAGACCACCCGCAAGGCTGGCATTGACGAGTTCAAGAAGACTGCCGACATTGACATCCTGATCGTCAACAACATGCTTCTCACGGGTTTTGATGCCCCACGGCTCAAACGCCTTTACCTCTGCCGCAAGCTCGACGGACACGCGCTTCTGCAGGCGCTCACCCGTGTCAATCGTCCCTACCTCGACTTCCGTTACGGCTACATCGTCGATTTTGCGGATGTCCACGAGAACTTCGTCGACACCAACAACCGCTACCTTCAGGAGTTGCGCCGAGTCGTTGACCCGGGCGATCCCGGGGCGCCAGACCCGGCGCAGGTTCTCCTACTGTCCCAATCCGAAATCGAGGAACGGCTCCAGAACCTACAGGACGTTCTTTTCGCCTATCCGACCGAGAACATCGAGGAGTTCCGCCAGCATCTCGATGGCGAATCGAACAAGGATTCGCTCCTCGCCCTCCGTCGAGACCTTGCCGAGGCAAAGGCGATCCTAAACCAGGTCCGTTCCTTCGGTTCGCCCGAACTAAAGGAAAAGGTCGCCGCCCTCGCCCCCGATTCGCTACCGCGCCTCCTGGCCGAGGTCGAACGCCGTATCGATCGGATCAATCTTGTCCAGAACACCTCCGACTCCCCCGCCGTTACCGCTATCGTGAACCAGGCCCTCGACGAAATGGAGTTCCGGTTCCGTCTGGTCGGAACCGAGGAGCTACAGTTCCTCTACAACGACCTCCGAGACCGCTACCACGCCGTCCGCGGCGAATTCGAGGCGAACTTCGACCACAAGGAGCAGGCGTACGTCAGTCTTTCCGAGCAGTTCCGCGAGTTCTTCCAGAAGCGCGGCTTCGCGCCGGCCAGCGTCGCCGAAGCCAAGGAGGCCATCGGCTACATGGACCAGGTCATGGTCCGCATCAAGAAGATCAACGCTGCGAACAACGCCCTCCGGCTCCACTACCACGGTGACGAGCGGTTCGTCCGCATCCACAAGCGAATCGCCGAGGAAAACGCCGCACGAACCATCCCGCCGGAGAAGCCCGTCATCTCCAAGCGGGAAACCGAGATCATGTCGAACTTGAACAAGATCAAGGCCATGATCGACGAGCGCATCTGGAACGGCGGCAATCTCGTCCTTGAGAACGAACACACCTTCTACCAGGACGTCCTCCGCGACGTGAGCGACCGTCTCTTCGACATGGACATCCAGGCCTCGCTCGAAGACCGGAAATACATCCGCCGTCTCATCGCGGACGAATACCTCCTTCGCCACCGTCAACTCGCCGGCTAGCCTCTTTCAAGCATTCTCACCATGAACGACCAAGACATCGCCCAGTCCACCAAGCAGCTCATCGACGCCCTCAAGCAGTCCTGCGGCGCCGCGGGGCTCGGTAACGACGGCAACGAATACAAGATCATCGTCCAGGTATTCCTCTACAAGTACTTCAACGACAAGTTCGGCTACGAGGCCAAGCGCGCCCGCGTCTACGGCCCCCGCCTCTCCGCCGCCACGACCTGGGACTCCGCCTACGACGACTTCACCGAGGACGAAGTCGAGGATCTCTTCTCCTACCTGTCCGCGTCCACGCCCCGCCTCAAGCCCCATCTGACCGTCGCGCACCTCTTCAACGCGATGAACCAGCCGGATTTCGCCGCGCTCTTCGACGCTACGCTCAAGGAAATCGCCTTCCTCAACGCCGACATCTTTTCCATCGCGACCGACGAGAGGACCCGCATCTCCGTCTTCGACCCGGCCTTGATCGCGAACACGGTCAACGACCCGGCCAAGCGCGACGACTTCGCCCGCTCGCTGATGCGCCGCATCGCCGACCCCAAGGCCAACTTCGAACCCGTCTTCTCTCAGAAATACGACTTCTTCGCGACGATGTTCGAGTATCTCATCAAGGACTACAACAAGGACGGCGGCGGCAAATACGCGGAATACTACACCCCGCGCTCCATCGCCGAAATCATGGCCAGGCTTCTCGTCGGCGGCGACAAGGACCTGCGCGGCGTTTCCTGCTACGACCCCTCCGCCGGCTCCGGCACGCTCCTCATGGCCCTTGCCCACGCCGTCGGCGAGGACCGCTGCACCATCTACTCGCAGGACGTCTCTCAGAAGTCCTCGCAGATGCTCCGCCTCAACCTCATCCTCAACAACCTCTCCCACTCAATCCGCAACGTCGTCCAGGGCAACACGCTCCTGCACCCCGGACACCTCGGCACCGACGGCACGCCGCGCACCTTCGACCGTGTCATCTCCAACCCGCCCTTCAAGCTCGACTTCCCCGACGAACGCGAGGCGGTCGAAAAGACGGGCCGCTTCTGGGCCGGCGTTCCGAACGCCCCGAAGGAGATCAATCCGGACAAGCCGAAGATGAAGATCTTCCTGTGCTTCATCCAGCATCTCCTCAACTCCCTTTCGGAGAACGGCAAGGGCGCCATCGTCGTCCCGACCGGATTCATCACGGCCAAGAGCGGCATCGAGCAGAAGATCCTGCAGCACGTCGTAGACCGCCACATCGTCTACGGCTGCGTGTCCATGCCGTCCAACGTCTTCGCCACCACCGGCACAAACGTTTCGGTCCTCTTCTTCGACAACTCCCGCAAGGTCGACAAAGTCGTCCTGGCCGACGCCTCCAAGCTCGGCGAAGAATACAAGGACGGCAACAACACCCGCAAGCGTCTCCGCGATTTCGAAATCGAGCAGATTGTCTCGACCTTCCTCGAGCGCAAGGCCGTCGACGACTTTTCCGTCGTCGTCACCCACGACGAAATCAAGGCCAAGGGCTACTCCCTTTCCGCCGGACAGTACTTCGACATCAAGATCGAACACATCGACATCACCGAAGAGGAGTTCCAGGCCCGTCTTGCCGACGCGCAGAAGAACCTCGCCGATCTCAACGCCCGCGGCGCCGCCCTTGATGCGGAAATCGCCGCTCAACTCGCAAAACTGAGCTTCGTTCCATGAAGGCCCGCTATGCGAAATTGATCGGACATGTCGGGGATGTCCACGGTTACATCCTCGATCTTCTCTGGCGACGTGTGCCGAATCTTCGTCTGTTGCGATTTGGCGGCAATCTGCTCGCGAACGGATTTCGTGAGAAACAGGTAGTAGGCAAATCTCTTGTTAATCTTCGCCTCGTCGCATTCGATCAGTCCAACGTCTTGGCTTTGGATGTATAAATCGTCGCAAGGAATGAACGCAACGCTTCCTAACAGCCCGGGACTTTGCTCCGTCAACGGCGTGATGAGATCGCCCCGCTTCATGAGAAACTTCTCCTTGAAGTCTCCCGTGAAGAACTTGCCCTCTGTCGATTTAAATTCTTTGAATCCGCCTTCTTCCTTGAAGTTGGCCAGCGTGAGCCGCAGATATCGCCCCTCGTCGGCGTATCCCGTGCCGGGAAGTGATGCTCCGCGAGTGACGGTCAATAGTTTGCCAAGTTTGTGACGAGTTAATTTCATGTCGATGAAATGAAGACTTTAGAAGCTACGAAACCAGTCAACAATCGAACGAAATGCACGCTTGGAAAAGTCGCTGACGTGTTTGTTAGCGGCGTTGACAAGAAGACAATTCCGGGGGAACGCCCCGTCCGACTCTGCAACTACACCGATGTTTACTACAATTGGACAATCAAGGGCGAAATGCGTCAAGGATTCATGACCGCGAGTGCGCGAGAAGAAGAAATCCGTCGTTTTCGCCTTCGTTCCGGACAGGTTGCCCTTACGAAGGACAGCGAAACCAGAGGAGACATCGGGCATCCTGCTTTTATTGCCGATGATTTTGAAGATGTCATTCTGGGTTATCATTGTGCTTTGATTTCTCCGTTTGCCGGACAACTCGACGGGCGTTACCTCAATGCACTCCTTCGCACCCGCTATGTTTCCGACTACTTATCCAGAAACGCCGGTGGGAGCGGCCAACGTTATTACCTCTCCGATTCATCAATCAAGGACCTTCCGTTGTATCTTCCGTCGTTCAAGGAGCAACTTCGCATAGCGGGCCTTCTCGGAAGTTTG
>DJYI01000064.1 GCA_002448475.1 Verrucomicrobia bacterium UBA6982
GCCGGATTCCCGAGAACGTCCTCGAGAAGATAGCTGTCGAACGGCACGCCGGAACGCGCAAGCAGGAACAGCTGGTCGGCATAGCTGAAGTCCGCGGGACGCGGCAGGAACTTCATGCCGTCCGCCCAGCCGAGGAGCCCCGCCTCGTCCACGACAAGCGCGACGCCGGGTTTCCAGTCCGTCCGCCCGGCACGCCGCTCCGCGGCATCCGCCTTGAGCGCGGTTGCGATGTCGTCGACGATTTCCGGCGCGGAGAACCAGCCGTTCGCCATGTCGTAGAACCACCAGCCCATGCCCTGCGCGACCATGACGCCGGCATCCTTGCGGAAAATGCTCTGCCACATGCCGAAGTCCGAGGCCTGTCCGAGGCCGATCGCCGACGACGGACCGGACCACGGCTCGACCATCGCATACGTGCGGAAGTCCAGTTCCTCGAAGAAGAACTTTCCGTGCAGACGGAAGGACGCCGCGGGAAGCCGGTTCGCGCCGGTTATGCCGGGACGACGCCGTTCGTAGTTCGGCTGTGCGACGAGGATATCCATCGCGTCCGAACGCAGGAACTCGCCGATGTTCCACGACGTCGCGGCATTCGCGCGGTGCGGAGACTGGCACCACATGATCGAGACGACGTCCTTGCCCATGAGACGCCTGAACTCGCGCGCAAACTCCTCCTGCGCCCTGAGCCCCGTCTGCTTGCAGAAGAACTCGTAGTTCGTCGAAACGTGCCCCCCTTCGCGGCAGAAGTCCGCGTACTCCGCCTTCGCCGGCGCGGAATAGTCGGGATAGCACACGGAGAACTGTCCGTCCTGATAGCCGAACGTGTGAATTCCGACAATGCGCTTGTCGAGTCCCTGCGCCTTGAGTTCCGCCACAAGCGACTTCAGGCAGCGCTTGACGCCGTCGCGCCAGGCGCGCGAGGAATACGACGGCCAGGGCCAGAGCTTCGCGCCCGCCGTCGGGATGACGTACGAGGCGACGCAGCTGCCGCTGTTGCCGAGCACGACCTTCCCGTCCTTGTGGCGCCAGGCCTCGTCCGGATGCTCGCTCTCGGCGAATTCCGGATAGGCGTTGCAGCCGATCGCAAGGACGAACGGGACGTCCGGCACGAGGCGCATGGAGTCCTTGATTTCGCGCACGGCACCCTTAGCGTCGAATCCGTCCTTCGTCCAGTATCCGCGGCATCCCGGCACCCGGCCGAGGCGGATGTCCTTCACCATCAGCGGAATGTGCGCGTTGGTGACGGTGTGTCCGGCAAACAGCTCCGGCGGCGGAATCTGCTCGACAGAGCAGTGGCGTCCCTTGTAGATGACGGGCTGCACGGCGCGTCCGTCGACCCGGAGTTCGGGTCCGCACTTCCCCTTCACGACCTTCGCCGTATGCTGCACGTCCGCCGCGAGCCCGCGGTCGTACGCGGCTTCATCCATGCGGTCCCGTTCGCGCGGCACGCCCCAGGTGCTGTACTTCCTGCCCCAGGCCTGCTTCTCCGCCTTGAGCGAGGAGACGGACCAGTTCGACCAGACGCTGACCGACGGATTGCCCGCGACGACGATCGCCGGCGTCAGCACGCCGTCATGGGCAACCTCGCTCGCGTACTTGCGGTACGTCTGGCCGCGCGGCGAATTCGGGAGGCCCAGCGATTCGGGAATGCCTCCGCCCGCGTAGTCCTTCTCGAAAAGTTCGGAGATGCCGTATCCGGGCTTCCTGCCGTGCGCGCGCAGAAAGCCGTGGCAGTAGTCGCCGTTCGAGCCCGAGACCGCCACGTCCGCCGAAAGGCGCACGGACTGGTCGGGTTCCGCCGTCGCGAATTCGGGCCCCTCGACTATCAGATAGCCCTTTTCGTTAGTCTTGACGATCCTGACGACGCCGTTTTTGACCTCGACGCTTCCTTCGGCCCCGCCGGCCCTGATTACCGAAAACGCGGCATCCGCGCAACCCGCGGCGCGCCAGATCACACCTTCCGTCGGAAACTCCTTGCGATTCGGATCCTTGTTCTCCCAGCCCGCAGTGAGCGGACGCGGATCGAACAGTCGGCACGGCGCGGGAGCGCCGGCACGATGGACCTCCCGCCCGTCCGCCCAGACGGAGAATCCCGCGCCCTTGCCATACCGGCGGCCGGTGCGGTCCCAGTAGAGCGAAATGTTACGTCCGCGCACATGCACGTTCTCGAGGCACGTGAAATCCCAGGTGTCGGGAATGAGCGGACGTATCTCGAGCGCCCCGTCAAGCTGCGGACGAAGGCCGCAGAGCCCCGAGATCACAAGGTCCGCAAACGTCGAGTGGTTGTAGTCCTCTCCGCGCTCGTCCTTCTTACCCTGCGCGTGCAGTATCGCGCGGGAGAGCCACACTCCCGTGAACGGATCGAGATTCTCGTCAATCCACGGAATCGCCTTTCCGTCTTCGGTCCTGCGCACCTGCTGCGCGGCATACTGGTGAAGGAGCTTCACGTACGTCTCGCGTCCGACGTCGCCGGACGACCCCTCGGCGATCGCGTTGGCGAGCCCCGTGAGGACGATCGACGTCGCGAACGGCCAGCTCGGTCCGTTCCACTGGCAGGGATGCCCGTCGTACGCGATCCTGAATCCCGGCGCGCGCCGCTCGGCGAAGCAGAGTCCGAACGGCGCGGCGAAACCCTCTTCGCTTTCCACCTGCGCCCAGGCGTCGCCGAAGCCCGCGAGCGGCATGCCGAAGTACCACGGCGC
>DJYI01000171.1 GCA_002448475.1 Verrucomicrobia bacterium UBA6982
CAGGACATGTCGCGGGCTGGAAGCGCGCTCCCATGGCGTGGCGCAGCCGGAATGACCGGCGGCGTCGCCTACGTCGTCGATGAAGCGGGAGACCTCGACCTGCGCTCAATCTCGACTCCGTCGATCTGTATCCGGAGGGGAAGGGGAGCGATGACGAAGCGTGTCTCCTCGCGCTGCTGCGCGAACACGCCGCGCGCACCGGCTCTCGAAAGGCCGCCGCGTTTCTTGCCGACTGGGCACATGCTCGTTCGCGGTTTGCGAAAGTTAGCTCCGTTTGAACTGGCGGGTAACTCTTTTTTCAAATAGTTCGTATTTCGGCGGCGGGCAGCGGGTAGAATTGTCTGCGTCGCGTCGCGATGGGCCTCGTGGCCGTGGACTGCGACTCCGTGACTTAATGGCCTGTGTTAAAAGCAAATCATGAACATTTTCGGGAGAATGAAGGCTTGCATGATGGCGGGACTGACTCTGGCATGCTCTTCGTCCGGCACCGTTGTCGAGGTGTCGCCGGTGGAGGGCAACGCGACGCCCGGCGTTCGGGCGGCGGTGGCGCGGCTCGAAGACGGCGGGACGCTCCGCTTCGCCAAGGGCGAATACCACTTCTTCGAGGATGGCGCCGAGGATGTCTTCCTCGCCTCGGCGGGCAGCTCCACCGGGTGGAAGAAGGCGGTGTTCCACCTCGACGGCCTGAAGGACATAACGATCGACGGCGGAGGCTCGTCCTTTGTCTTTCACGGCAAGGCGTTCCCGTTCGTTGCGGAGCGGTGCGACGGCGTGGCAATTCGAAACTTCACCTCGCGCGTCCACCGTCTGCCACTCGTCGAGTTCACGATCGTGGAGAAGAACGACGAAGGCTTCCTCTGCCGCTTTGCCGGCGGGAGCGCGCCCTACGAGGTGAAGGACGGCGACCTCTTCTTTGATCTCGACGAGGGTCGCTTCGACTCGCGCGATCGCGTGATCTCCGTCCACGCCCTGCGCTACTGCCAGATCCAGTACCTTGCGACGCCCGGATGCCGCCTCGACAAGGACGCGCTCGCCTCGACCTTCTACCCGGTCGCTGCCGAGGACCGGGGTAGGGGAGAGGTGTTCTTCCGCTACTTCGACGACTCCCACCCGAAGAACGCGGGCAAGTGTTCGTTTCCGCTGGACGAGCCGCTGTGCCTCCTGCTCGCGAGCGACCGCAACCGCTCGCTGATGGCGCTCTCCGACTGCCGCGACGTGGAGGTCGCCGACGTGGACGTGCGCAGCGGCGTCGCGATGGGCGTCGTGGCCGAGATGTGCGAAAACGTCCGCATTCTGCGCTACAACGTCCGCCCGGACGACGGCGCGCACGTCTCGCTCACGGCCGATGCCATCTTCCTCGTCGATACGAAGGGGCGCATCGAGATCGCGGAGTCGGAAATCTGCTGGGGCCTCGACGACGTGATGAACATCCACGGCAACTACACGCGCCTCGAATCGGCGGACGGATGCCGCTGCGAACTGGCCGTCCAGCGCCCCAACTACGCCGGCTACTTCCCGTATCGCGTCGGGGAGAAGGTCGAATTCTCGCGCGGCCGGGGGCCGGAAAAGCAAGTCCTCGGAAGGGCCGTCGTTTCGGAGTTTCCGAAGCCGGGACGCGACGCGGAACGCGCCTCCATCGTCTTCGACCGCGCGATCCCCGAATCATGGGCCGGATGCGACGTGGCCAACGTCTCGCATGCCCCGGCGGTCTGGATCCACGACAACCATTTCCACGACTTCCTGCACATCCGCCTTTCGGCCTACGCCGACATCCTGTTCGAGCGCAACCGCCTGCGCAATGGAAACAGCGCCATCTACCACGACGACCTCGTCGGCTACTGGGGCGAGTGCGGCCCGGCGCACACGCTCGTCGTCCGCGACAACGACATCGAGGACATGCGCAACACGTTCTTCGACTTCCATGTCCCGTTCACGGGCCGCGCCGTCCTGGACGGCAACCGCCTAGCCGGCAAGGGGGCCGACCAGCCGTTCCGCTTCGGACCCGGCGTCGCGGAGACCGTGGAAAGCAGATATGTCGAAATCTCCGCGATGGGACAGCGCGCGGCGGCCCCGAGCGATTCGGCTTTTTTGCAATTCTGGCGGCGTTTTGCTAGAATGCGGGCCGCGAAAGGGAAACGGCCATGAAAGACAACCTCAAAATCCCCTACGGCGTCGCGGACTTCAAGCGAATCCGCAACGAAGGCTACTACTACATCGACAAGACAGGCTACATTCCGCTTCTGGAGCAGGCGGGGTCGTTCCTGTTTTTCGTACGCCCGCGCCGCTTCGGGAAGTCGCTCATGGCCAGCATGCTGCGCTGCTACTACGATGTCGCCGAGAAGGACCATTTCGACGCGCTCTTCGGCGGCCTCGAAATCGCGAAGACCCCGACGGAGAACAAGAACCGCTACCAGGTGCTCTACCTGGATTTCTCCTGCATCATTTCCTCCCCGAACGCCACGTTGCAACAGCGCTTCGAAGAGTATCTCTGTGTTTGCCTCGACAGTTTCGCAATGCTCTACGAGAAGCATTACGGGACGGAATTCACCGCATCGTTGAAGGGGCTCTCCGCCCAGGCGAAATTCAGCACGGTCGTCGAAGCCGCAAAGCGCATGGGGTTCCCGCTCTATCTGATGCTTGACGAGTATGACAACTTCACGAACCAGATGCTCCGGGCCGAAGGCAACAAGCCGTATCGCGACATCACGCACGGAGAAGGCTTCTACAGATCCTGGTTCAAACTTTTCAAGGCGGCGTTCGACCGCATCTACATGACGGGAGTCTCGCCCGTCACGATGGACGACCTCACGAGCGGCTTCAACATCGCCACCAACATCTCCCAGGACCCCGACTTCAACTCCATGCTCGGGTTTTCCGAAGAGGAGGTGCTGCGCATCTACACCGACTTCAAGGGCGTTGGCCGATACATGGAAGGCGACCCGGCGGAATGGGTGCAGTCCTTCAAGCCATGGTACGACGGCTACTGCTTTTCTGAAGAGCAGATCGGCAAGGAGTCGGTCTTCAACTCCGACATGGTTCTATACCACCTCTCGGCACTTGTAAAAACCGGCAAGGCGCCGAAGGACATGGTGGACCGGAACATCAAGACCGACTACGACAAGCTCCAGACGATCGCGGACATCCAGCACCGGCAGTTCCGCGAGCGACATGGCGACGACGCCGTGAACGAAAACATCGAGGATGTCCTTCCGCTCACGGAGGAACTCGCCGCCACGGGAAGGATATCCTTCGACCTGGTGGAATCCTTCCCGGCCGAGAAAATCGCCGACGAGGCGAACTTCCGCTCCCTCTTCCACTACTACGGCATCCTCTCGATGGCCGGGCGCGAAGAGGGGCAGACCGTCTTCAAAATCCCGAACGCCTGCGTGGAGAGGCAGCTTTTCGGCTATTTGCGCGGCGCGTACAAGCGCACCCGCATACCAAGCTGGTTCGCGCTGGGGAAGCTCGCGGGAGCCATGGCGTACCGGGGTGAATGGAAGCCGTATTTCGAGCGGCTGGCCGCCGACCTCAAGGACACGCAGCCGGTGCGCGGCTCCATCGACCGCGAGATCCGCGTCCAGGGCTACATGCAGTGCGAGTTCGGGCACATCAACTTCTATCTCGCGCGGCCGGAGATGGAACTCTCGCGGGGCTACTGCGACTTCGCCCTCTTCCCGGAGCGCACCTATTTCGGCGACGTGAAGCACAGCTATCTCGTGGAACTGAAGAGTTCGAAGGCCGACGCACCCGACTCGGAGCTTGCGGCGAAATACGCCGAGGCCGTGGCCCAGCTCGCCAAATACCGGGCCGACCCGTTCGTTCCATCTCTCGCCCGCGGCACGACGCTCCACCAGATTGTCTACCAGTTCAAGGGCGACGACCCGATCCGCATCGAGCAGATTGCCGAAGAGGCGATGTAGACGACCGCCGCGAAAAGGACGGCATCGTCTATCTGTCGCTCTATATGGCGCCGTTTCTGTAATCCTAAAAAACGCAGTCGGCCTCGCGCGCATTCGCGCGCGGTGGCCGACTGAATTTTTTAGGTTCAATCACTTCGCACGGCAACGGGACTGTTCGCGAAGAGCCGCCCCAAGGCCGACGCAGCGATACCCTTGCCCGCGCAGGAAGGAGAGGGGAGCAACGGGGACAGACCCCGAATGCGCCGGAGGAGGATCGTGCGAGGAGCAACGGGGACAGACCCCGAATGCGCCGGAGGAGGATCGTGCGAGGAGCGGCGGGCGGAAAGAAGGGCGCACCCAAATACCCAACCACTCAAACAATCAAAACGTGCGGGGTTTGTCGATGTCGTCGGAGCGAAAAGCAAGGGGGCGCTGCTGCAAACCTGACCGTCAGCCAGATCTTTCGTCAGAATTGCATCGTACCCATTCGCCTCGGCTGCGGCAAGAAGCAGCTTGATGCCTCGTGAAGTGACGGCACACGGTTTCGACGGCCAGCTTGGGTTCGCGGTGGCGGTCGAAGATTCCGGCGATGCTCCAGCCGGCCATCTGCTTCGCCGACTGTCCGGGGCTGTTGCGATGGTATGTGCGATTGTCGTTCATCTGCCAGATGGCATACCCGCAGATGTCGGGATTGCCCTCGACGGTTTCGAGAATGTCCCCGATGTATTCCTCCTGGAAATCCTCGCTCATGAAGCCCGCCGCAGTATCCCGCAGCCCGCGCAAAGCCCCGACGCCGCACTCCGAGAGCATGATCGGCTTGTCGGGGAAGCGCTCACGGAAGCGGCGCGCCATCACGTCTATGCCAGAGGCCCCCTGGTCGCGGTCCGGATCGTTTTTGCGCACCTTTTCGGCCAGTTCGGCGGGAAGTCCCGGATAGGCGGGGATGGTGCCCGGATATGTGTTGAATGCGGCGATGTCCGTGAACTCCCCCGCCAAGTCGGTAAGCCAGCGGTTGCATGCGAAGGTCACGAGATGGCCGGTGTCCTCAGCGCGGATGGCTGCAGCCAGTTCCCCGATGAGCGACGCGCATTCAGGACGGCCGCTCTCGCATTCGTTGAGGAACGCGCTGATCACGACGCACGGGTGGTTGATGGACGCGCGGGCCATGGCGCGCGTCTGCGCCACCTGCTGCTCGCGAAACACGGGGTCGGCGAGTTCGTCAATGCCGTCGCCGGACATGGTGTATTTCTGTCCGTTTCCCCAGCCAAGGGACTCCTCCCAAACCATGATGCCGAGCGCGTCGCATAGGTCGAGGAACTGCGGTGACTGTTGGTAGTGCGCACCACGGACAAAGTTGGCGCCAATCGACTTCAACAGCTGAAGGTCGCGGAGCATCTGCGCCGGGGTGGTAGCGGGGCCGCAATCGGCACCGGTGTCGTGGCGGTTTACACCCTTGAGGAAAACAGGGCTGCCGTTGAGCCATATCCGGCGGTCGTGCGCCTCGATCTGGCGGATGCCGAAGCGTACGAAACACCCCGCCACCTCCACCGTGTGAAGGTTCGGCTCCTCCGGCGACCAAAGGCGGAAATCGGGAACGCGCACCGTGGCGCGTCCATCGCGGAACTCGGCGGCGACCTCGTTCCTCCCGTCGAACAGGAGCGTCGCCGCGAAGTCGCGTTCGGCAAAGCGCTCGGCATCGATTTCGACGGTGCCGGTCCTGTAGTCGCGGGTTCGCACGACAAGCCGCCGATTGTCGAAAAGGAGCGACACGCCGTGGTAGAAGCCACCGTGGAAGTAGAAGTCGTAGTAGGGCCGCGCGAGGCGCACCGTATTCCAGTCGAAGCGGTTGTCAATCGCCGCGAAGACTTCGTGCCGTCCAGGCGCAAGCGGGCCGGTCTCGAGTTCCAGCCGCGCATACGGGAAGGGGCGGATGCCGAGTGGCCGACCGTCGATGCGGAAGTCTCCCCGCAGCCCCATGCCGTCCATGACGAGCCATGCGTTCGGCACCGGCGCCGGAATCGTGAAAGCGCGACGGTAGAGCGCCGTGCCACGCTTCAGATACCACTTCGGCAACGTGTCGAAGCATCCCGGCACCGCCATTGCGTCCGTGGCCGCGAAGCCGGGGTCCGACACCTCCTCGATGGACTTGCCCTCCTCGAATCGGAATTCCCAGATTCCGTCGAGTCCAATAGGCGTTGGCGCGATGCCGACGCGCGCATTGCATTCGCTAGTCATGTCATGTTCCCCTGTTTGAGACTGAAAGCTTCCAGACGAGCCACTCCGCCCAGACGGCGAAGGAAACGATAAGGACTTTCTGGGTCGTGGGAACCCAAGGAGAAAACGGAATCGCGTCCACGTTCAGGAAGAGGGTGAAGAGCGCCACGACGACGGCGAACCACACGGCCCAAGCGATGTCGGTGCATCGGCGGCGGATAGTCGCGGCGAGAACCGCCGCCCCGCCGGCGACGGCGAGGGTGCATCCAATGTTGTGGATCGTTCCGTTGACGTCAAATGGCACGACGGCTATCGTGCAAAGACCGGCGGAATCGACGGCCCCGCCAAGGGCGATGCAGATGCGCCTCCATCCCCTATTGCGCCGAACGAGAGCGCACCAGACTAGGCCGACGCTAGCGGCGGAGAGGAACATCCCGGCCATGAACCAGTAGTGGCACGCGGGGTTGCGGACGCCACGCACCTCGATTTCCCCAAGCGCCGACAGCATCTGTAGGAAGGGGTTGTAACCCCCGCCGGGATAGAGCAACCCGGCCACGGCGAAGGAGGCGAACGCGACAACGCCGCCCGCGAGGGGCCAGTAACGAAGAGTGGGACGGTTTCCTGTTGACGGCATTTTCAATGACACAAACTCCAATTGTTCACAAATGGCACAAATGAAAATGCAAATGCGCTCAAATCAGGCGGAAGCGGGTTCGGCAGCGATGAATCCGTAGGGGCCAAGGCGGCAGAGGCCATCTGCGGTGATTTCGCCGCCGTCGGCGAGGAGCGGCGACACGCCTGTGACGGGCTTGACGCCGGATGGGAACTCCACCGGTGCGGCGGTGAGGTTTGCCGCCACGAAGACAGCGCGGTCGCCGAGGCGGCGCATTGCATTCGCTAGTCATGTCATGTTCCCCTATCCAAAGCACTCGAATGGTCTGTCGCTCATGCGGCAATGAAGGCGGCTCCGGCAACCGCAAGGGCCGTCCCCCCCAATTGGGTTAGGGTGAGTCTTTCCTTCAACGCAACGGTTCCGTAGATGGCGAATCCGACAAGGCATGAGGCCAGCATGATAGGGTTCGCCGCCGAAATTCGCCCGGACGCCTCAAGCCTGTCGAGGGCGTTGTAGTGGAAGCAAAAACCCGCAAGGAAGAAAACTACGGCGTTGACGGCGCAGATTTTCAGCAGAAACCCGCATTTTCCCTGCGGTGCAGGGTGTTCTCCGACGTGGACGCTCCGACAAAACCGCACGACGGCGCGATGGACGGCAACAGCCATAATGACGCCAATGGCTCCGCAAATGACGCGCACGAGCGGTGTCGGTCGCATTCCCTCCGGAAAGAAGGATGCGAGCGCCTGGGCGCATTGGTTGAGTCCGCAGAAGAGAAAACCAAGAAGCGCCGGCAGGAGCCAGCCTCTCCTGAACGGCGCCGCATCGCTCCCCCTTGCCCTGCCGCAGCAAACGACACCCAGCAGGACGCACACCACGCCCGCTGCCTTCAAACCGGTCAACGGGGTGTTTCCCGTTGCAAAGCCAAGAACCACGGGAAAAACGAAACCGCTCTGGACGATAGTCCACACGATGCCGTTCGGGCCGTTGCGCATTCCAACGCCGACGCAGAGGTTCTGCGCGTAGCTCAAAACGCCCCAGAGCACGATGCAAAGGGCGGGGAGCAGTTTGAACCGAAGCGAAAAGGCCGGAATGTCGGGACGCAGCGTTGCGCCCACGGCGAGAACTACCGCCGCCGCCACCCCGTACATCGACGTATAGACGAACTGATGCCGCCATGCCCCGTACCCGTGCTTTTCGGCAAGCCCAACCGCAGCCCCCGTGACGATCCACGAAAAGCCGACCATCATCGCAAAGAAAATCCCGATCAGCATGATAGTTCCTCCGTCGCCGTCATTCCGCCTCTTTGATCTCGAAGCCGTGCGGGGGAATACCTTCGACCGTTTCACCTTTGGTATTGAGACGGGCGACGAAGCTCCTGCCGTCCTTGCGGAACTCGTGCGTCGATACGCCGTTCTCGCCCATCGAGAACTTCCCGCGCTCCGCTCCGCGCAGAAAACCGGCTAGTTCGCGGAGCTTCACCGCCTCGCGCTCGAACGCCTCGCGGCAGGCGCTTGGACTGTTTGCCTTTTCGCCGAATGGCGTGCGGCCCGGATTATCCGCCAGCAGGTAGTCGTAGCAATGGACAAGCGATTCCCTTGCCCCGCCGAGAACTGTGTAATATGCTTGTTCGACGAACTTCTCCGGGGTGCAGTCCAAGGCGTCATACCACCCGCCCCCGCACTTGCCGCCAGTAATGGAATCCATCCACGCCATGATCCAGCAAGCCTGAAGCGGTTCAGGGTTGGCGTCGCGAGTCTCGGTGCCGACCCAGCATTCGCCGAAAAGGGTGGCCTGACACGCGGGATCGTAGCCGCGCTCGCCGTAGCGTCTATGCCAGCACGGGAACTTGATGATGAAATGGGCACCCGGATTCGCATCCTTCGCCACGGCCACGATATCGCGCGCACAGACCTCGAACATGAGCGTTCGCCGATACTCCCCCCAGTCGGCGATTCCGCGAGCGAATCTGTCCTGCACACAACGCGCACAGTCGTCTCCGCACGTCGAAAAGAGGAAGTCGTCCAGAATCACCGTGTCAAACAGCCCCGCCGCTCGGGCCACCTCCGCCCGCAGCCTTTCGCGGGCCTTGGGATCGCTCCAGCAGACAACCATCTGCGCCTCTCCCTTGTCGGGAGCGACATCGTTGAGCATCGTCGGCGTGATCATGCCGCAGACCTCGAATCCTGCGGCGCGAAAGGCGTCCCGCGCTTCGACAAGCCGCTCCGTCGACACGCATTCGCCATGCCGGTAGGTTTCAAGCCAGAGTTTCGTGAAGCCGAACTTGCGCCACCAGTCGATGGCCTTCTCGCGACCTTCCGGCGAAGCCAATTCGCCATTGACGGCCGTGACCTTGCACGACATGGAGAAGATGTGCGGGGCGTCGGGGATTGGCGCCGGCGGGATTGTCTTTGTCACGATGATGCCCTCGGCAATCGAAAGCGGTAAAACGGGAAAGCGGGAGAGTTTCATTTCCGGCAATGCAGGACCGCGATTTCGCCGGGGCCGATGTTCCCCGAAAGCTTCGCGCCGGTTTCAGGTTTGAATCCGGAGGGATCGACGGTGTAGGACGCCGCGGCGCCCGCGGCGTTCCAATCCCTGCCCACAATGGCCACGGCCTCGCC
The DNA here is from genome assembly GCA_002448475.1 of Verrucomicrobia bacterium UBA6982. Taxonomy (GTDB): domain Bacteria; phylum Verrucomicrobiota; class Kiritimatiellia; order RFP12; family UBA3636; genus UBA3636. The sequence continues at coordinate 9,348 of DJYI01000171.1, forward strand.
TCCCTTCGCGAAAACTGCCGAATAGACGGAGCCGTCCGCCGCATTGGACGCCACGCGCGGTGCATCGGCCGGCAACGGCTCGTCGGAGAGGATCAGCGGCGCAAGCGTCGACAATTCCCGGGCGTTCTCGAAGAGCATCGCCTTGAGTTCGTCGCGGTATTTGTGACGCCACTTGAGGGTCGAGTATTCCCAGTAGAAAACGCCGCGCGCGCCCAGGACTACGGGCATGAAGAAGTTATAGCGGATTTCGGCGGGATCGACCGGCGTTTCCAGTTCGGAGCGGTATTTCTGGCCGAAGCAGTGAATGAGGATCTTGTCCTGTCCCATGCGGATACGCGCGAGTTTCACCATGCTAGGCGATGCAAAATTCCAGAGCAGTCCGTCCAGATAGGGCGCCAGAAATGTCTCAGGCCCTTCATAGGCGATCCACTGCCTCCGTCCGCCTGTCGCGGACACCATGGCCTTGCGCGTCATGTCGAAAAGCGACATTGACGTCTTGCGGATGGAGTACATCTCATCGGTGTAGAAGAAGAGGGTCGCCGAAGGCTTGTCGAACCGCTCGAACCATTTCCCAAGGTTCTCCCCGTTTCCCGGTTGTTCGGCCAGGGAGTGCGGGATGTCGACCATCCACCACATCTTGTTGATGCGGGCGCGTTCCAAAAGGGCGTCGGTTTTTTCGGGATTGTTCCAGCTTCCGCATGCGTAGTAGGAATGCAGCGTGTTGAAGCCGTTCCGGCGCAGCTCCACCATCGGCCAGTCCTGCTTATCCTCGTTGACGCTGTACATGCCGATGACGAAAAGAGGCTCGCCGGTCGGCGTCCTGACGACATTCGGGTTCTCCGGCAGAAGGTTCCCCTTCGGCATGGCCGATTCGGGAATCTTCTCGATCTCGGCCGTGGCCCAGTTGATGAGCGTGTCCCCATCCTTCATGGCGACGTATAGTTTCGTCTTGCCATCCGTGACGGCCGACATCGGCACATGGCAGGAAAGATTTGAGACGGACACGTCGAAGACGCCGTTTGTCCCGTTGATGTAGAACGCCTCGTAGCGGATGTCCGGCCTGTCGCAGTCGGTGTGGACGACGAAGTCGGCGGTCGCCTTGTTTCCGCCTGGGAGAACGAGCTGGTCGTCCGCAGACACGCTGTGCACGGAAATCGACGGCTGGAAACGGGCAACATCCTCGACGGGGATGTCGGTCGCGCGCAACGAAACGTTTGCGTAGCGTATCGGCACCGTCGAGCGGTTCTGCACGAGGAATATCTTCCCCTCCTTTGTCAGGATTCCCTCAGGCGTCGCAAAGAATCGGCGAACCCGCGTCCATTTGCCGGACGGGATGTTGAAAAACGACCGGTACATCGGACCGGAACCGGTCATCAGGACATCGGCCTTGAGCGCACCGTCCATTTCGCTTTGATAGGAGTATTCCAGTTCATAGACGGTGTTCGTCTCGAAGGGGACGTCCTGTTTGTAGCGTGTCTGGACAGCGCGGTCCATGTCCGTGAAGTACATCTCCACGGCCTGTTTGATTCCAGGCTGTCCTTCGACGGGCACGATGCGCATCACGGCGTTTGTGCTGTGCTGCACAAAGTGCTGCCACCCGTCGGCATCGACGCCGTTTACGCTTGCGAACTCCGGGTTTGTCAACAAGTTTGGCCCGGGGGAAAACGCCGGGGTGACCTGAGAGGCGGAGGCAAGCGCGGCGAATGCCGCGAAGTCGAGAAGCGGGCGGTTCATTGCCAGTCTCATGCTAGCGGATGTACAGGACCGTAGCCTCTGGCGCTTCGTCCCAGATGCAAAGCGCCTTGACAAACGGCGTCCCGGAGTTTTCGCCGCGAACGACGCCGAACACGTGGCCCGACTGGTCGCCGGCAAGCGCCTTTTCGGCGGCCGTCGGCGCGTGGTCCATGCCGACTGCGCCCTGCCAAGCCGTCGTACCCCTCGGAATGCGGATAATGACGGGCGAGTCGCTTGACGAGACTCCGGAGAGCAGATTGGCGAGAACCGACGCATCGCGCGGCGGCGCGCCGGTGAAGACGATTTCGTCTGGCGTCCGCCCGTTCGCGAACGGCGTCACGCCGACAACGATCCCGGCGTCGGCGTGAAGGACGAGCCTGCGGAGCGAAATGTCGTAGGCGAAGGCGTTTGCCGCGATGTTCGTCACAGTCGTCGCCTTGTTCTTGCCCCCCAGGACAAATTCCTCGACGTTCGGCATTCTCTGGAACTCCGCCGCTGTGACGGAACGGAAGCTTGGAAGCGACAGGGTGCCGGACGCGGGGAGACGAGGATCCGAAGCATTGCTTCCGGTTTTCAGGGAATTCGCGCCGAGGGCCGAGAGGGCGCCCAAATCCCACCAGTCGAATTTCGTCTGGCTGCCGAGCACCTTGTTGAAGCAGTAATCTCCTGTCATCGAAGACAGCCTAGGGATTCGCAGCACGAGGCTGGCAAGTTCAGGTTGGCTGAAATACCAGTTCTGCGTCCAGGTCCAGCTTGCGTTCGGCTCGTCGATGACGACAGTCGCGTAACTGCCATTGCCGTTGAACGGCTTCGTCGAATTGTTGGAATATGCTTTTGAAAGAGTCCCTGGCGTGAGGAATCCCGTCACCTTTCCGCTGCTCGGGGAATTCCATGCCTTGTCCCCGGACGCGAGTTGGACTATTGTCCAGACCTCAGAGTCGCCGGATTGAGTTATGGAGCCGCCAAGATCGAGAATTCCGGTACCATCGTCGTTAGCGTAGATTCCGCCTACGCCGTTCTTGTAGTCAATTCCGACCTGAAGTGTCTTCGCGGATTCGCTAACGACGGAGCAATTGACCGTGAAGTTTCCGTCGGACATGGTCGTCTTGTCCGCGGAGAGCGTCCATGGATGGACGAAGCGGGCGTAGAGCCATGCGTCGTCATCGAGTGTCAGCGAAACCGAGGTGTCCGTGCAGACGCCGCCCGGAACGTCGCCGTACCACTTGCGGAATGTTCCGGTCGCGTTCGGAGTCGCCGTCACCGTCGCGACGGTGCCCCTGGGATAGGTCCCGTCGGCGAAAGGCGCCCAATCTGCCGAAATGCTTACCGTGTCGTCGAAGAATGTGTTGCGCTCGACGATGAGCGAAACGCCTGTATCGCCCCCAGTGTATGCAAGGTATTGCGCATACTGCGACTTGAAGACAGTCGCCGCCACCGTCGCGAAGGGAATCGGCCAGTCGGGATGCGCCGCGTGGCATGCTTTGCGCTCAGCTGCCGAGAGAGGCGTCGCCGCCGCCGCGATGGCTTCCCAGGCTGCGACTCCTTCGGGGATGGCGAAGACCATCGTGTTCGCCGCCGTGTCCGGCCAGGCCGTCGCCGCCGTGAACGACGGCACCGCGCCTGTGAACGTGATGACCTCCAGAGGTTGCTTGGCGAATGCGTTTGCCGCGGAGCAGGTGAACCCTTCCGCGCATCCGAGCGTCACTCGCTTCAGACTGCCGACGGCACCCTCGGCGGCGAACGCCTGCGAACCGAGAGAAGTCAGCGTGTTCTTTTCAGGAGCGAGCAGCGCCTCCTGCATGCAGTCGCATCCGAAGAACGCCTTGTTTCCGATGGACGCGGCAGACGGCAGGGAGAGCGCCCCGGTTCCCAGATGCCGCTGGAACGCGCCCTCGCCGATCGTTGTCAGGGCTGGAACGTAGAAGTCGGCGAAGTCTGTCGCCTCGCCGCGAGTCCCGGAAGAGCCGGAAAAGCCGTATTTACCGACGGTTGCCAGTTTCGGCGTATCCAGAACCAGCCGCTTCTGCGTGTTGGCGCTCCAGTCATTGATTTTAGTAAGCGTGGAAGAGGTCACAAACAGTTCTTCCGGGTTGAGTTGCTGCAAACCCTTGTTCCCTGGTACACCGGTTCCGACGGGCAGCAGGATTACGCGTGCGCCGTCTTTCAGCGAGCAACCATACTGCCATATCGTGGTGGTTCCGCTGCCGTTGGCGGCCTTCCCGGCCGAAAGGTCAAGGAATTCTCCTCGGTAGGCGTTCGCGTAGGCCGTAGTGGATTCATCGCTCCATGTCGCGCCGACCGTGAGTTGCGAGCCAGACAGCTGGTAGCAGTGGATCGCCCAGCGGCCGTCGGAGATGCACGGCACGTCGTTCGTGCTTGGGTTCCCCGTCGCGCCGGCGGCGTAGTAGGTCCATGACGGCGTCTTGTTCGCGAGGGCGACGCGAACGGCTGAGCCGTTGAACCCGACGAACGCGACTGCTCCGTCCGCGTCTGCGATCTCAAGCGCCGTAACCATCTGCCCGGTTGCGAGCGAGCCGCCATTGTGGTTGACGCGCGCGATGAGGTCGGCCGAAGTGTAAACGGTCGTCCAGACGATGGACGAGAGGTTTTGCGAAAGCGTGTAGATGACGACCGTCCCGTCGTCCGCGAGGACGTAGAGGCGCGGGCGGAAATAGTCTTCGTGGCTCATCCGCTTTGCAAGAATCATTTTCCCGGCGACATTGGCGTCTCCGGAAACCGTCGCCCACGCGGTCGAAATGGGTGCCGCGGACTCGTTCTGGGCCGGGATGGTACCGGCGTCGTAGGTGACGTTCGTGGTGGCCGGGTTGGCATACCACGGCACGACGTAGTTCGACGCGGCGTTCACGGCGGAAGCCGCCGCAACGGCGATGCAGAATGCGACTGCAGTTTTTGTCATGGAATCACTCCTTGGATTAGTTGAAAGTTGAACCTTGCACGAACCTGTAGCCGATGGAATTACCATCGGGGTAGCGGCCCGTCTTGAGAAAGGCGAGGGCGTCGTCGGCGGCCGCGTTGCCGGCCTCCACGGGGTCGATTTCAACGCGCGTGAGGTTGCGGTCATAGGCGGGGAGAAAGCCGGCGTTGGCGAGCGTCGCCACGCGGATGTCTTCCGGCGCGTGAAGTCCGGCGAGGGCCATCGCCATCAGGGCGCCGCGCGCCAGGTAGTCGTCCTCGAAGTAGTAGATCGTGTCCTTGTCTATGGCGCCGGATTCAATCATCCGGCGGAACCCGAAGAGGCCCGCCTGCTCGATTTCCGAATAGTCGCCGTCGCGTCCGACCGTTCCGAAGATTTTCCGCTCCACCGCGATCCCGGCGGCCGTGAACGCCTTTTCCGCCAGGCTGGTGAGGCGATAGCAGTGCATCACGACGGCCTTGCGGATGCCGTCCGCCCTGCACGCTTCGGCCATGTCCCGCAATGCGCCTGTCCTATTGAACCGCGTCGTTCCCACGCCAAAGGCGCATGCGCCGCCCGTCGAAATGTATGCGAACGGGACGTCGGCCCTCTTCAACCTCCCCGGAAGTTCGCGCCAGCTCGTCATCGCAAGCACCAGGTCCACCGACTTCGAGAGGGCTGCGTCAAGGAGGGAAAAGTCCGACTTGCCCGTTTCATGGTTGAACGACGCGGACGCCCTTGTGAAGAGGTACCCGGCCTCGTTGAGCCGCCTGCGCAGCGTCTCGGCCATCGAGGTCTGGAAGTAGCCGATGTTGCGTGCGTCATACACGAACACCACGTGCCCGCGCCACTGCTTCGCGCCGGGGTCGCGGACAACGGGCTTCAGACCATGGCGCGTAAGCACATAGCCCTCCGTCGCCAGGCGCGACAGCGCGGCGCGCGTCACGATGTGGCTCACGCCCAGCAGCGGCACCAGTTCGCGCGTCGATGGCAGTTCGTCGCCCACACGCCAGTGGCCCGAGACAATGGCCTGACGCATGCCGTCCGCCACTTGGTCGACAAGCGAACGGGCGTCGTTGCGGTTTACGGAAAACGGAAGCGGTTTTCGTTTCATTCCTGTCACGGTGGAAAACGCCCGCAATTATACACACTATACACACTATGTCAAGGGGCTTGAATCCCCGGGCGATCGGCGCCGTTAGCCTGCGGAGCGCCGGGAAGTGCCCGGACGGGCGTTTCACCGCGCCTTGTCGACCTCGGGTCCGCCGAGGTCTGTCCCCGCTGGCTCCATCTGCGGGACTCTGGCTCCCAATCAGGCGGTAAGCCGGCAGGGAGAGCGAACCCGCGTCGCGGTGAAGAGCCCGCTTTGCCCGACCGGGCGCGGGCCGCCGCGCCGGGCCAGCGGGGCGACCTGGCGCATCAGCCCGAGCGCGCGGCCATTGTCGAAGGCGAGGACCCGGCAGGACAGCATCTGCGGCAGGGACAGACGTTCGCCCCGGGACAGCGCCCCCTTCACCGTTTCGGCGGGGACGGCTTCCGCTTCCGCCATCCATTTGCCGAATCGTTCCGCAAGGGCGGCGCCTCCGCCCTTTATCGAACCGGCAAGCCGCGCCAGCT
>DJYI01000170.1 GCA_002448475.1 Verrucomicrobia bacterium UBA6982
CCGGCGTAAAGGGATGGCTCAAAACCCACTGCACGTGGATGCTGAAGCACTACGCGATGCTCATGTCGTGCAGACGGCTCGCCTTTGAGTTCCGCGAAGCGCACGGGGCGTTCGACCCCGTGCCAGCGGCGGCGTTGCTCCCGGGGCCCGAGACGCTGCCGGAGCGCGTCCGTGGAGTCGTGCTTCCCATGCGCCGGGAGGCGGCGGCGCTCCTCGCCTCGCCGGAAAGCCGATGCGTGAAAGCCATGATTGAGGAACTTCGGCGGCGAAGGGAACGCAGACGACGGTTCTCGTGGAGCGGCCAGGCGCCGGAGAGGCCGGAGCCCAAGGCCGGAGAGAGCACCGCCTGAGAACGGCAGAGGATGGCCGTCGGCCGCTGGGTCCAAGTCGCAAAGAGCTTTTGTCAACTACGGTGAAACAAAAATATCTAACAGAGCGGCCGGGAGGTGCGGTTGACAACTGCGGTGAAACGCCAGATCGCCAGAGAGCGGTAGGAGGGTGGAGTATTCCAACTGCGGTGAAACGCATGATGGCTGGCGAGCGGCAGGAGGATAGGGGATTATGTCAACTACGGTGAAACGCAAGATCGCTGGAGCGCGGTAGGATGGTAGAGTATTGCAACTACGGTGAAACATAAGCAACGGTGAAAGTTGTGGAATAGACGCAGATGGGATTGGCCGGGACTGTATTTGTCAACTACGGTGAAACTAATAGGCCGGGGAGGGCGATTGAATTGGAGGGGATTGTTCTACTCCTCCTGGTAAAAAACGCAATTGCTGCAAAGGGGATAGAGCGCAATTGCCGTTAATGGCACAACTGCCATGATGGGCAGTGGGATGGATGGGAGAGATTAATTGTCAACCACGGTGAAATGGAAGTCAGAGGTCAGGATGAAAACTGGTTCGGGGGCGATCAGGCGAAGTTTGCGGTTTGATGTTGTTGCGTTTGGGGGCGGATGGGAGTAGTATTCCGTCCCCATGCAACTTTCTGACTGCATCGCGAAGGCCGACGTTCTCGTCGAGGCTCTTCCATACATCGCTGACTTCAGGGGCGAAATGATCGTCGTCAAGATCGGCGGGAGCGTCCAGGAGGATGCCGCCGCTCTTGGCGCGCTCCTCACGGACGTGGCGTTCATGCACGTTGTCGGGATGCGCCCAGTGGTGGTGCATGGCGGCGGCAAGGCGATTTCTCGCGCGCTTGCGGACGCCGGGGTGGAAACAAAGTTTCTCGCAGGATTGCGCGTCACGGACGAACGCTCCATCGGCATCGTCGAGGATGTAATCAAAAACAAGGTGGGCGTGGCCATAGTTGCCTCGCTGCGCGAACGCGGCGTCGCCGCCGAGCAGCTGCCTGGCGACCGCGTGTTCTTCGCCGAGCGCAAAACCGGCGTTGATCCAGCGTCCGGCAAGGCGCTGGACTGGGGCTTTGTCGGAGATGCCGTTCACTGCGACACAGGTCCTGTTCGCGCGTCGCTCGAATCGGGGCACATCCCTGTGATATGCCCGTTGGGCCGCGACGCCTCAGGACGTGTTCTCAACATTAATGCCGATGACGCGGCAGCCGCGATCGCAAGCGCTCTTCCGTCCCGCAAGCTTGTTTATGTCTCGGATGTTCCGGGTCTGTTGCGCGATCCGTCCGATCCGGAGTCGCTCATCGGAACGCTTCATGTCTCCGAGGCTCCGGCCCTGGAAAGGGACGGCACAATCTCCGGCGGGATGATTCCAAAGGTTGAGAGCAGTCTCGCCGCGTTGCGGGCCGGGGTTCGCAAGGTCCATTTCGTTGACGGACGCATGCCACACTCACTGTTGCTTGAAATGTTCACGGACAAGGGGGTCGGTACGCAGATCGTTAAAGACGCGCCGGCGGTCCCGTCTTCAGGCGCGGCGGCCAAAGGCAATTTCTAGAAAATCTAACAAGGAAAGACCAAGAAAATGAGCAACGAAACAGCCGAAGATGTCGCCGCGCTCTGCGCCGACTACCAGATGGACACCTACGTGCGCACCGCGACGATTGTGCGCGGGCGCGGAAGCCGCGTGTTCGGGCCCAAGGGCAACCAGTATCTCGACTTCACGAGCGGAATTTCAGTGGTTGCGCTCGGCCACGCGCACCCGGCAGTCGTTGACGCGATCAAGGCACAGGCCGAAACACTGATCCACTCCTCGAACCTCTTCTACAACGAACCAGTCGCCAAACTTGCGGCCAAGCTCTCCAAATGCGGCCTTGGCGGCAAGTGCTTCCTCTGCAACTCCGGCGCCGAGGCCAACGAGGCGGCTATCAAACTCGCGCGACTCTGGGGTTCGCGCAACGGCGGCAAATACGAAATTGTCGCCATGCGCAATTCGTTCCATGGCCGTACGCTCGCCACTCTCGCCGCCACGGGCCAGAGCAAAGTACAGAAGGGCTTCGAGCCGCTGCCGGCCGGGTTCGCCTTCGCCGAATTCAACAATCTTGAATCCGTGCGCGCGGCAGTGACCGACAAGACTGCAGCCGTTATTCTGGAGTGCGTCCAGGGCGAGGGCGGCGTGGTGCCTGCGACCCCGGAGTTCGTCCAGGGCGTTCGCGCGCTCTGCGACGAAAAGGGGATAATGATGATCTGCGACGAAATCCAGTGCGGCATGGGCCGCACGGGAACTTTGTGGGCATTTGAAGGCTACGGCGTGAAGCCGGACGCCTTTACCGCCGCCAAGGCTCTTGGCGGCGGGCTGCCTCTCGGCGCTCTTGTGGCCTCTCCGGCTTTTTCCGACGTGTTCACTCCGGGGTCGCATGGATCCACGTTTGGCGGCAATCCCGTGGCCTGCGCCGCGTCTCTTGCCGTGTTCAAGGTGTTTGAGGAAGAGAAAATCCCCGCCAACGCGGCCAAACAGGGCGAACTTTTCCGCAGGGGGCTTGAAGGTCTTGTGGAGAAATACGACCAGCTGCTTGAAGTTCGTGGCAAGGGGCTTCTGCTGGGGCTGGCGCTTCGCGAACCTCGCGCCGGTGATCTTCTCGACGAACTTCGCGCCGGTGGTCTGCTCGCCTGCAAGGCGGGCGATTCGGTCGTCCGTTTCCTCCCTCCGCTCAATGTCTCCGACGCCGATCTGGAGGAAGGGCTTGAAATGATCGCGGACGCCCTTGACATCCTGTTCGGCGAAGAGGAGTGACGGGACGGTAGGCAGGCTTCCAATCGGTAGGAGCGCTGGTCAGTCGATTCCGGGTTGTTTTTGCGGGGGCGCGGTTAGTCAATTCTCGCGACGAGAGCGCTCCCGCTCTGACTGCCGACACAGTTATTAGTCTGACGCGACGCGGTTGCGGCGGCGCCATTCGGTCATCGACACTCCCGTTTCGCGCCTGAACACGACGGACAGGTAGCTGTCGCGCAGAAAGCCGCACGCGGAGGCGATTTCCCCGATCTGCATGTCGGTGCGCTCCAGCAGCGCCTGGACGCGTCCCAGTTTTTCGCGGAGCGCGACGGCCCGCACGGACGCGCCGATGCGTGTGCGGAAGCGCAGTTCCAGATATCGACGCGAACAGCCGACCGCTCGCACGATGTCGCCAACCCGGACGCGCTCGGAATCTGGTCGCGACCGCACGTAGGCGATTGCGCGCGCGATTGCCGGGTCGCTCATGGCGTCGTAGCCCGTGGTTTCGCGCGTCACGACGTCCAGCGGCGGAAAGGCCGTCTCGCGCGCCACCGAGGTTTCGCCGCGAAGTAGCGCGGCGAGCGTTTGCGCCGCCTTCTGCCCCATGCGGAACCGGCCCGTGCGGACGCTTGAAAGCGTCGGAAAGGTCGATTCGCAGAGAATCGGATCGTCGTCGACGCCGAGGACGGCGAGATCCTCGGGGACGCGAATCCCGGCTTCGGCGCAGGCGTCGAGCGCAAGCACGGCGCGCGCGTCCATCGCCGCGAGCGCGGCCGTCGGTCTGGGCAGCGATTGGAGGAATCGCACGAGTCGCGGACGCTCCGCGCTCCATTGGCGCTTCTGCCGCGCCGAGAAACTGCCGCCATAAACCGCGCATGGGAAACCAGATTTCCGCAGGGCATCGACGAATCCGTCCCTGCGCTCGACGCTCCAGTGAAAGCCGAACGGCTCTCCGATGTACGCGAAGGACGTGTAGCCCCGCTTGAGGTAATAGTCGGCGGCGAGGGCCCCCACCGCGCGCGAATCGAGCTTCACGCGCGGCGCCCCGGAGAGCGGATGGCCGGGCAGGAGCATGTCCGGGAATGGTTCGAAGAGGACGACTGGAACGCGCCGCGCCGCCAGCGCCACGGCGGTCTTGCGCGACGTTTCATGCACGATTGCCCCGTCGATGTCTAGTTTTTCCAGGTCGATCACCTGCTCGCCGAGGTCGCGGCCCTCGGCGAGGATGCACCGCCACGGGCCATACCGCCGCGCCCCGTCCAGGACGCCCTGATACGCCGCGCGGTCCTCCTTGATGTTGTGCGGGAGGATGATCGCGATTTTGGGAATGCGGTCCGGCATGGGGACTTCAGTCCGGATACAGGACGTCGAGGAGCGGGATCGCCTTGAAGTGCGGATCCGTCGTCACGAGCGTCGCCCCCAGCTCCAGCGCGTGCGCCGCAATCCAGATGTCATTCGTGGGAATGCGATTGCCGGCGGCGGAAAGACGTTGCCATATCCTGACATAGCATCTGGCCGTTTCCTCCGTGACGGGCGGCCGTACTACCATTGACATGCCAAGCATCTTGTCCAAACTCCGCCTCCGCACCTTGTCGATTTTCGTGTCGCGCAAGCCGGACAGGCACTCAGCAAGAACGACGGGCGAGAAGTAGACCGTCTCGGCCCGAGCGAGCCATTTTGCCGGAGAGTCGTATCCGTTGATGCATTGAATCACGATGCAGGAGTCGAGAAGGACGTTCTTTTTCACTTCCACACCTCCTCGTCGATTTGCTCGAAGGAATCTAGCGTCTTGAGCCAGTCCGAAGAATCAGTTTTGGTCGTGGACGCGAAGAATCGGTTCCACTCGTCGATTCTGGCGGCTTCGTCGGCGGTGGGGAGGCCGAGCGCCCGGCGGAGGAGTTCCTTCGCGGCGGTGTTGAGGCTGCTCTTGGCCTTGTCTGCAAAGTCGCGGAACGCGGCGGCGAGTTCGGGATCGAGTCCGTGGATCGTGATGTTGACGGGAAGGGCGGCGGTGTGCGACGGCATGGAAGGCTCCTTTCGTGGTGCAGACGCGGCCAATTCTGCACCATTTCCGGCACTCTGTCAATCTATGCGCAAAATCAAAAATCGTTTTTCGCTTTTCAGGGTATCTTTTTGCGGAGGAATTGCGATAATCGGAAGGCGTTGCGGCGAAATGTCCGCGAAACCCCGGAAAACCGATCCATGAAAGCCAGAAATTCGTTTCTTGTCGCGGCCGCGCTGCCCTTGATGGCGGCGGCGGATCCCTTCTACATCACCGGCGGCGCGGGCGTCGCCACGTCGTTCGACGGCGATGCGGCGATCCTCACCATCACGAACGCCGCGACGCTCACCGTCACCGGCTCCGGAACCATCGACGTGCTGCTCGTGGGCGGCGGCGGCGGGTCGGGCGCACCCTTCAACAACACTTCGGACCTGTTCGGTTCGGGCGGCGGCGGTGGCGGAGGCGTGGTCTATCAGACCGGCGTCGCCGTGACGGAAGGCGACTATGCCATCACCGTAGGCGCGGGTGGCGCGGGCGGCGGCGAAATGAAGAGCAACAATGGCACGGGCGGACCGGCTTCGGCAGGAGGCGATTCGGTCGCCTTCGGTTTCACCGCCTATGGCGGCGGCGCAGGCGGCCATCACTACGGCGGAAACGGCACCGGCGGCGGCGAGGGAGGCAGCGGCGGCGGCGCGGTAAGCACGTATAGCAGCCTCAACCGATACGGCGGCGCGGCGAAGGACAACGGCGCCCAGGGCAACAAGGGCGGCGACTCCAATGCCGCGTTCTGTCCCGGTGGAGGCGGCGGCGCGGGCAGTGTTGGCGGCACACATGACTGGAGCTCATGGAACAACACGACACACACGGGAGGGAACTACGGTGGCGGCGAAGGTGGTTCTGGCGCGACGAACGCCATTACAGGCGCTGCCGTTGTCTATGGCGGTGGCGGCGCGGGCTTTGCACCGGCCAACACAAGCAGAACCTCAGCACTTCCGACAAACGGGACCGGCGGCGCGGGTGGCGGCGCCTCCGGCTTGCTCGGCAAGGGAACCGACGGCCTCGGCGGCGGCGGTTCCGGCGGCGGCGACGGCGGCAGCGGCGTTGTGATCGTCCGCTACACGCCCTCCGGCGTCGAATCGGTCGCCAACACGCCCGACTTCGCGATTTCCGGCGGCGACTCCTCGACGGCGCTCCACGACGGCACTGTCCAGACCTTCACGCAGGACGGAACGCTCACCGTCACCGGCTCTGGCATTGTCGATGTGCTGGTCGTTGGCGGTGGCGGCGGGTCGGGCACGTTCTACGACAGCAAGAACAACACCCGAAATCAAACCGGATGCGGCGGCGGCGGCGCGGGCGGCGTAGTATATGCCACGAACCTTGTCGTCATGCCGGGTTCGTATGAAATCAAGGTCGGCGCAGGCGGGACCGGCGGCTACAACCATGTGGACGCCGTCGATGTCAATGGTGGCGTGGCGCGGAATGGCAGCGATTCGTCAGCCTTCGGCTTGACGGCCTACGGCGGCGGCGCGGGCGGTTACTTCAACGGAACCAGAGGTTCCGTCGGTTCGTCCGGCGCAAGCGGCGGCGGAGCGGTTTCCACATGGTCGGAAACCAAGACAGGTGGAGCGACCGCATATCCTGGACAGGGCAACAAGGGTGGCGATAGCTCGTTCAGGGGCCGTCCGGGCGGTGGCGGCGGCGCAGGCGCAGCCGGCGCCGATGGTTCGAACGACATGACGTATTCCGGCATTGACGGTGGCGCGGGCCGTGCGATTTCAATCACGGGAACCGAGGTGTACTACGGCGGGGGAGGCGCCGGAGTCTCCTACAACAATAGCGGCACAGTCAAAATTGGCGCGGGCGGCATTGGCGGCGGCGGAAGCAATTCAGCTGGCGTGGATGGCCTTGGCGGCGGCGGTTCGGGCGGCTACGCCGGCGGCAGCGGCGTCGTGATCGTGCGCCTTCGCAAGACGACGGCGAACGAAGTCCTTTCCGAGAAGGCGGAGGGCGGCGAGCGCATCCCCGCCGGAGCGGGCTACCGTGCGCACAAGTTCACCTCCGACGGAACCTTCACGATGCCGCAGGACGGCTACGTCGAGGTCCTGCTCGTGGGCGGCGGCGGCGGTTCCGGCACCTTCCGCGCCCAATACGGCTCCGGCGGCGGCGGCGCGGGCGGCGTGGTGTATCGGACGAGCATGCTCCTCGCGGCCGGCGAGTATCCGGTCGTGATCGGCGAAGGCGGCGCGGGCGGCTACGACCACGATGCCGGAGCCGACATCAACGGCGGCGTCGCGCAGAACGGCGGCGACACGTCGGCCTTCGGCCTCGTCGCCTACGGCGGCGGTGCGGGCGGACGCCACAACGGATCGGACGGCTCAAAGGGATCTGACGGCGCCAGCGGCGGCGGCGCCGTCAGCACGTGGACGGAAGCCAAGACGGGCGGTGCCGCCAGCCACGGCGACCAGGGCAACCGGGGCGGCAACTGCAACTTCACGGGACGTGCAGGTGGCGGCGGCGGCGCGGGAGGTCCCGGCGCAGACGGGTCATCCACGCAGTCTTACGCAGGTTCGGCCGGCGGCGCGGGGCGCGCCATCGCCATCACGGGGACCGAAGTCTACTACGGCGGCGGAGGAGCCGGATGCGGCTATGACAAAAACGGCACCTGCAAGGCGGGAACCGCCGGCCTCGGCGGCGGCGGCAGCAACTCCCCCGGCGAGGACGGCCTCGGCGGCGGCGGTTCCGGCGGCTACGGCGGCGGCAGCGGCGTCGTGATTGTCCGCTACCGCTACGAGTCCAACTCGCCGTTCGTCCTCGTCGTGCGATAAGGCGTCCTGGCCATCTGCGGCGGCGGGGCTTCGCCCGCCGCCGCATTCGTCATGTCCTCGAACGACGGTGTGCGTTGCTGCCACTTGAAGGTTGTCATGATTCGTTTCCGTGCTTTTGCTTTTTCCGCACTGTCGCTTGCGTTGGCGGTCGGCGCGGAGCCGCCACCCACGACTGCGGTGGCTCCGTCGCATGCCGTTGTCTTCGACGCGGCGACGGCGCGCGGCGTTCCGCCGACCGTGAGCGTCTGGTCCAATGGCGAAGCGTCGCTGGACCTCCGTGAAGGCGCAGATGCGGACACCGGCCGCGTCCTGCGCGTCCGTTCCGGCGGCAAGGCAACCGCGGTCACGATTTCAGGCGAATTTCCAATTGAGGAGTCGGCGCTGGAGTTCACCTACTTTCTGCCGTCCAACGCGCCGGTGTGGTCGCTGAGCGCCGGGATGCGCGTCAAGGAGGACGGCGGCGCGCTCGCGCAGGTGCGCCTGCCGCCGGTTTTCGGCGAGTGGCACGCCGAGCGCATCCCACTCTCGCGCATGATGCGCGGCGACACGTGGCGCGCCGGAACGGCGCGCACCGCCGCCTCGCTCGAAATCGGCGTCATTTCCGAGAACGCACCCGGACAATCCTTCGAGATGGACTTCTCCGTCATCCGGGTCGCAACACGCGAAGGGCCGCGCTCCCCGATGGCGGCGCCCGCGCTTCTCTCCGGCGCCGGGACGTTCTCCAGCACATTCCGCATCGGCGGCGCACCGGACAGGGCATGGCTCATGGCCTTTGCGCGTCCCGGTTTCCGGGCGCGCGTGAACGGCCGCGACGTCGGCGTTGGCGCCTGGTGCAACGCGGGGGACTGGCCATGCCGCGAGGGGGATTTCCCCGTCGCGGCGGAGTTTTCGCTCGACGGCATTCTGCGCGAAGGCGAAAACACCGTCGAGATCGATGTCGCCGACAGCCCGGACGCGGAGTGCGCGGCGGCGCTCGGCTGGATCGAGAATGGGGCGCACCGCGTCGTCGCCACCGGCGGCGACTGGCTTCTCGACGGCACCCCCGCCCCGGCGCATCCCCTCGCGGAAACCGCCAAGCCCGGATTTTTCGACATCTACCCAGTGCGTCCGCCCCGGGCGTGGCTCCCGCCGGCGCTGCGGCCCGACTACGCGGCGGTGCCGGAATTCCGACCCGCGTCGCCGCTTCTCCGGGCTGGGCCGGAGGAAGGCCGATGGGGGACGGCGCGCGCCTCCTCGGGCCGCTGGTTCCTCACGACGCCATCCGGGCATCCCTTCTTTTTCCGCGGCATCCAGACCGTGAACTGCTTCCGCCAGAACTTTGGCTATTCCGATTGGGCGCGCCGCGCCTACGCGACGGAGCGCGACTGGGCCGCCGATGCCGTGGAGCTCGCGTGGCGCCTCGGCTACAACGGCGTCGGCGTGGCGGCATCGGCGCGCAGCGCATTCGACGAAGCCGCACGTCGCGGGATGCTCAACCTCGAATACGTCGGGTGCGCCGACGCCGGACCGTTCCTCCTCAACGCGCGCGGCGAGCGCCTCGTCGGCGTGTGCGACCCCTTCGACCCCGCATTCCGCGAACGGCTGCGGGCCAAACTCGCCGCCGTCGCGCCGGACCTGAACGCCCGCCCCGCCGTCTTCGGCATCTGCGTCGGCAACGAGGCCCACATCGAAGGCAACTTCGCGGAACGCAGCTCCTCGGGCTACGTCTATTCCGAGGCGTGCGGCGCGGAGTTCGTCCGCTGGCTCGCGGAGCGGTATGACGGCGACGTGACGCTGCTCGACCGCGCGTGGTTCGGCGGCCGGACGAACGAATGGTTTTTGTCCTTCGGCGAAATCCTCGCGCGCAAGCCCGACCCGCTTGGCGGGTTGCAGCCGGCGCTCGACGACCCCGAATACGTCGCCGCGATGGCGCACCTCGGCCGGACCGCGTCCGCGGCGGCCGATGGCGCGAAGGGCGCCATGCGGGACGACTTCGACGCCTTTGCGGTCCGCACCGTCGAGGCATACGCCGACGCCGTGCTTTCGCTCATGCGGGAGTTCTTCCCGGACAAGTTGATCGGCTCCAACCGCTTCCTGGGCGGCGCGACCGAGGAGATGTATCGGTGCTGGCGCGGCTACGACTTCATCGCCGTCAACTCCTACCCGATGATGGTGCGCGGCGACGCGGTGTTCACCGACAGGCAGATGGAGGCCCTGCGGCTGGCGCACCGCGCCACCGGGCGTCCGGTGATGCTCACCGAGTGGGGTGTCCAGGCGCTCGACGTCCGCATGCAGTCGCCATCCGCGCAGCTGCGCACGCAGGCCGAGCGCGGCCGCGGCTACGGCAAGGCGCTGCGGCAGATTGTGGAAAACCTGCCCTTCGTCGCAGGAGTCGTCGATTTCGGCTTCCAGAACCTCGCCGATTCCGAGGGGCAGGGCTGGGGCCTTGTGGACAACGAAGGCCGCCCCTACCAAGACTATGTCGAAGGCGTGGCCGACGCCGCGCAATGGCTGGACAAGTGCTTCCAACAACCAGTGGACACGCAACCATGAATGACGCAACACTGACACCGTTGAATCCAACGCGACAGGACAGGGTCCGGGAGACCGGGGCCATCCAGACGCAGATTGACGCCGCCGCGGCGAAGGGTGGCGGGCGGGTGATCATCCCGAAAGGCATCCACCCCTGCCGGACGCTCTACCTCAAAAGCGGCGTGGAGCTCCATCTTGAGGAGGGCGCCATCATCCTTGGCGGCCCAAAGCCAGAGGACTACGACGACGCGATTCCCGAGGAGATGGTTTACCGCTACGGCGACGCGAACACTGCGCCGACCGTCACGCGCAAGGCGCTCGTCTTCGCGGAAAACGCGGAGAACGTCGCCATCACCGGCAAGGGGGCAATCCAAATCGACGGCCCGGCCTTCTTCGACCACGGCACGAGCTTTGGCGGCGGGCCGGCCTGGGACAAGCCGCCGTGGCCCAGGCCGCGCATGGTCGTGATGCTCCGATGCTGCCATGTCCGCTTCGAGGACGCGACGTTCAGGGACTGCCCGCTCTGGACGATGTGGCTGCGCTTCTGCGAGGACGTCGCCGTGTCGCGCATCCGCATCGAGGCCGAGCAGAGGATGATCAACTCGGACGGCATCGACCTCGACGGATGCCGCCACGTGCGAGTCGCCGACTCGTTCTTCAAGACGGGCGACGACTGCGTGGTGCTGCGCGCGATCCGCCTCGGGCACCCCGGCGAGGGAACGGTCGTCACGGAGGATGTCGTCGTGGAGAACTGCTCGCTCGACACGCCGTGCCAGGGCGTCCGCATCGGGTGTCCCTCCGACGACACCATCCGCGACGCCGTGTTCCGC
Source organism: Verrucomicrobia bacterium UBA6982 (assembly GCA_002448475.1). GTDB lineage: Bacteria > Verrucomicrobiota > Kiritimatiellia > RFP12 > UBA3636 > UBA3636. Next base: position 11,291 of record DJYI01000170.1, read on the forward strand.
GACATCTCGTTCCGCGGACGGAACGCCATCGGTTCGCAGCAGCCGCGCCACTACCTGAACGCGGGGGACAACGGCTACCTCCGAACGGCGAACATCCTCTTCGAAAACTGGAGGATCAAGGGCGGGTGCCCGCTGGAGCTCTTCGTCGGCGACGGAATCGCACTCCGGGACTTCGGTCACATGACCTTCCGGAACTTCACGGTCGAGACCGAACGGCCCTTCGTCGTGAAAGGCAACGAAGCCACGCCAGTCAGGGGAATGCGGTTCGAGAGCATTCGCGGGGCGGTCAAGAGCGGCAAGGCGTTTGACGTGGAACACGCGCCGGACATTGTCTTCGGGAGCATGGATGTGACCGCGAGGTCGTAAGAAACGGATGGACCATACATGATTACGGCAATACTATTCCTTGTCGTCGCCGGATTCAGCTGGGTTTCCGTCGGGGCCGCCGTCGGCCATGTCGAGCGGCAGGGCTACAGTCTTGTGCGCTACCAGTTCCTGGTCTGCGCCGTATGCGTGACGCTTGGGCTCGTCGGCTGGGTGACCGCGCCGACCGCTTTCTTCCCGCACGACGGATGCCCGGCCATGACCTGGATTCTCGTTGTCGCGGGAATGCTTTTGTGCGGCGCATTCAACTACCTGATGGCCCTTTTGATGGGATGCGCGATGAAGCGGGGGCCGAACGCCATCGTCTGGGCGATTATCCAGTCGGGCCTGATCTACCCATTCCTTATGGGGTGGCTGGTATTCAGCGTCCCGATGGGACCTCGGCGATTCTTCGGAATCACGCTCATCATTGCCAGCGTCTTCTTCTATGCGCTTCGGAGTGGGGCGGCGGAAGGGAATGCCTCGTCCGGGGCGCGCGCCCCGCTCCGCGAATGGCTTCCGGCGTCCCTGCTCGGCATGCTCTGCTGTGGCGTCAACCAGTGCGCCGCCAACCTGCCATCGTATCTTGAAAAGGGTCGCGATTTTTCGGGCACGTTCCGCACCTTCGCCATGTATTTCGGGTTGCTGATGGCGGCGTTTGTCCACGTTGGAATCCTGCGCCTGCGCGGCCATCGCGCAGAACCGATACGTCCTGGGGAGTTGCGCTCGCTCGCCGTTTGGGCCGGCTCCGTCGGGCTTGTATCCTTTTTCGTTGGAAAATATCTTACGTTTCCGGGTCTGGACAGACTGGAACGCCTCGGTGCCGGATCGATGGGGTATCCGGTGATGGTCGCCGCGTGCATCGTCGGCTTCTTCCTCTACGGGTTTTTCGTTCTGCGCGAGCGCATCAGCGCGCGCCAGGCCATCGGCGCCGTCCTTGGCATCGCGGGCATCCTGTTCGGATGCCTTGATTCCGCGGGCGGTGAGGTTGCGCTTCCGGGTGGCGTCACAACCTCCGCCCCCGGTTGGACGTTCACCGAGGATGAGCGTCCGAGTTTTGCCGTCGCCGCGCCGGAACAGCAAGCGTGCGACAGCAAGATGTCGCTGCCGTGGAGACTCCTCGACTGGTGCGGCAACGAAGTCCGGCGGGGAGAAGTGTCCGGCGAAGTTGACGGGGACGGCTTCTTCGACGCCATCATTCCCGCCGAATCCCTGCTGCAATCATGCTGACCATGCAAAGCGCCATGAAAGTGAAAAAAGGCGACTCCAGCGATGCCGTCATCGACATCGGCCCGTGCGACGGCAACGCGACGCCCGCCGTCGTCGCGGCGGCGTCGCGGCTCCGCGACGGCGGCACTCTCCGCTTCGCCCCCGGCGAATACCACTTCTTCGAGGAGGGGGCGAAGGACCTCTTCCTCGCCTCGCCCGGAAGCTCGACCGGGCCGAAGAAGGTCGCCATCCACATCGAGGGACGGAAGGACGTGACGATTGACGGCGGCGGAGCCCGCTTCGTCTTCCACGGCCAGACGTTCCCCATCGTCGCGCAGCGCTGCGACGGCCTCGCCATCCGCAACTTCACCTCGCGCGTCTTCCAGCCCGCGATCGCCGAGTTCACGATTCTCGAGAAGGGCGACGACGGCTTCCTCTGCCAGTTCGCCCCGGACTCCCCGCCCTACGAAACGACGGACGACGGCACGATCCTCTTCGACACCGACGAGGGGCGCATCGACTCCCATGCGCAGGTGCTCTCAGTCCACGCGCTTCGCTTCTGCCACATCCAGTATCTTGCGACGCCCAGCTGCCTTCACGACAAGGACACGCTCGCCTCGACGTTCTATTCCGTCGCCGCCGAGGACCGGGGCGGCGGCAAGGTCTTCTTCCGCTACTGCGGCGACCCCCACCCCAAGAACGCCGGCAAGTGCAGCTACCCCGCGGGCGAGCCGCTCTGCATCCTCCTCGGATGCGCCCGCACCCGCTCGCTGATGTCGATTTCCGACTGCCGCGACGTTGAGGTCGCCGATGTCGATGTGCGCAGCGGCACCGGCATGGGCATCGTCGCGGACCAGTGCGAGAACGTCCGCATCCTCCGCTACAAGGTCCGGCCCGACGAGGGGAGCCTCGTCTCGCTGACGGCCGACACGATGTTCCTCGTCGATACGAAGGGGCGCATCGAGATCGCGGGATGCGAGAGCAGCTGGAGCCTCGACGACGCCATCAACATCCACGGCAACTACACGGCCCTGGATTCGGTTGACGGGCGCCACGCCACGCTGAAGATCCAGCATCACGCCTACGCCGGCTACTTCCCCTACCGCGTCGGCGAGAAGGTGGAGTTCTCGCGCGGTCATGGTACCGGAAAGGCAATTCTCGGCCGCGCCGCCGTGGCGGAGTTCCCCGCGCCGGGCCGCGACACGACAAGCGCGCAAATCGTCTTCGACCGCGAAATCCCGCCCGAATGGGCCGGATGCGACGTGGCGAACGTCTCCCACGTGCCAACGATCTGGATCCACGGCAACCACTTCCACGACTTCCTGCACATCCGCCTCTCCGCCTTCGCGGACATCCTCTTCGAAAACAACCGGCTCTCCAACGGCCAGAGCGTGATGATGGTGGACGACCTCACGGGCTACTGGGGCGAATGCGGGCCCGTCCACAACCTCACCGCGCGCGGCAACGACTGCGCCGACATGCGGCACACCTTCTTCGACTTCCACGTGCCCTTCACCGGGCGGGCGGTCGTCGAGGGCAACAGGCTTTCCGGCCCCGGCTCGGACAACCCCTTCACCCTCGGCCCCGGCGTCGAGGTCGCGCGGGGGGCGGAGGACGCGCCCACGGCTTCTGGCAGGGCCGCGTCCCGCGCACCCGCTCCGCCATCGCTTCCTCAGCCGTGCAAGGAAAGATAAAATGGACGTTCTCTGCATCTACTATCCGGAGTGGCACGTCTATCCCGAAGGCGAGGCGATCTTCGGCAAGGGCCGCACGGAGTGGGACTACGTCGATTCGGCCGTCCCGCGCTTCCCCGGCCACGAGCAGCCCCTGCGCCTCACGGCGGGCCATCCAGACGACTCCAACCCGGCCGACGTGGCGGGGGAGATCGACCTCGCCGCGGACGCCGGAATCGACGTCTTCCTCTACGACTGGTATTGGGCGGATGGCCATCCCATCGCGCACGAGGCGCTGGAGCGCGGCTTCCTGCGCGCGCCGAACCGGGGTCGGATGAAGTTCGCGCTCATGTGGGCGAACCACCACCGCTCCGATGTCTTCCGCACTGCGCCGGGCACCTGCAACGACCGCCTCTGGTGGACCCTCCGCTACGACCGGGAGGAGTTCCTCGACGCGATCGACTACTGCATCGCCCACTCCTTCGCGGCGCCGGAATACTACCGCAGGGACGGGCGGATATTCCTCTCCATCTACTCGGCGGCCGCGCTCGTCGATGGCCTCGGCGGCCCCGAGGCGGCGCGGAAGGTCTTCGCCGAGGCGCAGGCGCGGATGGCGCGGGCGGGGCTTCCCCCGCTGCACCTCTCGGCGATGGTGCGTGACCCGGAGACCGCAGTTCGCATGGCCGATGCGGGCTTCGACTCGACCTCCGCCTACAACGTCACCCCCTACGATTTCGACGATTCTCTGGTCGTGGAGGAGACGGGCGAGCGGCGGCAGCTCTTCACGCACGAGGAGTTCGCCGACCTGCATGCGACCTTCAACGCTAAAATCGCGGCCGGCTCGCCCGTGCCGTTCATCCCCGTCGTCTCGCGCGGCTGGGATCCCTCGCCGCGCTGCCGCCTCGACGAGCCGTTCCCGTGGAGGACGCTCCAGTACCCCTACCTCGGCATTATCCGGGACCTTTCGCCGGAGGTTTTCGGCCGATGCGTCCGCGATGCACTGCGCCTGGCCGCCTCGGACCCGAAGCGCCCTGGCGCGATTCTCGTCAACGCCTGGAACGAATACACTGAAGGCAGCTACCTGATGCCCGACCTCCACAACGGCGACGCCTACCTCCGCGCCCTCCGCCAGGCCTGTGGCGGCTATCAAGGAAACAGAGGAACTCAAGAATGAGAAATCCCAAGGAACGCAAGGGGCTACCCTTCCAGATAATCGTCGCGACCCTCTGCATCGTCCTCTGCGCCGACTCGGCGCTCTCATCTGAGGTCACCACGCCCGCCCCAGGCTGGACCTTCACCGAGGACGAATCGCCGGTGTTCGTCCTTTGTCCTTCGTCCTTCGTCCTTGACGGTGGAGGCGCCGACAGCGCCTTCACCGTCCTCGACTGGCGCGGGAACGAGGTGCGGCGCGGCGAATGGCCCGCCGATGGTCGGCTGGAACTCGCCCCGCTCCCGTCCGGCTTCTACCGCGTCGAAACTGGTAGGGACGCGCCCACGGCGCGTCCGCAAGGCGGTCGTTTTGTGGAAACGCCTCTACCGGAGGCGGTGGCCCCCTTCGACTTCTGCGTGGTGCGCCGCGACCCCTGCCGGAACCCCGACTCCCCCTTCGCCGTCGATTCGGCCCTCTCGCATCGCGCCGAGACCTTCGACTGCCCGTGGTACGACGGCGACACCTTCCGCGTCGTCTGCGAACTCATGCGCAAGTGCGGCGTCGTGCAGACCCGCGAGCGCATGGTGTGGAAGGGCATGAACCCCGAACCCGGCGTCTTCACATACAGGCGCTGGCTCGACAACGCCGCGCACCTCCGCGCAAACGGCCTCATCACGACCGGCATCTTCGCCGGGACGCCCGCCCACGCCGGCGGCGAGGAGATTGGCAGGCGCCACCTGCCGACCGATCTCATGGCGCTCTACACGCTCATGACGAACGCCGTACCGGCCTTCGGCGACACCTACAATGCCTGGGGCTTCTGGAACGAGCCGGACCTCTCGATGGTGCCCGAACCCGTGTGGGAATACGTCGCCGCGTTCAAGGCCTTCGCGCTCGCGGTCCGCGCGGCGGATCCGGCCAAGCCCGTCCTGCTGGGCGCGCTCGCCGACGTGCCGGACCAGGACTTCGGCGGCGGCCTCGTCGCGAACGAGTTTCCGAAATACGCGGACATCTTCAACATCCACACCTACCTGGAGCCTTCGCGGCTCCCCGGCTGGAACGCCGCGCTCCGCGACTTTCTCGCGCAGTGCGGTCGCCCCGACTGGGCCGTGTGGCTCACCGAGTTCGGCACCAACCTCGAAGGCGATTCGACGAAGGATGGCGTCCGCCCCGGTCTCAAGGCGCACTCACGAGAGCAGGAAATGGTCTGGGCGGAGTGGTATCCGAAAGCCTCAATCCTGCTCCAGTCGCTCGGCATCGACCGCTCGTGGCTTTTCCTCTTCGGCTGCTACAACGAGCGCGGCGGCCGCAAGGACTGGGGCACGATGCGCCGCGACGGCAGCGTGAAGCCGATCCACGCCGCGATTTCCACGCTCACCGGCGAACTCGGCGACGCGCGGCTGCTTGGCGAAGTGAAGGTCGGCGAAGGGGTGCGGGCTTTTTTATATGAAAAACCTGGGAGCGCGGGCATTCCTGGGAGCGCGGGCATCCTGCCCGCGGATGCTGCGGTCCGCCAGACCCTTGTCTTCTGGAGCGTTTCCGAGATCGACACCGCCACGCAGGGCCCGGTGCATCCGAAAGGCGCGCTGGAGCGGCCGTTCGTGCTCGCGCTGTCCGGGGATGCGGCCTCCGGCCGCGTCCACAGACTCATCGACATGATGGGCGCTCCCATCACCGCCCCCATTCCCGCAGCCGACGGCGCGCTCGCCCTCGTCGCCGAGCGCTATCCGCAATATCTCACCGGCGATCTCGGCCTTGCGCCCGACATCCTCGCCGCGCCGCGCGGGCGCATCATCCGCTACGAGTCAGCTCCCGGCGAAGACCTCACGGTCGTCGTGCGCCCGAAGCTCTCCGTCGATTTCGAGATTGCCGGCCACAAGAGCCGCGCCGAACTCACAAAGGAAACCGGCGCGATTTCCGTCGAACTCTGGAACTTCTCCGGAGAGGAGAAGCGCGGGCGGCTCGTCCTTGATGTGGCGACGGCGCCCTCGCCGTCGCGCGATGCCGAGGCGGCATCGCCACGTCAGCTCGCGGGCGAGTCGTTCGCTCTTTTGGGTGAAATCGTCCTTCCGGCGTGGGGCCACGCCGCCATCCCCTACCGCTACGCGCCGTCCGCCGACGCCCCGCTGGACGCGACCGTCGAATTCCGCTTCGAATCTCCGGCCGGCGTCTCCACCCCGGCGCGCGTCCCGGTCTTCGACCGGCACCGCTTCCTCGCCTCGTGCGAGGTTGTGCCGCTCGCGCTCGAAGATCCAGCGAGCTGGCGCCGCAACGATTCCGGGCAGACCTACCGCTGCGCCTACGATGAAGTGGAGAAAGCCGTGCGCTTCGACGTGGGCTGGACCGGCGAAACCGGGCCGTGGTTCATGCCGTGGCACGACCTGAAACTTCCGGAAGAATCCCTCGAAGGCGCGAAGATGATCGAATTCGAGGTGAAGAGCGAGCAGGACAAGGTGGAGAACGACTACAACTCGGCGGTCTTCCTGCCGGCGTGGGCGGATGGCCGTGCGCAAAACATCCACTATCCCCCGCCCGGATTCAACTGGGAAGTGCGGCGCGTCGCGCTGCCGCCCGACGCGGGCGGCATCGTATCCTTCCGCCTCGGCGGCGCGCCGCGCGGGCGGCGCCTGACCTTCTGGATCCGCAACGTGCGGCTCCTGAAGTGACGCACCATGATTTTCCGTTGGACGCAATCGAGGGGGCATGGTAGCATTTTGCGCGCAGGGATTTCCTAAAACCATGAGCCTCCAGACTTCTTCCGCCGCCCAGGCGGCGGCCACATTCCAGCGCGATGTGGACGCCACCCCGGCATCCGCGTTCCAGCCTTTTCGCTTCGCCGGCGCCGCGATGGACGAAACCGGACGACTTGCCGCCTACGGCGCGGGGCCGGCGATGCGCCGCTACGACGAGGCGTTCGACAAAGTCGCCGCCGAGGTTCGTGCGGCCGAGGTCCCCGACGGTTCGCCTCCGGCCGTGTGGTTCCTCTACAACATGGGAGTCGTCGTCAAGACGCCTCGCGCCGTTTTCGGAATCGACGTCGCGCACCGAAAGGGGACGCTCCTGGCTCCGCTTCTCGACTTCGCGCTCGTCACGCACAACCACGACGACCATGTCGATGCCGCCTTCCTCGAAGCCATGGACGGCGCGGGCAAGACGGTGGTGTCCAACTTCTTCGACAACTACGGCGCGTTTCGCGGCGGCCGCATGCCGGGCGGATACACGCGCGGCGGCAAGGCCTTCGACCTTGGCGACGCCACCATTCTCACGGCTTCTTCCGACCACAACGGCTACCTCGTGGATTTCACGCTGACATTCGAAATCCGCGTCGGCGACTGGACGCTCTACCACACCGGCGACTCGGCGAATCTCGGCAAGCTCCGCCCGGCGCGGGATCCCGACCTCTGGTTCGTGCATCCGCGATGCGGCATCGATCCGGCCGAAGCGGCGCAGACATTCCATCCGCGCCGGACCGTCCTTGGCCACACCTGCGAACTGGGCCACTCGAAATGGCGCTGGACGCTCGCCGACGCCGCCGAAGATGCCGAGCGCCTCCACAGCGACGGCTTCGAGGCCATGGTTCCACTTTGGGGCGACAGAATCCAATAGATTCCCAGTCGTCCCAACCCAAGACATCGCCCGATGACTCCATTTGCCGCATTCCTCATCGTGCTCTCCGCCGCGCTGCACGCGACGTGGAACATGCTCGTCAAAAAATCGCGCACCGGACTGACGATCTACGCCACGCTCTGCACCGTGGGCGCCGCCTGGACGTTTCCCGTCCGGTTCTTCACGCCGCTCGGGTTCTTCTCGCAGCCCCCGGCGTTTTACGGCTGGCTCGCGCTGATGCTCGTCTCGGAATTTTCCTACGCCTACGGGCTGCTCGCCTCCTACCGCCGGCTCGACATGTCCGTGGCGTATCCCGTCATGCGGTCGCTGCCCATTCTGATGCTGGCCGGCCTGACATCCGCGTTCGGGTTTGGCAAGCCCCTTTCGCCAACCGCCGTGACTGGAATGTGCATCGCCTTCGCCGGATGCCTCGTTCTGCCGTTCTCCAGCTTTTCCGAATTCCGCCTGTCGCGGTATTTCGACAAGTCGTTCGCATTCGTATTCTTCGTGGCGCTCGGCACGACAGGATACACGCTCTGCGACAGCCAGGCGCAGAAGGTCATGGTGGACGCGGCGCGCGCGGCCGGCGTCGAAGCGCCGAAGGCCGTCCTTTCGGTGACGTACTATTCCTACCGGTCGCTGCTACTCGCCTCGGCCATGTGGGTGGCCGTCCTGTGCGGGCGGAGGTCGCGCGCCGAAGCGGCGTCGCTCCTCGAAAACCGGTCATGGACGCCCCTGGTCGCCGGATGCTGCTCCTCGATGACCTACGTCCTCGTCCTGGTCGCGATGCACTTCGTGACGAACGTGGCCTACGTGCAGGCCTTCCGCCAGGTCGGGTTGCTCTTCGGGCTCGCCGAAGCGGTGTTCGTCCTGAAGGAGCGCTGCACGGCCCCGAAGCTCGTCGGGACGGCCCTGATCCTCACCGGACTCGCGCTCTCCACGCTGTAACACGCGACGGGCGGAGGTCAGGCGGGACTGGCGCGACTGGCGGGACGGGCGGGACAAGCGGGACGGGCGGGACGGGCGTTTATCCCGCCCGTTCGTTTGTAGCGCCGATTTCACGGCTCCATGACAACTTCATGACAACATTTGGCGCCCGTTGCGCTATGGTTCGCGTTGTCGGAGGCCACTTCTGACCTCCGCGATCAACCACCAAGTCAATGGAAAAGGACTGGTAGGTTGCCGCATTTTCCAATTGCCGCGCGGGGCAACACATGGTATTGTTCCGACGCGGTCGCAACACAGACAACCCAAAACAACGGAGATCCAAAAAACATGAACAGATCCATCCTAGCATTCGCCATGGTGGCGACCGCTTTCGCGGCCTTCGCGAAAGAGCCAAGACAAATCGACAACAACGGTCGTGGCGGACGCCCGCCGGCCGAGGCGCTTGAAGAGCGCGGAAAGCACGGGGAAGGCGGACGCGACGGCGCCGCGTTCGTTTCGGAAAAGGCCAGGGTCCTTGCCGCAGCTTGTCGCGAGAATCCGACCGCCGAGGCCAAGGCCGCCCTTCTGGAGCAACTTCGCGCCGATTACGATGCCGCGCTCGCCCGCGCCAAGGAGCGGGTGCAGAACATGGAGAACAACCGGGAGGCCCGCATTTCCGCCGCCATGAAGCGCCTCGTCTCCGCGACTCCGGAACACCCCGGTCGCGGCGAGCGCAAGGGGGCTCCGGAGCGCGGCAAGGGCGGAAAACGCCATGACGGTCCGCGCGCTTTCCGTCATCCGCCGGAGGGTGGCGAACCGCCCGCCCCGCCGCCGCCGGAAGCCGACGAACCGCCGGCCCCGGCGCCGGATGACGGCGGAGAACCTCCCGCTCCGCCACCGGAAGGCGACTTCTCCATGGTCCCATGAACCGCGAACTTCGACTGTTTCTTCTCGCGATCGCGCTCCCGTCCGTTCTGGTGGCGGTCGGAGGGGCGCGTCTTCTCGCGCTGGAGGCGGCGAAGGACCGCGCGGACAAAAGCGAAGCGAACGAACTTCGCACCGCCGCGCTGGCGGCGGGCGTGGAGCGCCTCGTTGCCGAGGACGCCCGGTTTCTGCTCGCGCCGCTCGCCCGCGAAACCAACACCCAGAACCGAATCGCGTCGGCCGCGGCCATCGCCGCGGCCGACGCCCGTGTCGAACGCATCTCGCTGGGCGGCGGGCGCAACGCGCCCATGCCGAATTCGGCCCCGCCGCCCAACGGCCCGCGTCGCCGTTTTTCCGCCGCGCCGCCGCCGCCGGATGGCGAACACCCGCCGGGCGATGACGCCGCGCCACCACCGCCTCCGGACGGCGAACACCCGTTTCCTCCGAATGACGAGCCGCCGCCGCGCGGCCGCGACCGCGTGTCCCGCTTCCTTGAATTCCGGACGCGGCTTTCCACGGGGGAGTCCTGCGTCGTAGCATACGGCCGTTCGGCGTCCGAAAAGTTTTTCGAATCGGCCCTGGCGCAGCTCGACGGCGAGCGCCCGCGCTCGGCGGAGCTTGTCTTCATGCGGCGGGCGCCATTGGCGTCGCCTTCGCGCGACCGCGCCGACACGCGGGACGGCGAGACGGTTGAAGTCGCGGTCGGGCGCACCAACGCGCGCGTCCGCACCACTTGGGGGCGCACGGGCGCGAACGCGGAGATTTACCTTGCGGGCGGCTGCCTGCTGGCGATGCTCGTCGTGTCGTTCGTCGCCGGCGGGCTCTGGCTCGCGCGCACCGCCCGGCGCGAAAGGCTCGACGCGATGCGCAAAGCCGATTTCGTGGACAACGTTTCGCACGAGCTCAAGACCCCTCTGGCCGGAATACGGCTGAGCGCCGAACTCCTGGCCGAAGGTCGCCTGCCGGAGGGGCCGCGCCGCGACAGGGCCCTGCGCTCGATCCTTTCCGAAAGCGACAGGCTGGAGCGCCTCGTCGGGAACCTGCTCGACTTTGGCCGCCTCGAACGCGGCAGACGCCGGTTCGACCTGCGGCGCGTGGATCTGGCGGATCTCGTCGAAGCGCGGCTCCGCGAAGCGCCGTCCGACGGCGCGGCGGCGGATGGCGCTTCCGCGCGCTTCTCCTTCCTTCGCCCCGATCGCGCGCCGGTGGCGCTGGCCGATCCCGACGCCGTGCGCCAGATCCTCGAAAACCTGCTCGAAAACGCCGCGAAATACGCCCCGGATGGCGGCCCGCCGGAAGTGCTTCTCGACGGCGCCGGCGATTCCGCCGAACTCGTCGTCGCCGACCGGGGTCCCGGCATTCCGCGCGGATTCGAGGAAAAGGTTTTCGAGAGATTCTTTCGCATCGACGATTCCCTGAACCGCAAAACCGGCGGAAGCGGGATCGGGCTCGCCCTTTCGCGCGGCCTCGCGCGCGGGATGGGCGGTGACCTGCGCTGCCGTCGCCGCCCGGGCGGCGGCGCGGAATTCGTTCTCACCCTGCCACTTGCCACGACATGAGCTACATCCTGTTCGCCGAAGACGACGAAACGCTGCGCGACGGCCTCCAGGCCGCGCTCGAAAGCGAAGGCCATGAAACGCGTCCCTGCGCCGACGGCGCGGAGGCGCTCGCCGCGTTCGAGGAGCGGCGTCCCGACCTGCTGCTGCTGGACGTCATGATGCCGCGCAAGAGCGGCTTCGAAGTATGCACGGAAGTGCGGCGTCGCGACCGGACCGTGCCGATCATTTTCCTCACCGCCAAGGCCGACGAAACGGACCAGGTGCTGGGATTGGGACTGGGCGCCGACGACTACATCGCCAAGCCCTTCCGTGTCCGGGTGCTTCTGGCGCGCGTGGCCGCGGCCCTGCGGCGCGCGGCGGCGGCGCCCGCGCCGGCCGAGGCCGACACGTTTCGCTTTGGCGGAGCGCTCGTCGACGCCCGCCGCTTCTTTCTCGATCCGTGCGACGGCACCCCGCCGCAGCCGCTTTCCGTGCGCGAGCTGTGCCTGCTCAAGGCGTTCGCGGCGCATCCTGGCGAAGTGCTTTCGCGCGACGCGCTGCTCGACGAGGCCTGGGGCGTCGATTACGCGGGAACGCCGAGAACCCTCGACCAGCACGTGCTGCAGCTGCGCAAAAAACTCGGCAGTCGCGCTTCCTGCATCGAAACGGTCCACCGCGCAGGCTATCGTCTGCGCTGACAGCGCCACGCCCGCCGCCAGCCCGCGCGCGAAGAAATTTTCCCTCCCCGCATAAGAATGCGAACAAAATCCGCCCGTGCAGCGGAACGCAAAGTGCGCAATGAAAATGGCGACCGTGGCATCGAACGCCGCCGTTGGCGGCTATGCCAC
>DJYI01000163.1 GCA_002448475.1 Verrucomicrobia bacterium UBA6982
ACAAAGTTTGGTCACACCCCGCCGCCGCGTGCTCCCTTGCGGGTCACGCGACCCTGTGGTAGACTTGACCTCGTCAACCGCACCGGGCATGGACCGATGAAACGAGAAGAGAACCAGACCGTCGAATACAAGCAATCCTGGCATGACAAGTGCATGGAATGGATTTGCGGGTACGCGAACGCCAAGGGAGGGACGCTCGTCGCGGCGGTCGACAGCTCGGAGTACGGCTATTTCCGAGAAGACCGAAGCGGTCTGTCCCTGAACGCCCCCGAAGCGTTAGCGGAGGGCTTCCACTCATCGGAGTTGATGCCCGTCATTGAACTCCGATGTGTCCGATGGCTTCGCTAACGCTCCGCCTTGTTGGAAAGAGTGCCCGCAGCGGTCTGTCCCTAAAACGCCCCGAGGTCTGTCCCTAAGAACGCCCCGAGGTCTGTCCCTAAAACGCCCCGAGGTCTGTCCCTAAGACCGAAGCGGTCTGTCCCTGAACGCCCCCGGAGCGTTAGCGGAGGGCTTCCACTCATCGGAGTTGATGCCCGTCATTGAACTCCGATGAGTCCGATGGCTTCGCTAACGCTCCACCTCTGCGGGTGACAGATCCAACGGGGACAGATCCAACGGGGACAGACCTCGGCGGGGGAGAAACAGGCGAGGCCGAACCGGGGCGGCATTTGCCAGCTGATTCCGGACCAAATTCCGAATACTAGCAGAACGTCCCCATGAAAATGTCGCCTGCCAGGCGACATTTTTTGGTTCCGTTTCCGGCATTCTTTTCGCTGTGCGAGGGACAGACCCTGCCGTGCGAGGGACAGCCCCCCCGCCGCCGCCGCCCATCCAGGGGCGGACACAGCAAACCAGCCCCCAATGCGGGCGGACCACCAACACGAGGAACAGACCCATGCGAACAGCAAGAACCATCGCCGACGGCGTCGGCTACTACCACGTCATTCTGAAGGCCACCGGCCCGCAGTTTCTTTTCCGTGAGGACGCCGACAAGGCGGCGTTCCAGGACATCCTGGGGCGCGTCTCGCGCTTTTCCTCCGTCCAGCCGCTAGCCTACGCCTTTCTGGACAACCACATGCACCTGCTTCTGAAGGTCCCGGAGCGCAGGTCCGTCCCCGACGACGACTTCGCCCGCCGGGTCGCCGCCCTCTACGGGCCAGACCGCGCCGCCGCCCTGTTCGCCCGCTGGGAGAAGTGGCGCGAGGAAGGACGCGAGGCGGATGCCACGCGGGAAAGGGACGGACTTCTTAGGCGGATGTTTGACCTCGGGCAGTTCATGAAGACCGTGAAGGAGCTCTTCCACATTCGCTACTGCAAGGCGCATGGCTGGGAGGGCACCCTCTGGCGCGGGCGCTACAAGAGCCTCCTCGTCTGCGAGTCGTTCGCGGCGTTCAAGGCGCTTTCGCTCTACATCGCGCTCAATCCCGTCCGCGCCGGGATCGCAAAGCGGGGGACGGACTCGAAGTGGACCTCCTACGGGCAGGCGCGGCGCGGCGGGGGCTTCGGCGCGGAGTGCCACGGGGCGCTGCTGCAGGAGCTGGCGCGGCTTGCCGGTTCTACAAGGGGCGGAGGCGCCGCTCTGGCGGAACGATTCGGCAAATGGATGGCGGAAGCGGAAGCCGTCCCCACCGAAACGGTGAAGGAGGCGCTGTCCCGGGGCGAACGCCTGTCCCTGCCGCAGATGCTGGCCTGCCGTGTTCTCGCCTTCGGCAACGGCAGAGCGCTCGGGCTGATGCGCCAGGTCGCGCCGCTGGCCCGACGTGGCGGCCCGCGCCCGGTCGGACAGTGCGGGCTCTTCACGGCGACGCGGGTTCGCGTTCCCTACCGGCTCACCGCCTGATTGCGCGGCAGCGGCGGCGCGGCGCCTCGACGGCGCTTTCATGGCCAGAGACCTTTCAAGGGACAGACCCCGGCGTTAAGAGGAGCCAGCGGGGACAGACCAGCAGGACTTTATGGAGACGGACCCCGTTTGGACCCCGTCCCGGAGCGTTAGCGGAGGGTTTCCACTCATCGGAGTTGATGCCGTCATTGAACTCCGATGAGTCCGATGGCTTCGCTAACGCTCCGCCTCTGGGGTGACGGATCCAGCGGGGACAGGATCCAGTAGGGACAGACCTCGCTGTTCTTGAACTCCGATGAGTCCGATGGCTTCGCTAACGCTCCGCCTCTGGGGTGACGGATCCAGCGGGGACAGACCTTGCTGTTCCTTAAGGGGACAGACCCCTTAAAATGCCATGGCGGCGATTGGGGGATCGGGGTTCGGAAGGGCGCGGATTCTCGCACAAAACCCCGGATTTGCGAACTCCGAAATCGGAGGCGGCTACGGGCGGGCGGCGGGCGGGCCGAGAAGCCAGTCGACCAGGCCGAGCCGGAAACGGACCTCGGCGCGGAGGGCGTCGACCTCGGCGGCGAAGTCGGTCGCGCCGCCCAGGGGCGGGACGATGCGGTAGTCCTCGTCCATGAAGGGCTCGAGGGCCTTCGCCCGCTCGTCGATCCACGCGTCGAGCGACGACTCGGAGAGCGGTCCTTCGCGCAGCTCCCTCCACCGCCGGTGAACGCGTTCCCGGAATCCGGGGGCGGACGAAAGGAGCCGCCCGAAGAGCGGCGAGACGAGAAGCGCCTTCCGGGCGCCGGATCCGGCGGGGGCGAGGAGGAACGTCTTGTCGTAGTCCCACGGCAGGAGCTCCCAGCGCCCGTCCTCGGTGCGGCGGCCGGCGTATTGGTTGGTGACGCGGCCGTCCTCGTTGCCGGTGAAGTTGACAAGGAGGAAGAAGTCGACCAGCTCGTCCAGGTCGAAGCGCTCCGCGGCGGCGGCGACGAACGAGGCGGCGTCCGACTCCGCGACGAACCGCGCGAGGTCGAAAAACGGCCCGTAGGGATTCGCGCCGGGTCCGCTCTCCTCGTCGCCGCGGTCCACGCGGTCGACGACCTCGGCGGAGGCGTTTGCGGACAGCCAGAGTCCGGACGGGGCGCGGACCTTGTAGAGCGCGGAGAAGGGCTCGGAGAGCACGTCCTGCAGGCGCGGGCAGCATTCCCAGACCCCCGCGTAGGCGCCGTTCACGAAGACCTCGGTCCAGAAGACGGGGGTCGCGCGGGTCGTCCCCTCGGGCGACATGGCGCGGAAGGCGTCGAAGGAGAGGGCGTTTCGAAGGCGCGTCGCGTCGGAGTAGCCGGAGAGCAGCAGCAGGTGCCGGACGGGCTCCGGCGCGCCGGGAAACTGGACGGGCGCGTCGAACTTGAGGTTGATCGAACGCCGCCGGCCGGCGACGTAACTGGTGTTGCCGCGCAGCTTCGCGCCGCCGCCGCCGGCGCCGGTGCCGGAGAGCCAGACGGGCTCCGGGTCGTCGCCCGCGGAGACGTGGAGGCAGACGAAGTCGGTGCGTGCGAGCTTGTCGAGCGGCCGTCCGAAATGGAGGAAGAGGGCGGGCAGTCCGGGCTCCTCCGGCATGACGCGGAACCGATAGGTCCGCTCGGGACGGCCCGGGGCGGACGCCGCGAGCTCGACGAAGCGCGGGCGGCCGTCCTCCGGGCGCCGGACGCGTCCCTTCGGGGAGATCGTGGCGGGGTCGGAGCTCCGCCACGCGACGCCGGGGCCGGCGGCGTCGAGATCGAGGTCCTCCGTGACGTAGAGCGCGGCGCGGTTTCCGCCGAGGAGAGCGTCGGGGCCCGGCTCCGGTTCGGGCAGGAGGTAGGTCTCGCGGTTGCGGACGTGGCGCTTCTCGAGCGCGGCGGCCTCGGCGGGCCCGAGGGGGAACGAGGGGTCGGTCCGAAGCAGCGAGAGCATTCGGTTCCACGCCTTGTCGCGTCCGGGACCGTCGAGTCCCGCGCCGGAGGCGGGATCGGTCGCGGGCGCGGAGAAGTGCATCCGGTCGGGGCGCGTGACGTCGCGGGCGCCGGTGGCGAACCACGGCGCGGCGGGCCCTTCGAACGGGACGAGGCAGTAGAGCCCGAGGAAGTCGCCGTCGAGATGGAGGCGGACGAGGACGGAGGGGTCGAGCGGGAGCGGGCGGGCGGCGTCCGGGCGGCGCGCGCCGAACTGTTCGGGGGGGAAGAGGCGGACGAGGCCGGAGCCGTCGCCGAAGAGCCCTCCCTCCGCGGCGAGGACGAACGCCGGGCGCGCGGCGCCGGGGGCGCCGGGGACGATCTCGTCGAGCCAGGCGCCGACGTGCTCCGTGCGGCCGCGGAAGGAGGCCTGGACGCGGCGGGCCTTGGCGCCGCGGTCCGTCCGGAACCCCGACGCGAGCGCCTCCAGGTGGGCGGCGCGGAAGTGGCGCGCGTCGGCGCGGGAGAGCCGCAGCTCGAGGGCGGGGATCGAGCGGTTGAGGAGGGCGGGGGCCGTCCCGGCGGCGCGGAACGCGCCGAGCGTTCCGAGCAGCGAGCGGAAGGATGCGGCCCGGGCCTCGCGGGCCCTCAGGCGCGCGGCGAGGCGCGGCTCGAGCAGGTCCGGGATCGGTCGTCGCGCGCCGGCGAGCCGGGCGACCTCGGCGGCGTCGAGCGCGCGGCGGAAGGCGCACCATTCGTCCACGTCCATCGAGGGCGGAAAGTGGCCGTCCGTCCCGAACGAGACGTGGTGGGGCCGGAAGGAGAGGGGAGGGGAGGCGGCGCAGGAGTCGGCCGCGGCGCCGTCCACGTAGAGCGCGGCGCCGCCCTCGCCGATCGCGAGGGCGACGTGGGCGAAGCGCCCGGGCGCCGGGGCGGGCGCCGAGAGGACGCGGAGGCCGGAGGCGTCGCCGAAGGAGGCCTCCAGGCGCCCGTCGAGAAGGCGGAGGCCGAGGCCGGTCGTCTCGTCCCGGTCCCAGACGAGCCGGCGCTCGCCGGCGGAGTCGCCCTCCTCCGGGAACCGCGCCCAGAACGCCAGCGTGATCCCGTCGCGCGCGAAGGGCGACCAGCGCTGCTTGAGGGCGACGAGGTTCTCGCCGGGGCGGCCGTCGAACCGGCGCGCCGAGCCGAAGACGCCCGGGACGCGGACGGCGGCCGTCCCGAGCAGCGGGATGCCCGTGACGAGGTCCGCCGGCGCGCGTTCGTCGAGCGGCGCGTAGAACTCGAGCCCGTGACCGTTCCGGAGCGCCGAGACGAGACGGCCGCGCGCGCGGTCCGTCTTGCGGTCGAGGCTCGCGAGGATCTTCGCGGCGAAGATCCAGGAGGACGCGAGCGCCGCGGCCGCGATCGCGAGGATCGCGAGCGAGGCGATGCGCGCGGCGCGGGCGATCGCGACGCGGGTGCCGGTGCCGGAGCGGGCGGTGCGCATGGCGGGCGCGGGCGCGCTAGCGGATGCCGCCGGGCCGCTCGAGGAAGACGTTCACCGCGGCGAACGGCGCGGCGGCGAAGAGCGCCTTCTGGAGCTCCGACGCGTCGCGCAGGCCGCCGAAGACGTATTGGTTGGTGGACATCCCGTTGCGCGTCGAGGCGCTCTCGAGCGTGTAGCGCGGCAGGTGCGCCGCGAGGGCCTTCTCGATCTCGTCCGCCTTCGCGAGCGCGGCCTCGGCGGGGAGGGTGAGGACCAGCACGCCGTCGCGCCGCAGCCAGCGCACCGCCGCCGCGCCGCGCGCCGCGACGAGCGCCGCGAGCGCGAAGAGGTAGAGGTAGAGGATGAAGGCGAACTGCTTCGTCGCCGCGCAGATCGCCGCCGCGATGACGAGCATGATGAACCCGACCTCCTCCGGCTCCTTGATCGGCGTGCGGAAGCGGATGATCGAGAGCGAGCCGAGCAGGCCCAGGGAGAGCGGCAGCGAGAGCTGCACGCCGATGAAGAGCGTCGTCACCGCAAGCGAGAGCAGCGGGAAGGCGCGGTGGATCTGGCTCCCGGTGCCGCGACGCTCGTAGAAGAAGCGGTAGAGCAGCGACGCGGCGGCGGCCGCGGCGAGCGAGACGAGCAGCGCGGCGAGGAAGTCGCCGACGGACATCTGCTCCTGGACGGCGAGGAAGCCGTCGCCGACCGAGTCGGGGGAGAAGGCGGAGAGTTTCATTTCAGGGGATCCCGTTTGTGATGCGAAGCATGCATTCGCCGTATTTGGAGAACGATCGGAGGCGGAGCCCGGCGCCCTGCAGCGCCTCCGACCACCGCGGCGGCGCTCCGCCGCGGTTCTTGAATTCGCAGACCAGCGCGTCGAGCGCGACGGGCGCGGCCCAGGGGAAGCGCTCCTCGTTCGGGAAGCCCTCGACGTTCCAGTCGACGGACACGCGGCTCCCGTTCTCGAGGTCGTTGTAGCGGACGCGGTCGTATTCGATCCGGCAGACCGGCGCCCACTCCGGCCAGACCGGCTCGCCGAGCGCCTCCGCGTGCGCCGCGAAGAGCGCCGGCCAGCGCGGGTCGGCGAGCGGCGCGCGCAGCAGCAGGTCCGTCGGCGCGCGGACCTCGGCGCGGACCTTGTTCCGCGCGGATCCGATGCGGTGCTTGAGCTCGAGGAAGACCGGCGTCTCCGGCCCGGCGAGGTCCTCCGGCCGCCCGTACCAGCGCGCGCGCACCTTGCACTTGAGGTTGTCGCCGTCGTCCTTCTCGCGCCACGCGCGGAGCCCCGGCGTGTCGAAGTAGACGCTGTTGATCCGACCCGTCTCGTGGTAGCGGTCCGGCAGCAGCCGCGCATCCAGCAGCGCCAGCACGAACGGCAGGTCGCGCGCGTCGCCCACGAACTTGCGCTCGTTGACGAGATCGGGCTTCTGGAGGGCCGGGCCGGGCATCGTTCGCTCCCGCGTCACCTCCGTGCCGGCAGGTCCCGGACAACGAGGATCTCCTCCTTCCAGACGGCCTGGTTGCGGCGGGGCGCGCGAATCTTCTCCTGGAGCGTCCGGAGGATCCGGAGCTCGACGGGGTTCGCTTCCGGATGGGAGTCGATCAGGTCGCCGAGCGTCACCTCGAGCTTCTCGATGGTGACGGCGTCCTGCAGCGAGAGAAGGTTGCGGCCGGGCGCGATCTCGACGAGCGTCAGCCACGGGATGGCGGCCAGGAGGCGGCTTTTCGGGACGACCAGCAGCGTCTCGTCCTTCGCCACGCGAAGCTCGCCGACCGATTCCCCGGTCGCGGTCTCCGAGCCGGAGAGCGCCGTCTCGACGGCCTTCACGACGGCCTTTGCCCGGTCCGCGTCGATCGCCTCGAGCCATTTGAGGATCCGGTCGGGAAGCGTGATCGTGACCGGATGGCTCGGTTCGTCGAACTTGGCGGGGCGCCCGCCCCTTCCGATTTCTCGTGTCTTCGTCTTCATGGTGTTGCGCGGACGGCGTGGCCCGCGATCGCCCGGAGGCATCCTTTTTTCTCGGTTGCGGGGATAATTCTATGTTGAAATGGATTTGAAGTCAAGTTTTTTCATAAAAACCGGGTGTGACCAAACTTTGTCATCGCAGTAATTGAGACGGGGACGGCTCAAAAACCTTCCTTTTCGCCCTCGTTTCGTCATGGGCGGGATCCAGTGGGGACAGACCTCGCTGTTCTTGAACTCCGATGAGTCCGATGGCTTCGCTAACGCTCCGCCTCTGGGGTGACGGATCCAGCGGGGACAGACCTCGCTGTTCCCGAACACCGCTTCGCGGCTCACGAAAATCCACGAACCTCATGCCCCGCGCTGAAAACAACGTTTCGTCCTCTGTTCATGCCCAACAGAGCGGCTTTTGCGGCCCGCGCAAGCGCGAGGTCCGGGCGGGGTAGTGGCTTTCGTGTTCTTTCGTGGCCACGCGCGGAGCGCGGGGATGATCCCTTCCTTCGCCGCCCGCGCCGGTCTTTTGACTTCCTGCGGGCATTCGGATACACTCTCCGCTGTTGTCGCGACCGGTCCCCATCCTCCCTCCCCCCACCCGATGAAACGGACTCTCCGTCTGCTCGCTTCCCTTGTCGCCGCCGTCTGGATGCCGCCATGCGCTTCGGCCGACGACGCTGCGGGCTTCATGCGCGTGGCCGTCGATCCCGAAAGGGAGACGGCGGGCGAGATGCCTTTCGCCCCTTTCGGCGACGCCACGCCGACGAACTTCCTCTCCGGTCCGTTCTTCGGCGGCGACGGAGACGCCGCCCCGGACTGGCTGTACCTCTTCCCCGGATCGGGAGAGACGAACCGTGCGGCCGTCTATTCCCCGGACGGCTGGCTTGATCCCGGCACCGGCGGGCCGACGGACATGGCGGTGGCCGTCGGCAACACGCTGCTTTTCGTCCCCGGCGAAAGCGGCGACGCCACGCCGTTCGACGTCTTCGTCTTCGGCCGCGTTCCGGGCGTCGCCTCGCATTCCGGCTCGCCCCGCATCCGCCGCATGGCCGTCGATTCCTTCGGTGCCTTCGCCGACCTCGACGTTTTCACGCGCGGCCTGACGACCGACCTCTACGCCGCCGACTTCGAAACGAACGGCACGGTTTCCTCCCTTCCGGTCCACCTCGGGCGCCGTCCCGGCCATCCCGCCTTCTTCGGTTTCCGCGATTCCTCCCTTCCTCCCTCCGGCGGTCGCGTCTACCTTGTCGCCGACGCCACGCGCGACGCCGACCGCGACGGACTGCCAGACGAAATGGAGAGGCGCATTTACGGCACGTCGCCTTATTTGGCAGATACCGACGGCGACGGCGTTTCCGACGCCTTCGAGCTCGCGTGGGGGAGCGACCCTCTCCTGCCCGACGCAGAGCCCCCGCAACTTCTCTTCGCCGAATCCTTCGAGCGCCCCGAAATCGTCCCCGGGCCTGTCGCCGGACAGCGCGACTGGCGCGCCTGCGGCGTTTCCGGCGGAGCCGCAGACGCCTTCGTTCAGGAAGATGTCGTTTTCGACGGATTCGCGGCCCTTGAGGTGCACGGCACGAAAGCCGCCCATTCCGTGACCTGCGCGTCGGAGGTCGTTTGGGTCGATTTGCAGGAGTATCCAATGTCGTGGACGACCTCCCTTCCCGAAGACATTGACGCCACGACTCTCTTCTTTTTCGTCCCCGGCGGACATCCGGCCATGTCCGACGGCCAGGCGTTCCGCACCAACGCCCTGTTTTCGGTCTCCGGCCTCAAGACGTGGCTCCGTTGCACCGAAAAACTCGACTTCGCGTCCCGCACATGGGACCTCTACGTCGACGGCGTCCTCGTCGGTGAAAACCTCGCCATGCGCGGCGATTCCCCGTGCCTGCACGAAATCGAAATCTCCGGCGAAGCCTGCATGGACGGCGTTTCGATCTCGACCGCCCGTCCCGAAGGCCTCTCCTCCGATGGCGACGCACTCCCCGACGAATGGGAAACCATCCACTTCGGAAACCTCTCTCGCGACGGATCGGCCGACGCCGATGGCGACGGCATGACCGACCTCGAGGAATTCCGCGCCGGGACCAATCCGCTCGTCCCGAACGGCGACACCGACGGCGACGGACTTCCGGACGGATGGGAAGCCGCCAACGGGCTCAATCCCTTTTCGCCTGACGCGCCCGCCCGCGCCGCCCTGCGCGAGACCTTCGAGCGCCCCGGCGTTTCGCCCGGCGGCCTCGACGGCCAGAACGGATGGCGCGTCTCGGTCCCGGACGCGGCAACCGTCCAGGACGCCGTCGTCCACGCCGGCGCCGCCGCGCTCGAAGTGAAAGGCGGAAACCGCGAAGACGGCACCGAAGTCCTCGTCACCCATCCGGTCCGCAGCCGCGCCGAAGTCCTCTGGATGGACCTCTGGCAGAAGCCCTCCCCCGGCTTCTCCGGCATGGACGCCGCCACCGAGGCCTTCGCCGTGATTGCCTTCGACTCCGCCGGGCATCCCGTCCTGTCCGACGGCGACGCCTTCGTCACGAACCGGACCGTTTCCGTCGGCCCTGAAAGCCGATGGGTCCGGTGTTCCTGCCGGTACGACTTCCCGAACCGCAGCTGGGACTTCTACCTCGACGGCGTCCTCGTCGAAGCCGGACTTGCGATGCGCGGCGACATCGGTTCCGTCCACGCCCTCGACATCCTCGGCGGGCGCGGCTGGTTCGACGACGTTTTCTTCGGCTTCGCCCGTCCCGAAGGCCTCTCCTCCGACGGCGACGCGCTCCCCGACGAATGGGAATGGCGCGCGCTCGGAACCCTCGGCCGCGACGGAACCGGCGACCTCGATGGCGACGGGCTTTCCGACGCGGAGGAATTCGCCGCCGGAACGGACCCCGCGCTCGCCGACACCGACCGCGACGGCCTTCCCGACGGCTGGGAAACCGCGCACGGATTCGACCCGCTCGACCCCACCGACGCCCTCGCCGATCCCGACGGCGACGGCCTTTCGACGCTTGACGAATACACCCTCGGCACCGATCCCCGCCTCCGCGACACCGACGGCGACGGCATCCCCGACGGCGCGGAAACCGCGCACGGCCTCAATCCGCTCGACCCCTCCGACGCCCTCGCCGACCCCGACGGCGACGGCCTCGCCAACATCGAGGAAATCCGCCACGGCACCGGCCTCCGCGCCGCCGACACCGACGGCGACGGCGTGTCGGACTTCATGGAAGTCCTCAACTCCCGCAGCGACCCGTGCGTGGCGGACATTGCGTGGGGCACCCCGTCCGACGCAAGTGCCGGCGTTCCGGGCGCATCCTTCACCGCCTCGACCGGCACCTGGCGCACGGACGACGACGGCGCCGTTTACGCGGCGGAGCGTTCCGGCTCCCTCACGTGGATTCTCGACGTTCCCGAGGGCGGCGCCGACGCGCTTGCCGCAAGCGTGGGGCAGCACAACGTCTTCTCCAAGACGAAAACCTTCGACCTGTCCCTCTTCGTCGACGGCCTTTTCGTCGCGCGCCAGATCGTCGCCGCGCCCTTCGGCACGCGCGAAGACGCCTTCTTCTTCCTTCCCGAAACGCCCCCCGGACCGCACGAATTCCGCCTCGTCTGGCACAACTGGGCGGTCAACACGTTCCTCGCCGTCTACGATCTGCGTTTCGTAGTCTTTTCCGGCCCCGACGCCGACGGCGACGGCATCCCCGACTGGAAGAACCACCGCTCCTCGGAATCGTCTGCGCTGGACGCGCTTCCGCTTGAAAGCCTCGTTTCCCCGCTCTGCGTCGAGGGCCGCGATCTCTGGCGCGACGTCCTCGAAATCGAAGTCGCCACGCCGGAGACCAATCTCGTCTATTCGACCGTGAAGACCATCGGCGACGGCTTCTACGCCGATATCGAGTTGCCGACCGACGGCGCGGCCGTCGTGACGATGCGCGACCGGTCCCTTGCGGATTCGTTCCAAGTCGAATGGAGGCCGCTCGACGTATTCGAGGGTGAATTCGCGACCAACGCCCTCGTCCTGCGCACGGGCGATGCGCTGAAAATCGCGCCCTTCGAAGACCGCGAAAGCGAGGTCGAAATCCGCGTCGCCCGCGGCGCGGCCTGGACGCACGTCACCAACTGGACCGAAAGCGTCCCGGCACCGTACCGGTTCGACGCCGAGGGGCTCTACCTCGTCTCAGTGCGGCACGAAGGGCTGCTCTTCGACAACACCGCCTTCGCGCTCGTCGATGTCGTCCGCTCCCGCTTCCCCAAGCGCAACCCCGCCATCCTCATGGACTCGGAGCAGACACTCTCCTGTCCCGCCCTCTCGCCGCGCAACCTTCTCGAGCACGATTCGGCTCTTCAGGTCTCCGCCGAACCGGCCGGCTCCGGCGTGTCGCTCGCCCTCCTCACCCATGCCGACCGCGACCTAGGGCTCGTCTCGCGCCTCGGAGAGGACGGCGCCATATCGGACGCGGTCCAGGTGACGCCGGTCTGGGCCGACAACGGCACGTACTTCCACGTCCTCGACAATTACGGGGACGGGTCGCAGCTCATCGAGGTTTCGCTCCTCCTCGGCGCGATCCCGGAAGGGACGACCGTCACGCTCTCCATCTTCGTTTCCGGCGTCACGTTCGAGGACGGAACCCGCACGAAAACCCTGACCGCCGCCGACTTCGACGAAAACGGACACGTTTCCGTCCGATTCATCCGAGCCCGTGGCGTCAAGACATCCGTATGCCACTCGACCCGAATCTATCAGGATGGCAAACTCATTTACAAAAACAGGTGACGCATGAACCGCTGTTTCAACATTGCGCTTTCCTTTTCGATTGCCACGACAACCGCCTTGCCCTCCTTCGCCGGCGGCACTACGCGGACGAATCCCCCGTCGGAGTGTTCCGCCCCGGACAGTACGTGCGAGTGTGAGAGCGACGGAGGCGACGGCGTAGATGACGGTTGCATCAAGGTTCGGCTAGATCTCGGCCGGACGACGCCGTGGTCTGGTTCAATGCCATGCTCGCTCAAGGTTTTCGCGGATGACGACGCCCCGGAAATCTTCACTTCCGAGTCCCTGCACGCCGTCCTCGGAGGCTACACCTTCAAGCGGCTCGGCCAGAAGAACCTCGCCGACGGCGAAACGCCCGCCGAAGTCGTCCTTTCCCATCCGAACGGCGAAAGCGTTTCCTTCGCGTTCAAGGACGGAGATTCGTGGGGTGTCCCCGATCCCGGCGTCCACCGTGACATGGACGAGCGAGTGCTGATGGTCGACGCCGAGGGCTGGGCGGTGACATCCGATCCCGTCTACTACGATCTCTACGTCGGAGACGGAACGCGGCGGCGTTTTCTCGCCACGGACGCGACCGGTCGGCGCGGCGCCCTAGTCTCGATTACGGACGCTCGTGGCGTGACGAACACACCCGAACAAATGGGCGTCGACATCGTCTACGACCCTGCCGGCGTCCGGCAGTTCCTGACGCCGTCCCGGCTTGCCGACGTGTCGCATCTGCCAGACTGGAGCGGGTACGAGGTGACGGTCTATGCACTCGGCGACGAAATTCCCGCAAAAGACTCGACTACAGGACTCTACGCCTTGCCGTCGGAACCGCCCGCCAAGCGTCTTTCCATCCGTCGTGAAAACGGAGGAAAGCGCGCCGTCGTGACCCTCCGGCGCGGCGCGTCCGATCCGCAGCGGCACGTTTTCGAATACGTGTCCGGCGATTGGTCCCTCACCAGAGCCTCCGGAGTGAGAGAAGAGAAGGAACGCATTGTTGCCGACAGTCGGGCCGCACGAACCGTTTCGGTCGTTCGCGCGCCGGACGGCACCCTGCTGTCGCGCCGCGAATCGAATTTCAAGTGGATGTCGTGGGGCTTCGCGATGACGAACCGTGTGGATGGCTTCGGCGACGCCACCGAGACGACGACCTGGACATACTACACCTCCGGCGACGGCAAGGGCCAGGTCAAGACCGAGCGGAAGCTGTCCGGCTTGCTGACGCAATACGCCTACGATTCCGAGAACCGCATTGTTTCCAAGACCCGCAGCGGCCCCGGCATGATGACGGAAACGACGACCTACTCCTACGAATCCGTCGATCCCTCCGACGTCGTTCCTCCGGTCGATACCAGGCCCCGTACCGTCGTCAAAACGCTGGACGGCATCGAATGCTCGCGCACCTATTACGTCTATTCGCCGCTTACAAACATCGTCGAGCGTGTCGGCGAGCAAGGTGCCGCCTATGGCGGCACGAACGCGCTCCGCGCCGTCACGGCCTACTGGCCCGTGACGGAGGGGGACATCCGTTCCGGTTTCGTGAAATCCATTCGCCACGAGAGTGGAAAAATCGATCTTTACGACTACGTTCTTGCATCCAACATCTGGACGAGAACGATTACGCATGTTCATGAGTTGTCTCCGAGGCCGGTCGAAGGCAAAACGACGCGCGACGTAACCGTAACGAACCGGCGCGGCGAGATGCTGGAGACGCGCGTCGAAGCATTCGTCGGCGGGCTGTGGCGCGCCATCGCCCGCGAGCGGCGCACCTTCAACGCGGAGGGGAATGTCGTCCGGCGCGAGAACCTGGCCGGGCAGGTCACGACGACCGAGTGGGACTGCTGCCACAAGATTTCCGAGACGCAGCCCGACGGCTCGACCACGACCTGGGACTATGACGAGGAAGGTCGCGTTGTCGCCTCGTCGAAGCTGATTCCGCTCGACATGACGAACGTGACGTGGCTGACGACGTGCCACGAATACGACGGGCTCGGACGCCAGACCGCCACCTGGCAGACCAACTACGCCGCGCAGGTCGGTACGCCCGCTACATTGACGCGCTACGATGCGCTTGGCAGAACCATGTCGCGAATCGACGGACTAGGCAACACCTCAACCTTGGAATACAGCCCAGACGGACTTGTCATGACCGCCACGGCGGCCAATGGCGCGACAACGATTCACACGCGCAATGCTGGCGGCGACACTCTCTCAATCGCCGGTTCCGCAGTCACGCCGGAGTTCCACGCATACGGCATACTCCCCGACGGCACTCGCTGGTCGCGCACGGCACGGGGCGAAACCGCCGACTCTCCGCGCTTCACGAAGCACCATGAAAACATGCTAGGACAGACAGTCCGCGAAGGGCGCTCCGGCTTCCGTGGCACGCCTCTCGCCACCACGCACGAATACGATGCCTACGGTCGCCTTATCCGCACCGCCGCCGATGGCGAACCCGTGACCGAATACGCCTACGACGCACTGGGCGATCGCATCGCCACGACTCGCCGGGCAGTGCCTAACTCGCCCGCTTGTTCGCCTGAATGGCGCAGGACATTGACCTCTACATCATTTTCCTTCATTGACGGCATTGTCTGGCTTGTCTCCTCCAACTTCGTTTCATGTTCCGACTCCTCCATCGCGCCTCTCGTCACCTCGACAGCGCAGCAGCTGACCGGACTCTCGGCCACCATGCCCGCGCGTACACAATCGGTCGATGTTCGCGGCAACGTCACGGACAACACGCGCCGATTAAGCGTTCCGTTCACGGTCTCCGTCCAATCCATGCCATACGCGACCAATGACCAATTCGTGGTTTCCCGCTACGGCGTGGAACTCCAAACCGTTTCCGCATCGAGCGTGACCAACACCTTTTCCTACGACGCCCTTGGCCGCAAGGTCTCGGAGACCGACGGGCGCGGAAACACAACGCATGCCGAGTTCAACGCCGCAGGGCAGCAGACCACGACCATCGACGCCCTTGGCAACCGAACGGAATACGCCTACGACACATTCGGCAACCTCTCTTCCGTGACGGATCCACTCGGCAATTCCACAATCTATGAATACGACCTCCATGGCCGCAAGACTTACGAAGGCGGGGCGACCTATCCCGTGC
Organism: Verrucomicrobia bacterium UBA6982; assembly: GCA_002448475.1. Lineage (GTDB taxonomy): Bacteria > Verrucomicrobiota > Kiritimatiellia > RFP12 > UBA3636 > UBA3636. The sequence continues at coordinate 15,056 of DJYI01000163.1, forward strand.
GCTGGACATACGACGTTTTTGGAAACAGGACGTCCATGATGACCTACCGGGACGAATTCCTCGGGCCGGATTCCGGCGACGTCACGACGTGGCTGTACGACGAAGCTTCAGGACTGATGACGAACAAAGTTTACGCCGACGGCATGGGGCCATCATACGACTACACGCCGGAAGGCCGCCTAGCCCGCCGCACTTGGGCGCGGGGGATCATCACCGAATACGCATACGATGGCTGGGGAAACCTCACTAACACCGTCTACTCCGACGGCACCCCGTCCGTCTCGCTTGCCTACGACGCCATGGGGCGCCAGACTGAAGCGCATGACGCCGCCGGGACGACTACCTTCGCCTACGACGCATTCGGCTCACTGACGAACGAGACCGTCTTCGGCATCGCCGGCACAAACACCATGGAACGGCATTGGGACAGCTTCGGTCGCACGGCTGGATACTCCCTCTGCGGATCCTCGACTCCGCGTAAGGTTGATTACGCATACGATGCCCTAGGCCACCTTGTCGCCGTCAAATTTGATTCTCAAGCAGAGGCGCAGAGTGGCAGAGTGGAATACTGCTATCTGCCGGGCACCGACCTTGTTTCCGGCTACACATCCGGCGAATTCTCCCGTGCCGTTTCCTACGAGCCGCATCGCGACCTCATCGCCGCCGTCACCAACTCATTCGGCACCTCGCTTATTTCCGCATTCGACTATGTCAACGACGCAGCCGGCCGCCGCGTCTCGCGCATTGACACTTTCGACGGGGTGACCACGACCAATACATTCGGCTACAATGTTCGTTCGGAAGTGATTTCTGCAACAATGGGGACGAACACCTACGGCTACGCCTACGACCCCATAGGCAATCGCCTAACCTCCACTCACAACGACACGGCAAGCATCTACACGGCAAATGCGCTAAACCAATACACGGCTATCGACGGAGCCGAGCCAACATACGACGCCGACGGCAACATGACTGCCGACGGCAATGGTTGGCACTATGACTGGAACGGAGAGAATCGCATGATCTGCGCTTCAAACGCCGATGTCATCGTCACCTACGCCTACGACCATCGCGGACGCATGGCGCGAAAGGAAATTCTACACGGCGTTGTAGGGACACAAAGATTGGAATATGTCTGGGATAATTGGAATGTTATCCGTGAAACGAAATTAACGAACGACTTCGCGCAACTTACGTACAACATTTGGGGCTTGGACCTAAATGGCTCCATCCAAGGGACCTGTGGCGTCGGAGGTCTTCTCTCCGTCTGTCGAAATGCCCATAACTATTACCCGATCTACGACGCCAACGGCAATGTCTTTGAATATGTTAACGCATCCAATGGCACACTTGTTGCCCACTATGACTATTCACCGTTCGGAGAACCCATCGTTATGTCAGGGGCGGAATCCTCATCTTTCTCTTATTGGTTTAGCACAAAACCTTACTGTTTAATTACCAAACTTGCGGAATACCAGATACGAAAGTACAAATCAAAAATAGGGAGGTGGATAAGTCGTGATCCAATAGAAGACAGTAGTGGTCATGACAACCTTTTTGTGGAAAATAGGCCTATCGGTGGCATTGACATTGCAGGTTTGTCTTTTTGCGTACCGTGGGGACCTCCTGAGGTTATTGAGCGTAAGACAAAAATCCTCGTACAAGGGGCACGCCATGCTCAATACAAGTTGCGATCATATCGCATAGCAATTGCCCCTGGAACTACGCCTGCCCCTGTCATTATTCCACCGTATGGAGGTGTAATTGTTCAAAAAAGCATTTGTGTTTGTGTCTGTGAGAGACAAGTCTTGTCCTATGAGATTTCAATTGAATGTGAGAGAAAACAACAAAGAATCCATTGTGAATTCAACGAAGGATGCGGAACAGTTTCCGGAGATGTCTATGAAGATCTTGGTTGGTCAAGTCGTTTCGTTAAACGCAGAGAACCACTAGGCGGGACATCTACGATAACGAAGTTAGCATCGCCTCTGCAGTTCAGTGAAACGGATGACCGGAGTTGTGAACTGCCATGTTTTTCAAAATGCAATGCCCTCAACTCCCCGGAGCCTTCTTTTATTTGGAATGGTTCTTGCGAGAGTCTTTAGTCATCGCTGCTTTAGCGGAAATAGCAAGTTCAAGAAACACATGAATCACGACCTACAAAAGTGCATGAAACATTCATATTGGGTGGTTTTATCATGCACAATGGTTTTACTGGCCGTATTGTGGTTGCTCGTCAGAAAGAATTGCGGAGGATGCGGAAGGCCAGATTATCCGCTCATGTACACATCGTCAGAGGGTGTTTTCTTGGCTTTTTCTCAAGATTTTGCTTCCGGAAAAGACAGACTATTGGAATACCGTACCGACAAACTCAAATTGGAATCTCTGCCAGTATGGGAATTGGGGGATGAAACAACGAATGGCTTCACAGTTTCTTTGGATCGAATAATCGAGATTGCAAGAGAAGATGCCTCAAGACGCTTCGGGGTTCACCAAGAAAATCTGTATCTTGAGGATGTCTCTTTTTGTCAAGTTCCTGACCAAAAAGAGAGCCGCTGGTTTTACACCGTTCGCTTCACGGTAAATAAGTCTTCCAGATACTACCTGCGAAACACATTTGAACGCAAGTTGATGTCATCCGTACTGCTAATGGATGGGTCGGTTGTAGAACCGAAAATGTTGCCATAAATGAGCCTTAAATGATTCTCCAAGATTCCGTCATCCGGTCATTTCGTTGCTTGCGCTTTGACTAAAAGTCCTGTTGGATACTTTGAAAATGACAACCTATCTCCGAAAGATACTTTTTACATTTGTCACTGTAGTTGCTCTCGCATCCGTAGCCCTTGTCGTGTCGAAACAGCACGAGGGGAGATGGACCTTGTCTCCCATTCGATTGAATTCGTCAAATCCGCTTATCGAAAATACGAGGGAAACAGATGCCAGTAGGACAAACGTCATCATAGCGTACACGCCAATCATCGCGCCAGATGGGATTCGATTACTAGAGTATAGTATCAATAGGGATGTATACGAAAAACTTCCTGTGTGGAACCCTGAAACTTCTGGCGACAAATCTATTCCAATGCCATTGTACGATGCTATCGAGATTGCACAAAGGGACATTAAGGAACGTTATGGGATGCAATCGGATATAATATCCCTTAACAGTGCTGGATTGGGACATATTGGCGATCGCAATGGCGGACGTTGGTTTTATGCCGTATTGTTTAATGTCAATATTGATTCTAGCCTCGTTTTGCGCAACCAGTGTGAAAATGAGATATTGACTACGATTGTACTTATGGATGGATCCATCGTGGATCCAAAACAATCTGAATTAAGTCTCTAAATGTTTTGTCAACGACGCGGAATGAAACGGACATCCACTTGCAAGGTCGATCGTCTTATTTTGTCTGTGGTGAGTGTTGTCGCGCTGATCGTCGTCAATCGATCGGACCGAGATACGCCCCCAGTACTGTTAGTGGGCGGACTTGCCGGGGCCATAGGTGCCGCAATTCCGCAGATTAGCGGTTATTTGACTGGCTTGGCCGGACAAAATGCTGTAACCATTGCGGAACGGAACTAATTGATGATGTCAAACCATAATCACTTCTACAAATTGAAATATCGTGCTTTTTATAGCATCCTACTTGCTCTTTTCGTTTGCGCAATTGTTATAATTGCAGTCAGACGCAGAAGGCCTGTGCCCACCACGCCGCCGCCCGCGACGGAATCGGCCGATCCTGTCGCCATTGACGCAAGGATCGTGGCTCAAAGGTCTTCTTCTCGTTCCGGGTCCGATCCTGCCGCCATTTCTTCGTCAATCACCGCTGTATGCGGCGCGGATCCCGTCACCGCCAACCGCTATGCGGCGCGGAACGACGCCCTGCGAGCTATCGCGCGCAATCGGAATCTTCCGACGAATGACGTTGCCGCTCTGACGGCCTGGATTGCGTCCACGAACGACGTTCTGCGTGAGGAGCGGCTTGCCGCGTTGAAAAACGACGTGATGAACCTTCTTCGAAATCAGAAACCAGCTCCTCCCGACTTCGCCGACACCTTGATTGCCATGTTCGAGAGCGGCGACCATCCGCCCGCCGTTTTGGACTACTGCATCCAGCACCTCGGTGCGATGCAGGGCGACATCGCGGATGAAGACCTTCGCCTTCGCATCCGCGCCTTGCTGGTGAAAGCCGCCGGACGCATCAACCAGCCTTACGCCGGAACTGCCCTCTACGCCCTTGCCGAAGACGAATCCACCACGCCCGCGCAGGATGCGGAACTGCGGCGGCTCACGCTTGCGCTTTGCTCCCCCGCCGCCAATGCCATCGCCCGCATCTCAGCCATCCAGCTTGCCGGACAGCGCGGCTACGCGGAAGCTCTTCCGCTTCTCCGCGAAACGCTGTCCGCCTCTCGCCGCGATGCCGTGACGGATATCGTCTGCATCGGCTCGCTGGGGCTTCTCGGCACTGCCGACGACATCCCGCTCCTACGGCGTTTCGCCGCCATGGGGCCACGCTACCCAACCGCCGCCGAGACTGCAATCAGCCGCATTGAAAAGAGGGCCGACGATGGGGAACAACGCTAGAAAGCAATCACCGGGAGGTGACATGAAACCACGAAATTCACGAAGCAACCGAAAGAATGCCGTCGGCGTTTTCGTGTATTTCGTATGTTTCGTGGTTTCCGCCCTTGCCGCGCCGAGACTGGCAGTGCCGCCGGGAGGCGTCGCCTTCGGCGAAATCGCCGCCGGCGAGGGAGCGGCGAAGTCCATCGAAATCCGCAACGTTTCGGACGTCTCCGTCGCCGTGGCGCAAGTGAAAGGCTGCTGCGGCGCGGACGCCTCGCTTTCAACGATGCACCTCGCCCCATCGGAATCCGCCACGCTTGCGGTGACCCTGCATCCGATGCTCCCCGGCGCGTTCTCGAAGGACGTTCGCATCCTCTGCGACGACCCCGAACGACCCGCAATCACCATCCCCGTGACCGGCACGGCCATCGAGGGGGATGGGGCTGGGGCGGCGGTTGTAGCGTCCCGCTACACCCTGCCGGCGATTCTCCTCGCGGGCATCGCGGACGGCTTCAACCCGTGCGCCTTCTCCATCGTCATAGCGCTCGCCGGCATCCTCGCCGTCGGCGGACGTCGACGCCGCGCCCGGATGCTTGGCGGCTGGGCCTTCTGCCTTGGCTCGTTCCTGACGTACATGGCCATGGGACTTGGCCTCATGCACGCCCTGCGGGCGCTTGAGGGGCTGCGCACGGTCCACGACACCGTGATGCTGATGCTCGCCCTGACGCTGTTCGTCCTCTCGGCGCTCAGCGTCCGCGACGCCTTCCGCTACCGCAGGGCCCGCGTTCCGTCGGTTATCACGCTGCAACTGCCCGACCGCGTGAAAAAGGCGATCCGCGCCATTGCGGAGGCCAGCTGGCGCGGACCTGCGGTCGTCGCCGCCGGACTCGGCTGCGGGTTCCTCGTGACGCTTCTCGACTCGCTCTGCACGGGACAGGTCTACGTCCCCGTCCTCGCGCTCATCGCCCGCGAACCCGGCGCATGGCGCTCTTTCGCGCTGCTCGCGCTCTACAACCTCTCCTTCATCGCGCCGCTCGTGGCGGTCTTCATGCTCGCCGCCAAAGGCGCCGATGCCGCGCAGATGTCCCGCTGGTCGAAACGCAACGTCTTCCCCTCCAAGCTCGCTCTTGGTGTAGTATTCGCCCTGCTGGGGTTCCTCGTCCTGGGCCAAGCGACTTGAACATGAAAGAGCCAACGGGGACAGACCTCGCTGTTCCTTGCCTTCATCGCGCCGCTCGTCGCGGTCTTCATGCTTGCCGCCAAGGGTGCCGATGCCGCCCAGATGTCCCGCTGGTCCAAGCGCAAAGTCTTCCCCTCCAAGCTGGCTCTTCATGCCCAACAGAGCGGCTTTTGCGGCCCGCGCAAGCGCGAGGTCCGGGCGGGGTAGTGGCTTTCGTGTTCTTTCGTGTCGGGCCGAAGGCCCGGTTCGTGTCCCGGCGACGGGCGCGGTCCGAAGGATCGCCCGGCATGGCCGACGGGCGGCGCCGAGCGCTCGCGCTCGGCGAAGTCCGGCGGACGAGCCGGGCCATGCGGCTCGGCCGCTCGCCCGGCACCGGGTTTTCGTGGCCTCGCGCGCAGCGCGGCGTGGCGCGGCCCGCGCAAGCACGACAATCCACGAAACGCATGCTTACGCCTCCCCTACGCAACGGAAACCATCGGCGTTGCGTCATCGGGGGAGGCTTCTTGCATTTCTATGGGATGGTAGTGGTTTGAAAAGTTGAAAGGTTGAAAGGCCAATTGGAATTGGGATTGGCCATTGGAAACATTGGGAACGGGCAACATTCCTACCGTCCCGCCGCCGCCCGGGGGAGACAGGGGCGGCTAGCGGCCTGGCACGACATTGCTGGGCTAGGTTGCTTGCAATCCGAAATGCCCCTAAAAAGGGGGCGGGCGGGGGCGTAGGGGCATTTCGGATTGCAGCAACAGGAAAAACTCAAAAAAATAAAAAAAAGGGTGTGACCAAACTTTGACAGA
>DJYI01000096.1:0-8779 GCA_002448475.1 Verrucomicrobia bacterium UBA6982
CCGCGACTCCATCGACGGCGAGAAGACCGTGCAGTCCACGATGGTGGCGCTCCTGTGCGCGGCGGGAGGTCCGTATTTCGTCCGCCACGAAGGCGAAGCCGGCGGCGGCTTCTACGACATCGCGCTCGAACCCCGCCTCCTTGAGTGGCCTGACATCGCCCACGCGGCGATCATCGAACTCAAATACCTCAAGCCCGGCGACCCCGAGCCGACCCCAGCCGCGCTTGCCGCCCTCAAGGCCAAGGCCATCGAGCAGCTTGACCAGTATTCCGCCGCCCCGGCGCTCGTCGCCAAATGGCGGCTGAAGCCCGTCGAAAGTCCAACCGCCAACCTTTCAACTTTTCAACCTTTCAACCTTTCAACCGACGGAGCCGGAGGCTCCGTCTCCCTCCACCGCCTCGTCCTCGTCTTCAAGGGCGGCGACTGCATCCTCCACGAGGAGGTCTAACGGCGCCACGAGGAGACACATCATGTCGACGCGGTCGAAAACGGTGCTGGCCTTTCTGCCCTCCGGCGGGGAAAACGAAGTGCGCATTCTGGGCGGCATCCAGGATGTGGCGCTGTCCAGGCACTGGGCGTTTTCCTCCGCGGAATGCCGGGATGGCGGAAACGGCGCGCTGCGGATACTCCGCTCCCCGGACGGTGGCACGGTCGGAGAAATGCTGGCCAAGATCAACCCCGATGGCGTCATCGTCATCCACAACGCTGTCAAGCCATCGACGTTGCGCCAGCCCAGTCGTCGCGCGATGCCCACCGTCTTCATCGACAGGCCCGTCGGCATCAAGGCCTCCAGACGCACTTTCCCCGTCTGCGTATTCGGGGAGGATGCCTCCTTCGCGCGGCTGGCGGCTGCCGAGCTTTTCCGCTCCGGCTTCCGAGACTACGCATTCCTCACCTATCCTGACGATCCGCCATGGAGCCGGGAGCGCGGAAAGTGCTTTGCGCGTATCATCGCCGAGGCGGGAATGGCGTTCCATCCGTTTCCGGCGCCGTCCGGCGGCAATGGCGCGACGTATCTCGTGGCGCACGTCGCGCCGTTTCTCGACTCGCTCCCGAAGCCATGCGGAATCTTCGCTGCAAACGACGCCCTGGGCGAGGCGGCGCTCCGCGTCTGCGCGCAACGGGGCTGGGCCGTCCCGCAGAACATCGCTATCGTCGGCGTGGACAACCTCGAATTCATCTGCGAGGGGACGACTCCGACACTTTCGAGCATCAGCCGCGACTGGAATTCCGAGGGGTGTGCGGCGGCAGAGCTGCTGGCGGAGTGGATGGCGGAACCGGATCGCCGTCCCGCCTCGCGCATCGTCCCCGCCTCGCATGTGGTGCGGCGCGCCTCGACGTTCTTCGCGGCCGACCGCCGCGTCGCGCAAGCCATGGAGTTCATCCGCCGCCACGCCTGCGAGGAGGGCTTTGGCCCGCGCGACGTCGTGCGCGAGATGGGATGTTCCCGGACGCTTGCTGACTCGCTTTTCCGCAAGGTCGATGGCCGCACCATTCTCGACGAGATACACGGCGTCCGCCTTGCGCGGGCAAAGGAGTTTCTCCTGCTGGGCAAACCGGCGGACTTTGTCGCCTCCGCATGCGGCTACGCCTCCTACGACGACTTCTGCCGCGTCTTCAAGCGGCGCGTCGGCTCCACCGTCCGCAGGTGGGCGCTGGCGGAAAAATCCCCTGTTTGATTTGTCGGAAAAATCGTTGTTTGATTTGCCGACAATTCGCATTGGGAATACTGTACCCTTGTTGCCGTAAGCGCGGACCGCACCCCCCGTGGCCGGGGCTTTGTCGCGGCCTGTCGTGGACAAACAACATCCGGACAACAACAGAGAACACACCATGAAGACCACGAAACTGACCATTGCGCTTTTCACGATGACAGGCACCGCACTGCACGCGCTCGCCGGCGCTTCGACGAGCGGCACGACGCTGACGCTCACCGCCGAGTCGGGCGCGTCCTACACGCATTCAACGGCGATCCCGTCGTCGATCACGACCGTGAACAAGACCGGCGCGGGGGAAGTTGTGCTCGCCGCCGCTTCGCCGGATTGCAAGACGACGTCGGTCGCCATCCAGAGCGGCACGCTCACCATCTCCGATCTCGCGGCGCTCGGAGAAGAATCGCCGATTACCGGGTGGGCCTACACGACGCTGAAACTCAAAACGCCGCGCGCCGCCGATTCCAAGACCGGCCTCTTCCTGAATCACTTGATTACGCTTGGCAACTACACGACATTCGAATACGCACCAACGACATCCGGCGCCGATTCGGATCGCCTCATTTCGGCGCTGACGTTGACTGCCAACGCCACCGGCGGCGCAACGCTGAAGTCCGACGCCCGCTGGGGCATCTACCACGGACGGCTCAACCCCGTCGGCAATCCGATCAACAAGACCGGCTCCGGCGAACTGTTCCTCGAAGGGACGATCCTCGGCGCGGGCGCGATCAACCACAAGGGCGGCGCCATTTCGTTCAAAGGCGACATGACCTTCAACGCCACGTCCGCTAACAAGTTCGACTATACGACTTCGGGCCAAAGGCTGGCGTTCTACTCGGTGACGCGCCCGTTCCCCTACACGCTTGCTTTTTCCAATTGGCGGACATTGACGATCGGCTCCGGCTCCGGAGAGAACATGAACGTATTCACGGGGCCCGTCACGCTCGCGGGCTACACCACCGTCACGGCTGGCGATGACGATTGTTCGGCGCGTTTCGACGGCTCGGTCACGGGCGGCACCGGCGCGACGCTCAATATCAGCAAAGTCGCCAATTTCGGCCTCAACGGCGCGATGTCGCTCGACGGAACGCTCCAGATCGGTGCCGGAACATGGGCGCATTGCGCAAGCAACGTCGTCCGCAATGCCGGAAAAGTCCTCCTCGCCGGCGGCAACGTGCTTCTCTCAGGCGGCGAGTTGCAGACGCCGATGCTGCGCGTGGCAAACGGCGGCGCGTTCGGCGGCGCCCTGCTCCAGACCGGGGGCGTCCTTGTTGGCTCCTCCGCATCCGACACGACGCTGATAGGCGAACAGTCGGGAAGCCGGGGCTGCTACGCGATGGAGGGCGGTGAGGCCGTCTTGAGCAACGCCGTGACGCTGGCGAAGAGCGCCGGAAGCGTCGGCATTTTCATCCAGTCCAACGGCACGTTCCGCGCGCTGGGCGCGTTCCGGGCCGGCGACGCCGGCATGGCGATATTCCACCAGGGCGGCGGGACGTTTGGCGACGCGGATGAACCCTCCAACCTGGAGACTGCGGTCAATGGCGGCGTCTGCGAGTTCGCCGTGTCAGGCGACGGTGCGAAGCTCTTTGCGAACCGCATGACGATTGGCGGCACTGCGACGGGGGTGGCGGGGGCGATAGGCACCACTACCATAACGGTCGCCGGCAGGGGAACGCTGTCGGCGAGGCGCTTCGGCGTCGCCAATGCCGCAAACGCCATGGCCTCTGCCGTATTCCTCAATCTTGACGGAGGCATTCTGGCGCCGACGTCCAACGGCGTATGGAGCGTTTACGATGCTCTTCTTCCGGCGGCGACGGTTTACGGCGGCGGCGCGGTCATCGACACGTCCGATGCCGGCGGCGCGGTCGATTGGAAGGCACCGTTCCTTGCCCCGTCCGGCAAGACGATAGCCTCAATCACTCTCCCCGCCGAGGCGATGGCCGCGAGCTACGCCAACGGTCCGGCGCGAATCGTGGTCGAAGGTCCAGGTTCTGGCGCCTCCGCCTACGCAAGGGCCGATTTCGCCGCCAAGAGGCTTTGCGGCGTCGAAATCCTCTGCGGCGGCAGCGGTTACGACGCCACGACGCGCGTGTTCGTCGAAAGTCCCGACCTCGCGGCCCGGTGGGAATGCGCCTACGCCCTTGCCGACGCCGTCGGCGGCCCTCTCGTGAAGCGTGGCGGCAACAGCCTCTTCCTCCACGCCCGGAACACCTACTCCGGCGGCACCATCGTCGAAGGCGGGACACTCGTCGCAAAGGCAGAAGGCTCCATTCCAAACAACGCTCCGCTGGCGGTCGCGGACGGAGCGGAACTGAACCTCTACTACAGACCGCTGACGGCAACCACGCTTTCGGGGTGCGGCCGCGTGACGGGCGGCAATGTCACGGTAACGGGCTCAATCCTGGCTTCAAGCGCCGACCTTTTTGCCGGACGCCATCTCTCCATCGAGGGTGCGTTGGCGATCACGGACGGGACGCGGTTCGTCGTCACCGACCCGGAAAACCTCGAGGCCCACGCCGAAGGGCGAGGAGCCGTGGCCATCACGGCGGCGTCCATCGCCGGCATGCCGGTCCTCGACGTTGGAAGCGCCTCTGCGGCGCGGCGATGGGCACTTCACGCCAGGGGAAACACGCTTGTGATTTCGCCCGTGAACGCCTTCGTCATGGTGATCCGCTAGCGCCATGTTCCGCGGCTTTTCCTCCGTCGCGCTCGCGGCGGCGAGCGCATTCGCCGCCGCGGCGGACGTTTCCGGCACCGTGGTCCACTCCGTCCCGGAGGAATGTCGTTCGTCGCTGTGGAGCCTTTCCGTGGAGGGCGTTCCCTGCGGTGTCGCCGCAGCGCGGACGTGCGACGAGCCTTTCGGCGGATGGGGCTTCCGGCAGGGCGGCGAATACGCTTTCGCGTCGTTCGAGACGGACGGTGCCGCGACGCTCGTGGCGCGGACGCTACGGCCGCGCGATCTCTCCAGCATCCGCGTCCTGCCGGAAGGTTCGCCCGTTACGATGCGGCAAAAGGGACTGGACGAGATTGAGCTGCGAATCGCCCGTCCCTGCCGCTTCTCGCTTGAACCCGACGGACGCGAAAGCCCGCTTCTCGTTTTCGCGGAAAAGCCGATGGACGACGTGCCGGACGAGGGCGATCCCCGCGTCAGGACGTTCGGCCCCGGAATCCACGACGTTGGGCGAATTGAGCTGAAGTCCGGCGAAACCCTCTACCTCAAGACCGGCGCATTCGTGCGGGGCGCCGTCTTTGCAAGCGGCGACGACATCCGCATCTGCGGACATGGCGTTCTCGACTGTTCCGTCTATCCCTGGCGCAACGGCCCGGTCCCGCATGTCATCCAGCTCAAGGAATGCCGCAATGCGCGAATCGATGGAATCGCGATTCTCGGCGCCTACCATTGGACGATCGTGCCGATCGGATGCGACGGTGTCGCGGTGCGCGGCGTCCGGTTTTGCGGCGGACGCGTCCAGAACGATGATGGCGTCGATCCCTGCAATTCGCGCCGCATCCTCGTCGAAGACTGCTTCTTCCGCACGGACGACGACTGCATCGCCGTGAAGGGAACGTCCTGGGGCGAGAAATATGGGCCGTGCGAAGAGATTGCGGTCCGCGATTGCGTCTTCTGGAGCGATCACGCCCGCGGCGTTCTTCTCGGCCACGAAAGTCTGTCGCCCCGCATGGCCGGCATTTCGTTCGAACGGTGCGACGTTCTCCGTTCGCGTCTTCCCGCCATCCTCGTCGAACCCGGCGAGGGGATGCCGGTCGAAAACGTTTCGTTCCGTGACATCCGCGTCCGCGACGACATACGCGACCCCGGATGGAGGGCCGTGAAGATCCACCCCTGCGTCTATTCTTTCACCAAGAAGAAGCTTCCGGGCAGAGCGACCGGATTCCTGTTCGAGAATTTCGCCATCGCGGCGGCCACCACCAATGCGCCCGTTTATATTGGCGGCGGAGATGCCGCACATTGCGTCTCGAACGTCGTGTTCCGCAGTGCGACTGTCGCCGGAAAGCCGCTCTCGCCGGACTGCATCGAACGCGGCAATTTCGCCAAGGACGTCCGGATCGAGCCGGGGTCCGTCGCCCTTGCCGGAGCGTTCTCCGACAACGCCGTGTTGCAGCGGGGAATGCCAGTTCCCGTGTGGGGAAATGCGGAACCGAACGAAATGGTCGAAGTCTCGTTCGCGGGCCATTCGATCCGGACGGCGGCCGGATCGGATGGCGCGTGGCGTTGCACCCTTCCTCCTCTTGAGGACAGCGCGGAAGGCCGCACGCTCCGTGTCCGGGGGCTCTCGTCGGGAGGTGTCGCGACCGCCCGCAACGTGCTTGTCGGCGAGGTGTGGTTCTGTTGCGGGCAAAGCAACATGGAAATGCCGCTCTGGAGCCCCTATCCGCGCTTTAGAGACCGCAAGGGGGCGATGCGCTCGGCAATGACCCGCGAATCGCTTGTGCGATTCTGCCGCCAGTGCGACTACCATGCGGCCGCTTCGCCCAAACGGGAATTCCCCGCGCCGCCGGAATGGAAATCCTTCTCCCCCGAACACCTCGGCGTTGGGCCGTCGTTCTCCGCGGTCGCCGCCTATTTCGCGCTGGAACTGCATCGCGCGCTCGGCGTGCCGGTTGGCGTCGTCGGTGCCTGGTGGGGCGGAACGCCAATCGAAGCATGGACGCCGGAGTCCGGCTTGCGGTCGCGTCCCGAAACCGCCGCGCTCGCGGATGAACCCATCCTCTCCAGCGCTGATTTCAACATGGTGCCCGAGGCGGAGCGCCGCCGCAGGCGCGTCCAGGACCAGCCCCGCGCGCTGTGGAACGATATGGTCGCCCCCTGGACGCCATACGCAATTCGCGGGCTACTGTGGTACCAAGGCGAGGAGAATCTCGCCGATGGGGCGGCCTACACGGGAAAAATGCACGCGCTCTTCGACGGCTGGACGCGTGAATTCGAGAATCCGGGGTTGACGATGCGGTTCGTCCAGCTCGCGCCTTGGGGCCGAGACGGCGTTCCCGCGCTACAGATGGCTCAGGCCCGCTTCGCCACCGACGAGCCGCGCGCGGCAATGGCAGTCGCCGCCGACATCGGCGTCGATGGCGACGTCCATCCCACCGACAAGGAAACGGTCGGCCAGCGCCTCGCCTTGCTCGCCCTCCGGCACGACTACGGGTTTTCGTCCATTCAGGCGGACTCCCCCGCGCCGGCATACTGCCGCGCTGGCGGCTCACGCGCCATCGTCGAATTCGCCAACGCGAAGTCTCTTTACATCTACAATATCGACCGTTCGCTCGACCCCGCCTTCGACCTCTGCGGCGAGGACGGCGAATGGCATCCCGCGACAATCGAAAACCTCGACGGCAATGGTGGAAATGTCAAAGGAGGGGCGACACTGATCCTCTCCGCAGAAGGTGTGGTTGAACCACGTCGTGTCCGTTATCTGCACCGCCGTCCCTACTTCGGCTGCCTGTACGGCGACTCCAACCTCCCAGTCGGTCCATTTGAAAGGACGCTGGAACAACCATGAAACCCGGAATGATCGAAAACGACATGCAGAACGCCATGACGATCACCATCCATCCCGACAAGGCCGTCGGCCCCGTGAAACCCGTGAACGGCGTAGGGCAGCCGCCCATGGTGGGCGCGCTGAAAGACTGGCCGATGATGCATTACCTCAAGGAGGAGGGGATTCCCTTTTCGCGCTCCATGATGTCGGCGGATACTTCGGCGGCGGGCTCTATGTCGACATTCCGAACCTCTTTCCCGACTTCGACGCCGACGAGACCGATCCGGCGAACTATCGCTTCGTCTTCACGGACTCGCTCATCGACGCCCTCGTAGAGAACGGCGTGGAGCCGTTCTTCCGCCTGGGCGTGTCGACCGAGAACTGGCCGGCCTACACGAAGCCCTTCCCCCGACTCCGCACCGACCCGCCGAAGGACTTCGCGAAGTGGGCGCGCATCTGCGAGCATGTCATCCGCCACTACACCGAAGGATGGGCCGGCGGATTCCACCACACCATCACGCACTGGGAAATCTGGAACGAGCCGGAGAACTGGCCCGACCCGGAGAAGAACGAGATGTGGCACGGCTCGTTCGCGGAATACTGCCGCCTCTACGAGGTGGCCTCGAAGCACCTGAAGGCCGCGTTCCCGCACCTGAAGATTGGCGGCTACGCCAGCTGCGGGGTGGCGTGGATCAACTCCTGGAAGGAGACCCGGGCGAAGCACCATGTCGAATGCTTCCACAAGTTCCTCGCGTTCGTCCGCGAGCGGGACTGCCCGCTCGACTTCTATTCGTTCCACAGCTATTCGCGAATCCCCAACATGATGGAACAGGCGCGCTACGTCCGCGACGCCCTCGACAACGCAGGTTTCCGCGACGTGCCAACGTGCCTTAATGAATGGCTGCCGCACGCAAGCCACGAAAAGTTCGGTACGGCGCTTCAGGCCGCCGAAATCGCGGCCGCGCTGATCGCGTTCCAGAACAGGCCGGTCGATTCTGCGGCCATCTACGATGCCCGATGTGCCGTTGGGAACTACTCGCCGCTCTTCAATCCCCTCACCTACACGCCGCACAAGGCGTATTACGCCTTCACGGCGTTCCACGAGCTGCGAAAGCGCGGCACGGCGATGGAGGTGCAATTGTTCACAAATGACAATTGTCACAATTGTTCACAAGTCGCAAATGCAAATGTTCGGGCCGCTACGGCGCGGGGCGAGGACGGCTCCCTCGCCGAGATGGTCGCCAATCCCGGCGACGATGCGGTGCCATTCTCGCTGGAAATCTCCGGCGGCATCAGGCGGAGAACGGTGGAGTCGTGTCGCATCACGGACAAAGACCACACCGACGCGGAAAACGCGATGCCGCGCGAACTTCCCCCGCATTCTTTCCTGGTGGCGGTGTTCAACTCATAGCCGAATCGGAGCAAGGAGCAACGGACAATGACGCATGGCCATGGCACAATCCCCTTCAAGGAAGGGTGGCGGTTCATCAAGGACGATGACCCGGACGCGGCGGGTCTTCTCGATCAACCGGCCATGAGCGATATCCTCGACCGCGCCACCAAAGGGAG
>DJYI01000096.1:8922-9962 GCA_002448475.1 Verrucomicrobia bacterium UBA6982
AAAGGGAGCCAGCGGGGACAGACCCAGCGGGGACAGACCGACCAAGCGGGGACAGACCCAGCGGGGACAGACCGACCAAGCGGGGACAGACCTCGGCGGGGAGCCCGAAACAGGGCGAGGCCGAACCGGGCCGGCATGTTCCTTCTGATTCCGGGCAAACTGCCGAATATTAGCAGAATGTCCCCCTTAAAATGTCGCCTGACAGGCGACATTTTTCGGTTTCGTTTCCGGCATTCTTTACGCCGTGCGAGGGACAGCCCCCCCGCCGCCGCCCCCCTATCCGGGGGCGGACACGGCAAACCGGCCCCCCAACGCGGCGCAATCAGCAAACCGCCCCCCAACGCGGGGGCAGACAACCAACACGAGGGACAGACCCATGCGAACAGCAAGAACCATCGCCGACGGCGTCGGCTACTACCACGTCATTCTCAAGGCCACCGGCCCGCAGTTCCTTTTCCGGGAGGACGCCGACAAGGCGGCGTTTCAGGACATTCTGGGGCGCGTTTCGCGCTTTTCCTCCGTTCAACCGCTTGCCTACGCCTTTCTGGACAACCACATGCACCTGCTCTTGAAGGTCCCGGAGCGCAGGTCCGTCCCCGACGACGAGTTCGCCCGCCGGGTGGCCGCCCTCTACGGGCCGGACCGCGCCGCCGTCCTGTTCGCCCGCTGGGAGAAGTGGCGCGAGGAAGGACGCGAGGCGGATGCCACGCGGGAGAAGGACGGACTTCTTAGGCGGATGTTTGACCTCGGGCAGTTCATGAAGACCGTGAAGGAGCTCTTCCACATCCGCTACTGCAAGGCGCACGGCTGGGAGGGCACCCTCTGGCGCGGGCGCTACAAGAGCCTCCTCGTCTGCGAGTCGTTCGCGGCGTTCAAGGCGCTTTCGCTCTACATCGCGCTCAATCCCGTCCGCGCCGGGATCGCAAAGCGGGGGACGGACTCGAAGTGGACCTCCTACGGGCAGGCGCAGCGCGGCGGCGGCTTCGGCGCGGAGTGCCACGGGGCGCTGCTGCGGGAGCTGGCGCGGCTTGCCGGTTCGA
>DJYI01000050.1 GCA_002448475.1 Verrucomicrobia bacterium UBA6982
TGGACAGTTTCTGGTCGCGCCCCCCTGGTTGCTGTCTTGTTGGACACATCGCGGGCGTTGGGTTAGGATGGTCGGCGCGCGGCGAAAGACGCCGGGCACGGACGAGCAGGACAAATCGCAATGAAAAACAAGTTTTCCCCGATCCTAGTCGCCTTGGCGGTGCTCGCCGTGGCGGGATGCAACGTTTACAACGGCCTCGTGGACAAAAGCGAGCGGACGGACGCGGCGTGGAGCGACGTCAACACGACGCTTCAGCGTCGCGCCGACCTGGTGCCGAACCTCGTCGCGACAGTGAAAGGCTACGCCGCGCACGAGGAAAAGGTATTCGCAGAGGTGTCCGAGGCCCGATCTCGCCTGGCCGGAGCGCGGACTCCCTCCGAATCGGCCGCGGCCGACGCGGCGCTCTCCGGCGCCCTCGGTCGCCTGCTCGCCATCGCGGAGGCGTATCCCGAGCTCAAGGCCAACGAGAACTTCCTCCGTCTTCAGGACGAAATCGCCGGCACGGAAAACCGCATCGCAGTGGCCCGCAAGGACTACAACGACCTGGCGCGCCAATACAACTCGGCCATCAGGCGCATCCCCGGCTCGCTGCTAGCCGGTCCGCTCGGATTCGAGAAGAAGGACTACTTCGAGCCGCCAGAGGGCCAGGCCGCCGTCCAGCGCGCCCCAACGGTGACGTTCTAAAATGGACCAGGCCCCGGCCGAACAAAAAACCGAAGGCGAGGCCGTCCAGGCCTCGCCAGACGCCGGCAAAACAAGTCAGGACTCCAGTGCCGGCATCGACGGCGCAAATGCAAGTCCGCGCGGAAAATCACGGGAATTTCCGGCCTCCAGCGCCGGCACCGACGGCGCAAATGCAGGTCCGCGCGGGAAGTCGCGGGATCATTCCACCTCCCGCGCCCGCATCGGGGTAGCCCTGATGGCATTTGGCGCGTGTCTCATGTTCGCCTCTTGCCATGGAGAAACCGGAGCCAGGGGAAGGCACGCGCACGAAAGAAGGCTCGCTCCAGCATCCGCCGAGGCGGCAACTGAACGAGGAGCGTTCACCGGCGAGGTTCCGCCTCCGGGTCCGGGCTTCGTGACGGACGCCGCCGGCGCGCTTTCAAGCGAAAGCCGCGTCGCGCTGACGAACGAACTCGCACAGCTGGAAACAGCCACGGGCGGCGGCCAGATGGGCGTGGCAATCTTCACGACCCTGTCCGGAATCCCGGTCGAAGACGCCGCGCTGCGCGTGGCCAGATCATGGGAGCTCGGACGCGAAGGCGTTGACGACGGCGCGCTGCTGCTCATCGCCACGGAAGACCGCGAGGTGCGTCTTGAAATAGGCCTTGGATGGGAAGGGGCCATTCCAGACGCCAGAGCGGGCGACATCATCCGAGCCGCGACTCCGGCCCTGCGTTCCGGCGACTGGGGAGGCGCGGCGCTCGAAGCTGTCCGCCAGGTGCGCGCGGCCGCGCTGGGCGAGCCGGCGCCAAAGCGGCGCTCCGGACATGACGGCGACGGGGCCGGACGGACTTCCGCGCTCGGAATCCTGGCTTTCTTCGTAGGATTCGTGCTGTGGGGATCCTCGTCGAATGGCAAGTCCGCCGCCACCGGGAGAAACGCCCGCAGAACCGCCGCCAGAGCCGCGCCCATGCGGCCTGGAGGCGCCTTCCATCACGCCGGTGGAGCCTTTCGCGGCGGCGGCGGCCGTTTCGGCGGCGGCGGCGCAAGCGGACGATTCTGAGCTGTCGGCCTTTGCGGCTTTGAGCTGGGCGGCCAAAACCATCCGCTAACAGGCCGCGCGACGCGCACGCGACATCCGAAGAGCCGGGACTTCCAGTTCAGTCGCGGCGGAGCAGCGCGAGGAGGTCGTCCTCGGAGAGGGCGGAATCCGAGGCGCCGTCCAGGACCGCGCCGGAAAGCGCCCGCTTTCGCTCGTGCAGCGCCAAGACCTTCTCCTCGACCGTCCCGCGCACGAAGAGACGGTAAACCGTGACGGCGCTGCGCTGGCCGATGCGGTGGGCGCGGTCCGCGGCCTGGTCCTCGACGGCAGGGTTCCACCACGGGTCCAGCAGGACGACGTAGCTGGCGGCGGTGAGATTGAGTCCCGTGCCGCCGGCCTTGAGCGAAACGAGGAAGAACGGCGCCGAACCGCGCTGGAACGCCTCGACGCGCCGGGTGCGCTCGTTCTGCGGCGTGGAGCCGTCCAGATATTCGTGCGCCCAGCCGTTGCGCTCCAGAATCGGCTTCACGAGCGCCAGCACGTCGGTGAACTGGCTGAAGACGAGCGCCCGGTGGCCGTTCTCGCGCAAATCGGAAAGCAGCGCTTCGAGCGCTTCGAGCTTGGCGCCGGTCCCGGCGCCTGGCACGGCGAGAGACGGTGAGCAGCAGAAGCGCCGCAGCTTCGTCAGGGCGGCGAGCATGGCCATGCGGCCGCCGCCGGACCCGCCGCCGAACTCCGTCCCGGCGCCAAGCCGCGACACCAGGCTTTCGCGCAGCGCCTCGTATGCGGCGCGCTCGGCATCGCCGGGCTCGACGGCCATCGAGATTTCGGTCTTTGGCGGCAGGTCGCGAAGGACTTCGCCCTTGAGGCGGCGCAGCACAAGCGGCCGCACCAGAGAGCGCAAGGCGGGAAGTGGCTTACCGTCGGAATCCAGAAAGCGGGCGCGGAAGGAGTCGAGCGAACCGAGCAGGCCGGGGTTGAGGAAGTCGAAGATGCTCCAGAGGTCGGAGAGCCGGTTTTCGACCGGCGTTCCCGTGGCGGCGCAGCGCCACGCGGCACGCAGGCGCTTTGCGGACTCGGCGCGCTGCGTGTCGGCGTTCTTGATGGCCTGCGCCTCGTCCAGGACCGCCCCGTTCCATTCAACGCCGGCGAACTGGTCCTCGCGGCTGACGAGAAGCCCGTAGCTGGCAACAACAAGATCGCCGGGACCGAGGGACTTTGGCAGCGCCGAAGAATCCGCCGCGCGAACGACGTTGAGGGAAGGCGCGAAGCGCGCCGCCTCGGAGCACCAGTTTCCGCACACGCTGGCGGGGGCAACCACGAGCGTTGGGCCGTCACCGGCGCGTTCCAGCGCGAGCGCCAGGATCTGCACGGTCTTGCCCAGGCCCATGTCGTCGGCGAGACAGCAGCCAAGACCGCACCCCGCCAGCCTTGCGAGCCACTGAAAGCCCTCGGTCTGGTATGGGCGAAGCCGCGCCTGGAGACGGTCCGGCACGGGATGTTCGGCGGCGAGGGCCGCGGCGATCTTCCCGGCGGCCTCTGCCAGGGCGGCGGGGAGCGGCGGCAGCGCCTCGGCGCCGCCATCCGCGCCGGACACGGCCCCGCCGCCCCCGACATCCGACGAAAACGCCTCTTCGAGCATCGGCAGCGCGGCGGGGCTGACGCGCAGCTCGGCGCCGCGCAGCGAACCGGAGGCGGCGAGCGCCTCAAGGCGGCGGCGCAGGGCGGTCGTGAGCCGCAGCCATGTGCGATCGCCCAGCGGAACGTAGCCGCCGATGCGGCGCGGTAGGGACTCTATCACGTCGCGCAAGGCGACGCGCGAGCCGTCGTCGAGGCGCAGGGAGCCAGTCACGCCAAGCCACCAGTCTGCGCCGCGCGAGCCGTCGAGCCTGGTCGAAACGACGCCGCGGACCGCAGTGCGGTCGCGCGGCGCGGCGCGCCACTCCACGTCAAGTCCGTCCGGCGCGGCGCCGGACGCCACGCGAAGCGCCTCCAGCAGCGCGAGTTCTCGCTCCGGGCCTTCGACCGTCCAGTCGTTTTCGCCGTCGCGCTCGCCCTCGAAGTCCGCGAGGGCCGCGCGCACGGCATTTGCGGCGGAGGACTCCGCCGCGAGGGAGCGGGCGACGACAAGCGGCTCGTCGAGACGGGGCACGGCGAACTCCGACTTCCCGCGCCCGGGAGAAAAGAGCAGATCGGGCGCGTCTGCGGCGGGGCGGGCACGCAGGGCGAGACGCAGCGCGCCGCCGTCGCGGCGGTCCAGGCGCGCGCAGAGACGCGCCGCGCCGGCGACGCGCCTGGCGCCGGTCGCGGAGTCCGCCGACACGACGCCGCCCACCGGCAGACCGCCGCCGAAGGCCTCTTCGAGCATCGCGCGCGCCTTCTCCGCGCCTCCGGCCGGAACCGAAAGCCTGCGCTCAGCGCCGCCGCTCTCTTCGAGAACTGCGAAGAACGGGCGCAGCGCGGGCGAGACGCGCCACCAGACGAAATGCGAGGGGACGTCGGGGTCGCGGACGAACAGCGGATCCTCCCGCGCCGCCCACGCCAGCGCCGGAAGCCAGATGCGCAGCGAACCGTCGTCCGCCGTCCCGGTTTCAAGCCTCAAGTCGCGCGGCTCGATGTCCGGAGAGTCCACGGCGACGGAACCCTCCGCGCCGCCGCCAGGGCCGACAAGCTCGAAACGGACGCGGACCGCGTCGCCGGCGCGGAGCAGGACGTCGATGAAGGAACCGCGACCGGAGGCGTCGATGCGCATCGCGTGGACCTCGTTGCCGTAATGCGACTGCTGGCGGGAAAGCCAGGCTTCGAGCGCGGCGGCCGCTTCGGGCGGCAGACCAAGGGCGCCGCCGTGGAGCGACTTCTTGAGTGCGCGCCAGGTGCACGGCCTGTCCGGCCACGCGATGGCGCCACCGCGCAGCGCGCGGGCCAGCGCCGGGCGGATCTCGCGCAGCCGCAGCGCGACGCCCCCCTCGTCCACGCCCGGCGGGACATCGCCCTCCGGGAATGATTCGAACCGCATCGTCGCGACAAGGACCTCCGGCGACGCCTTCTTCGGCGGGGAGGTCCTGGCCGCGCGCCGGAGCGGCTCCAGGGCCTTGCCAAGCGCCTCCAGGACAGGATCCCAGGGCTTTGCGGCCTCGGTGCGGTTCCAGAACAGCGGCAGATCGGCCGGAGCGTCGGCAAGCAGGGCAAACGCGCGCACGGAGACGTCCGGATACTGAGCCAGAAGACCTCCGAGAGTCGCCGAGAGGTAGCGCCAGCCGCACGCGGCCGCACGCTCCGCGGCGGCGAGCGCGTGAACCGCCTCGGGAAAGTCAGTGCGGCGCGAGGCGCTGCTGGAGAGCGCGTGGGAGAGAGTCGCGCCCAGCCAGTCCAGCGGCGAGGCGTTCTCCGGAACGGCGCGGAGGGTTGGATTCGTCCAGGCGGTGGACGCGCCGTTTACGAGCATCTGCAGCGAGTGCAGAGCATCGGAACGTTGATTGGAACGCCGATCGATCGCGCACAGCATTGCCTCAAGTTTGACAGGCAGCGGAGGACATTTGGCGCAGAGCAGGACGACTAGCGCCCGCTGCGCGACGCCTCCGGCCAGAAAATGCGCGCCGACGCGCGGCGCCATCCGCCTCCAGCCCTTGCCGGAAAACCCGGCCGCGAACGCGGCGGCGTCCTGCGCGGCGGAGTTGCCGGCCAAGGATTCGACGTAGCGGGCGAGCAGATCCGCGCGCCCGGCCCAGACGAAGAGCGGCGCCACGTGCGGAACCATTTCGGGACACCGCAGAAAGGCGTGCCTTGCGGCCGATTCGGCGAGGACGTCAATGCGGCCGGCAACCGGGGCGCACTCCTCCAGATCGCGCTCCAGGTCAAAAGGCAGCTGGAGCTCAAGCAGCGCCGGCGTGAGCGATTCCCTCGGCCAGTGGCTGAAATCCAGGTAATTCGTCGAAGAGTACTCCGGAAAGCCCCCGAAGTCCGTCACGAATGCGTCGAGCCTCTCGGCGCAGCGGTCCGTGGGGTTGAGCTTTCTGAGGTATTTCAGCTCGTCTTTGCGGCCCCATTCCGTCAGCTTCCCGTGGAGGATTCCCTGCGTGTAGCCGAACGCCGTTTCGGCCTTGCCCAGAAGGGCGAACGTCGCGCTCCAGTCCAGCGGACCGAAGGCGTCGGCCGCGGCCTGAAAAATCTCCGCCTTGAGAGGATTCCAGCTGCTGACGTCCAGATGGCCGGGGCTGGAATCGGAGAGCAGGCGTTTCCTTTCGAGTTCCTTCAGCGCGGCGTCGAGCTGCGCGTCCGTCGGTTCCGGCTGGCCGCACGACGCGCGGAGAATCTCGCGGCAGAAACGCCACGGGCGGCTGATCGAGAACGCGCAAAGCAGGGCCCACAGCTGGCAGGCAAGAGGAGATGGGAGCGATTTGGAAAGGGACGATTTCATTGATTCCGTTTCCGGCAAAGCAAACCGGCAAAGACGGACAACCGCCGCGGCGACCTCCACGACCGCCGCGACCGCGCCATCTGCGCCGATCCTCCCATAACGGACATTCCAAGTCAAACCCGGCCGATGCCCGGCGCGAAATCTCGATTGTCGCGGGTGTGACCAAACTTTGACAGAA
>DJYI01000090.1:0-35405 GCA_002448475.1 Verrucomicrobia bacterium UBA6982
TCGCGCTGGAGCATGGCCGCGCGCCTGTGGCAGCGCCGCATGGCAAGGCGGGCCCTTATGAGGCGAAGAACGGTCATGCCCAGCCGCATTCCTCCGTAGCATCCGTATCCCAGAAGCAGAAGGACGAAGACAAGTTCCGTGGTGTAGCGCCTGTCGGTCGCGCCGCAGGAGATGGGGCGCGCGATGTCCCGGGCCTCGTAGCCAAGGCTCCGAAGGAAGCGGCCGGCGGTTTCCAGAGCGTCGCGGATCGATTCGACGGAGGACTGGACCTCGCGTCCGCCGGGCGGACGGTTGCCGCGCGAGGAGGCTCGGCCGGAGGAACGGAGCCTTTCGGAGCCGTAGTGCCAGACATCGCCGCCGGAGGAACGGAGCCTTTCGGAGCCGTAGTGCCAGAGATCGCCGCCGGATGCGTCGGATGCCGGACGGGCGGATCGCCGGGAGCCGGCGGCCTTCCGGCGGGGGCGCGGGAAATCACGGGAGGAGCGGTGCATGGGGGAAAGGGTAGATCACCGCAGAGGATTTGTCAACTACGGTGAAACGTTAGTGCTTATCCCAATAAATGATTGTCCCAAAAACTGGGGGATAAGCCGGAAGCGTATGGACTTGCCCTGTTTTTCCGTAGTTCTTGTCCTGTTTTCCCGTAGTTTGCGGAAGGAAACGCACCTGATGCGGTGCGGTTACTTCCGAAAAATATGCGTCGGTGCCGTCACAATGCGGCGGAGACGAGTCTGGCAGGTCGGCTATTTCGCGATGCGGTGCTGGTGCTACCAGGCGTTCCTCTTGCGCCAGGCGCGCATCGAGACGCCGAGGCGGGTGCGGAAGAGTTTGTCCAGCTCGTTGTTGCTGCCGAAGCCGCACAGCGCCGGAATGGCGCCGATGGAGGTCCGGGTCTGCGCCAGCAGCGTGAGCGCCTTTTCCATGCGCACGTGCAGGATTTCTTCGAGGGGGCTGCGGCCCACGGCCTCGCGGAAGCGCATGTCGAAGAGCCGCCGCGAAAACGGATATCGGGCCGCCAGTTCGGCGACCGTGAGCCCGTTCGTGGCGTCCCGCCGGATCGTTTCGAGCGCGCCCGCCACGAAGGCCGCGTGGCGCCCGCGCCCGCTCGTCGATTTGCGGCGGTCCACGTAGAGCGGTCCCATGCGTTCCACGCTCCCTTCGGCAAGGCGCCCGTGCGCCCACTGGTCGAGCATTCTCGCGGCGAGATACCCGATGCGCTCGAAGTCGAACTGGATCACGGTCACTTCCGGCGGTCCCGAAACAGCGTCCTTTTCCAGGCCCACCGTCGCGATGAGCGTCAGGTCTTTCGGAATGTGGCGGCCAGCCGCGCGCGCGGCGGCGTAGAGGTTTCGCGCCGTCGGGCTCTGCACCGCGAATATCGCGCATCCTCGCGGCAGCGCCGCGATCCACCGACGCTGCCGAGCGATGTAGCGTTCCGCCGATTCGCCCCTGTGGGCGGAGATCACGCGGCACGTCGCGCCGTGCCTCTCGACGATGGCCCGAAACGCCTCTTCCCGGCTTCGGCTCCACTCGTGGGGCCGGACGAATCCCGAGACGGCGTAGCTTTCGGGATTCCCCGCCGAGAGTTCGCGCCACGCCGCGCGCGCCACTTCCTCCGGATCGAGGACGATCCGAGGCGCCCCGCCGCAGACCGCTTCGTCGAGGACATCCACGTAAACGACCGGAATGTCGCCGAACAGGGCTCGGGGAAGGTCGTCGTAACGCCCCGCCCCCTCTACGATGCAGCCTGCCGGGCGGATGCGCGCGAGCAGCCCGGGGACCATTTTTGCGCGGGACGCGAACCTGGACACGCTTTCGACGCGCCATCCGCGCGCCGCGGCGTATCGCTTCATTCCTGCCAGTTTCGCCAACTGGCAGGAATCGGACTCAATGATGTGCAGGTAGAGGACCAGCGGTTCGCGCATGCCCGGAATCATAACGCGATTTCGGTGGCATTGCAAAAAAAATTTCTCAAAAGTAGATCTTTAAATTTTTGCCTGGTGTAGAATCGTTTGCGTGTGACGGCTACAAAGACCATGAATCCCGAATTTCTTTCGCTCGAGACCGACAACGCGCAACTCGTGTTCGCGCGGCGCGGCGACGTCTGGACGTGGGCGCATCTTGGGGCCAGTGGCTGCGACCCCGCGGAGTGCGCCGCCCTCGCCGTCTCCCGTCCGCCGCGCCACCACCACTGCCCGCGCGGCTCCAGGGAGACATACCCGGCGTTCGGTTCGGAGCGCGGCCAGAACGCCGCCGACCTCGGCAACGCCCGCGGCGGTCTCCAGGTGCGCCACGCGGACGGCGACGTGTCGGTGCAATGGCGGTGCAGGGACTGCTCGTATTTGCAAAACTCCGATGCTACGGAGGTCGAATCGGAAAGTCGTAAGTCATGGTGTCGCAAATCGGAGTTGCGCCTCACTTACGCCGACTGCGCGCATCCGTCGTTCACGGCGGTGCAGCACTTCGTGGCGCACCCGGACTGCGACGTGTTCGAGACGTGGGTGGAGCTGCGCCACGACGAATCCGGGCCGGTCGAGATTTCGCGCATGGCTTCGTTCTGCCTGGAAAGCGCCGGTCTGGGCGAACGCTTCCACCTGCTATCGCTCTCCGGTGCCTGGGCCGCCGAGGCGAATGTCGCCGAGGAGGAGCTGCCGCGTGGCCGCGAGCTCGTGCTTGGCGCCCGCAGCGGCGTCCACGACTCCTGGGAGAACTCCCAGGGCTTCATGATCTCCGTCGGCGACGCCCCGGCGACGGAGGAGAGCGGGCGCGTTTTCGCGGGGGCGCTCTGCTGGAGCGGCGCGTGGGAGACGCGCCTGCGCCACGAGTGGTCGCACGAACTGCACGTTTCGTCCGGCGTCGCCAATCTCTCCGGGCCATACGTGCTGGAGCCGGGCCGGACCCTGACGCTGCCGAAGTTCGTCTTCACGTGGTCGGAGCGCGGCAAGGGGGCGGCCTCGCGCGCCTTGCACCGCTGGGCGAGGCGCCACCTGATGCCTCACGGCGACGCTCCGCGCCGGATTGTCGTCAATTCGTGGGAGGCTCTGCAGTTCGACCTGTCTGAAGAGCGGCTTGTCCGTATGATGGACGGCGCGAAGGCACTTGGCGCGGAATGTCTCGTCATAGACGACGGCTGGTTCGGGCGCGGCGCCTTCGCCCGCAACGACACCGGACACGGCCTCGGCGACTGGACGCCTGATCCGAAGAAATTTCCACGCGGCCTTTCCCCGCTCGCCACCGAGGCGAAAAAGCGCGGTCTCTCGCTCGGCCTGTGGTTCGAGCCGGAGATGGCCGATGTCGAAAGCGAGCTGCTGCGCGACCACCCGGACTGGGCGCTGCGGGAGAATGGTCGTCCCCTGCGCAGGCAGCGCGGCGGCGGCCAGGTGGTGCTCGACATGGCGAACCCCGCGGTGCGCGACTGGCTTTTCGATCGCATCGACGCGGTGATCCGCTCCGTGCCAGGCCTCTCCTACGTGAAGTGGGACGCCAACGCCGAGATCGCCAACTTCGCCTCGCCATGGCTCTCCGGGTGCGTGTCTGCCCCTGGGAGCGCGGGCTCCCAGCCCGCGACGGGAGGTGCGGCGTCTCGCCGCGCCTCGTCGCGAATCGCGGCGCGGCCGGAGGCCGCACCCCCCATCGCGTCTCGCCAGGGAAACCTTTGGTTCGACTACACCGCCGGGCTCTACGACCTCATGGCGCGGCTTCGCGCGGCGCACCCGCGCGTTGTGTTCCAGTCGTGCGCAAGCGGCGGCGGCCGCGCCGATTTCGGAGCGCTTGCGTTCGCCGACGAATTCTGGGCCTCGGACAACACTGGCGCGCAACAGCGCGTCCTCATCCAGCACGGCTGGAGCCACTTCTTCCCCGCCTGCGCCGTCGCGGCGCATGTCACGGCTTCGCCGAACAAGCACACGCGGCGCGTCTCCTCGCTCAGATACCGCTTCGACGTGGCGTTCACAGGACGCCTCGGAATCGAGCTGCGGCCCGAAGAGATGACGGCCGAGGAAACCGAATACGCTCGGCGGCGCGTCGCAGAATATAAGCGCCTCCGCTCCGTGGTTCAGGGTGGCGACCTCTACCGGCTGCACGCGCCGCGAGAGGGCGGTTACGGCGCGCTCGCGATCGTCGCGCCGGATCGCCGCCGCGCCGTCATTTCCGTGGTCGGGCTTTCGCGTCATGCAAGCGACGGCCGCCTTTCGCCGCTGCGCGTGCCCGGTCTCGATCCCGAAGCGCGCTATCGCGTCCGCGAACTCGGCATCCCCGGGAGCGCGGGCATTGAGGGGGTGCGGCTTATGAGTGCGGCATGTTCCAGTCGGCGCGGCGAGACGCCGCGCCTCCCACGTCCGCAGGCTGGAAGCCCGCGCTCCCAGGACTCCCACATCGACTTTTCCGGCAAGGCGTTTTCCGGCGCAGTCATCGCCGCCGCCGGACTTCCTTTCGATCTTAAATCCGGCGACGATTCGTTCGTCCTGGAACTTTCAGCAACCAACAAAACTTTCAGCAACCAACAAAGGAGTACATAAATGAAAACTACATGCGCAATGCTGGGCGCGCTGACGGCTGCGTTCGCCGCCCATGCCACGGTCACGGTCTCCGACGTGACCTTCACGCAGGACGCCGCGACGCACGACGTCAAGGTCACCTACGACCTCGCCACGTCTGACAACGAACCGGCCTTCGTCTCGCTCGACGTCCTCACCAACGGCGTCTCCGTCGGCGCGACGCGCGTGAAGACGCTTTCCGGCGACGTCTCCACCACCCCCGCCGACATCGCCTCGCTCGTCGCACCCGGCACCGGAAGAAAGTCGATTGTGTGGAAGGCCCGGGCAGACCTCCCCGGCGTCGGCATTGACAACGCGACGTTCCGCGTCACGGCAATCGCCACCAACCATTTCGAGGGTCTTTACATGGTGGTCGATCTCTCTCGCGGGCGTACCTCCTCCTATTATCCGGTGCAATACACCGCCTGCAAGCCCGACACCAACAGCCCTGCCTTCTACACCACGGAACTCTGGCTCCGCCGCGTCCCTGCCGGAACGTTCACGATGGGCTACTCCGGCGGCAAAAGCGACGCCAAGCCAGAACATTCCGTCACGCTCACGAAGGACTTCTACTGCGGCGTCGTGCCGGTTACGCGCGGCCAGCACGCACTCATTCAAGGTTCCCCCAACGGAGCCGACCCCGATGGCACATACGCCCGTTATCCCGTCTCCAACATCTCCTACAACGCTCTGCGCGGATCCGGTTGGCCCGAGGATACAGATGTCGAGGAGTCCAATTCGGCTCCGACCATTGGCCGCCTCCGCTACCGCACAGGGCTCATGTTCGACCTCCCCACGGAGGCCCAGTGGGAATACGCATGCCGCGCCGGGCACAGCGGCAGCGAACTGAATGACGGAACAGCGTACGAAAGCACCGACAAAAACATCCGCCCGGGCGTCGGATACTACGATCTTGGCTGGGGCCAGGCCAATTCCGGATATTCGAGCGCTTCGCCCGACAATCACCAGCATCCAGTCGCGCTCAAAAAACCGAGCGATTGGGACTTCTACGACTTCTATGGCAATGTTCTCGAATGGTGTCGCGACTGGTATGGCCCCTATTCCAGCAACAACCAAACGAATCCATCTGGTGCCGGATCGGAATCGGGCACACTTCGCGTGAGCCGCGGCGGCAACTACCGACTCAACGCAAGTGCGCTCAATTCCTTCTATCGTCGACACGAAGATAACAACAACAATGGTGGCAATCAACCCGAAACGGCGTATGTTGCCACCGGCTACCGCCTCGTCGTGGAAACCGAAGAGGGCGACGCAGCCGCGACGGCACATGGCGCCAAGCGCGGCTCGCACGACTCGACCGTCGGCCGTCTCGAAACGCGCCCGGCCGCGACGCTCGCCGGAAGGCGATTCGGCTCGGAAGCCCTTGCCGACAGCTACATCGATACCGCAGCCCCGCTCTCCTTCGTGCTGGTCGTAAGGTAGGCTAGGAGTCCTAGGAAGCCTAGGAAACCCTAGGAAACCTAGGAGCCCTAGGATGCCTAAAATCCCCTAAAAAAACAAAGAAGGCACACTCCCCATGAAAACAACACTCTCCTCCCTCTTCTCCCTCTGCGCGGCGTCGGCCGCGCTCGCCGCCAATGTCGATCATCTGGCCAACGTCTCAAACGTCTCGTTCACGCAGAACGCAGGCCAGGACGTAATCGTCACCTACGATCTCGCGAACAACGGCGAGCCGGCCTTTGTCACGCTTGACGTCCTTACCAACGGCGTCCCGCTGCCCGTCTCCGCCGTGCAGTCCCTTTCCGGCGATGTCTCGACCTCTCTCACGGACTTCGTCGCCGACGGCACCGGCAAGCAGATCGTCTGGAAGGCCCGCACCGACTGGAAGGGCAACCTAACCTCCAACGCGACCGTCGTCGTCTCGGCGCACTACACGAACCATCTCGAGGGCGTCTATCTGCGCGTCGATGTCACCGGCGGCACCGCCGCGGAGTCGTGGCCCTATCACTTTGGCTCGGTCGCTCCGGACGTCACAAGCAAGGCCTTCCTCCAGGACGAACTCTGGCTCAAGTGCGTTCCCGCCGGAACGTTCCTCATGGGGTCGCCGGCGGACGAAAAAGGGAGAAATCTGTATTCTTCGAATGACGAAACACAACACGAGGTGACGCTCACCAAGCCCTTCTTCATCGGGGTCACGACACTCACGCGCCAGCAATGGACGAACATGGGAGGAACGATGGGAAATGGCGTACCGCTCGAAGGGTATGAATCCTGCCCGGCCGTCAATCTTCGCTACTCCTTAGGCAGCGAAAACGGAACCAGACTTGACACAATGGTGGCAACGCTGAACGAAAAGACGGAACTTTCCGGTTTCGGTCTTCCGACCGAGGCGCAGTGGGAATACGCCTGCCGCGCCGACACGCAGGGCGTGTGGGCGGATGGTTCGCCTTGGGAGCCGTCAGTAACTGCCGAGACGCCAACGAAATCCGAAAACCTCGCGCTCTTGGGCTGGTACTCTGAGAATTCCGCCGTGTCCGGAACGAAAGTAGTCCACGAAGTCGCGACCAAAAGCCCGAACGCCTGGGGACTCTACGACTTCCACGGCAATGTCTGGGAGTTCGTCCGCGACAAGTATGCCGTCTATCCCACCATTCCCCAGACCGATCCGTTTATCGATCCGGGCTATCCCGTCACGGATGAGATAACGATCGTCCGCCGTGGGGGATCAAAGGACACCAACGCATCCGGCTGCCGCGCGGCTGTCCGGAATACAGGCATCAAGGCCTACCAGACGAACACGACCACCGGCGCCCGCCTCGTCTTCGAGTTCTAGTGTTCGGGAAAAACCTCCTTGCGGTGGAGCCATTGCCGCGTATAGTATCTCCGGCAACGCCATGAACACCTCCCTCCCCTCCCTCTTCCAAATTCGCCTGCGCGCGCCGCACACCGCGAGCGACGCGCAGTGGGCCGAAACCTTCCGTGCCCTGTCGGACAACCGAGACTCCTGCGACGAAGTCTGGTTTTCAACCGGGATCGCCTTCCCGCCGATGGCGTGGCACCGCGAGCACACCGCGCGCCTCGCCCGCTACGCGGACGAGTTGCGCCGCGTCGGCATCGCGCCGAGTTTGCAGTTTCAGGCAACGCTCGGGCATGGCGACTCCTTCGGCGGAACGCCGGAGGAAATGGCCGGGCGCACGTGGAGCGGCTTCACCGGGCCCACCGGCGTCGAGTGCAAGGCCTGCAACTGCCCCCGCCAGCCGGCGTTCCTCGCCTACGTCCGGGAGGTCGCGCGCCTCTACGCCGCCGCCATCCGTCCCGCCTGGCTCTGGATCGACGACGACCTCCGCGTGAACAACCACCTCCCAGCCGCCAAGTGGGAGGACATCGGCTGCTGGTGCGAGACCTGCCGCAAGGCATTTCTTGAAGACCTAGGAAGCCTAGGAGGCCTAGAAACCCTAGAATCCCTAGGAAGCCTAGCCGCAGCGATTTCCGGCTCCCCCGCTCTTGCAGCCGCATGGGAGCGCTTCTCCTTCGGCTCCATCGCCGCCGTGGCGGCCGCCATCGCCGAGGAGACGCACGCCGTCTCGCCGGAGACGCGCTTCGGCTACCAGCACGGCCCCTGGCCGAACGACTCGCAGCTGGCCGTCTTCCGCGCGCTGCGCGATGCCGGCGGCGGCCGGCCCGTCGGGTCGCGCCCCGGCGGCGGCGCCTACTACGACCTCGACCCCAACGGCCCCGTGAAAAAGGCGTTCGCCGCCGCGCGCCAGCGGCGCGTTCTCGGCGATCCGCCTTGGATTGACACGTGGCTCCCGGAAATCGAAACGTATCCGCGCGCCTTCGCGAGCCGCACCGCGCGCGGCATCCTTCTGGAGGCCGTCGCGAGCCTAGCCTACGGCATGAACGGCCTTTCGGCCCTGATCATGGACACTCGCTACGAGACCGACGCCTGGTATTCCGAGAATCTCCTCGCGCCCCTCGCCGCCGAGCGCGCGTTCCTTGAGCGCTACCGCGACGCCAATCTCGACACCGTTCCGGCGGGCCTCGACGTTCCGGCAGACATGCCGATCGACGGCGTCTATGCCTACGCTCTCGCCGGCATCCCGGTCGTTCCGGGAACGGGCCGCACCTTCGGCGCGTTGACGGCCGAAGACGCCGCGATCCGGATCAGCTCCTGCTCGTCGCAAGACCTCCTGCGCCGTCGCGCCGAAGCCGACGAACGCGCCGGAGGCCGACTCCCGGTTGTCGTCGAAGATCCATCCGTGGGACTCGTCGTGCCTCGTGTCGCGCCCGATGGCGCGCTGCGCACGGTGATGATGCTCAACGCCCGTATCGACGCGCAAAAGCCGGCGCGGCTGCGGCTGAGAAACCTCGCCCTTCCGGGCGAGGCACAGAACAGCGCGGTCTGGCACGCCTTCGGAGAGAAGCCCGTCACGATTCCCGTCCTGCGCGAGGGCGCCGACGCCCGCGTCACCATTCCGCCTCTTCAGCCCTGGAGCGCCGGCTGGCTAGCGCTCTAGCGTCCAACCCCTCCCCTGCATGAAATACCCCGTCCTCGCCACCCTCGCCGCGCTCTTCGTCACCATGTTTTCAAGTGGGGCGCAAGGCGCGCAGACTTCATCAAACGCCGTCTTCCGCGTACGCGACTTCGGCGCCGTGGGCGACGGCGTGGCCAAGGACACCGCCGCCGTCCAGCGCGCAATCGACGCCGCCGCCAGCGCCGGCGGGGGCGAGGTCTGGCTCGCGGACGGCACCTTCCTCTGCGGCTCGCTCCACCTCAGGAACAATGTCGCGCTCCATGTCGGCGCCAACGCCGTCCTGAAGGCCAGCCCGGACCGTGCCGACTACAACGCCGCCGACGTCTGCCCGCAGAACTGGACGAGCGAGACGGAGCGCAATTCCGGCGCGCATCTGCTTCTCTGCATCGGCCAGACGAACGTCGCAGTACGCGGCGAGGGACGCATCGACGGCAACGCGCCGTCCTTCCTCCTCGATCCCGACGGCAAGCCCTGGCCGGGTGGTTCGCGCGGGATTCCGTGGCGTCCGGGCCAGATGCTCTACTTCGTCGAGTCGCAGGACATCCGCGTCGAGGGGCTGACGCTTGAGAACGCACCATACTGGTCGTGCTTCTTCCATGGCTGCACACGCGTCGCGGCACGCGGGCTGACCGTCCGCACGATCCGCCGACCCTTTCACACGCACAACGGCGACGGCATCGACATCGACTGCTGCGAGGACGTCGAGGTCGCGGACTGCGACATCGACACGGCCGACGACTCCATCACGCTGCGCGCCGACGTGAAGCACCTGAGCACACCGCGCCCGTGCGCAGACGTCCGCGTCAGCGACTGCCGCCTCTCATCCGGCTGCAACGCCATCCGCCTTGGCGTGGGCGACGGCGAAGTCCGCGACGCCTCCTTCAGTAACATCCGCATCCGCGGCACTCGGACGGCGGTGAACGCCGTAGGTGCCTGGCTGAAGGGCGGCCGGGGTGCCGACATCCGCCGCATTTTCCTCGAGAACCTCGACATCGAGTCGCGCAACTTCTGCCATATCTACTACAAGCATGGCCGTGAATGCGTCTTCGAGGACATCGCCTTCCGCCACGTACGGGGAAAGGTGTCGGGACCGTCCGTCATCGAGGACGCCCCCGACCGCCCGTTCAGAAACCTTGTCTTCGAGGATGTCGAACTCGAAGGGGAGACTTCGCCACGTATCATGGTGGCAAAGACGGCAAGCGGACAACAGCAAGGGGTGGCCTCCGCCGGTTTCGGCGGCGGGATCTCGCTGCCCGGCGGCGCCACCTTCGTCCCCTGGTCCTTCGATTCCAACTGGAAGCCGCACGGCTCCTCCGGCGCTCCCGGCGCCGGGTTCGTGATCGAGTGCAGCCCCGCCACGGAGAACGCCGCCGACTTCGGCCTCGTCCTCAACGGGACCGCCGATTTCCGCGAGACGGGCGACGGCGGCATCGAGGCCGTCTGGAGCGTCCACGCCAACCGCAACGGCTCGCCGCGCTTCGTCGGCCTTCAGTGCACCGTGCCGAAGACGGCCATCCCCGGCGGCCTCCGCGCCGATGACGCGGACATTGCCGTCGGCACGGAAATCCCCCCGTCGCCGCACATTTATTCCGGCAAGGTCCGGAGATTCGAATTCCTCGCCCTTCCGTGCGAGGAACAGAACGCCAGCGACCCGACGACCAAACGATCCAACGCCCCAACGATCCCCTGGCTCACGCTGGAATTTCCGGAGCCGCAGGAAATCCTCGTCCAGGACAACATCCGCTGGAGCACGCAGAACGTCTCGCTGCGCATCATCCTCGCTGCCGACGAAATGGAGGCCGGACGGGACTACAAGACGCGGGTAGTCTTCCGCGTGCCCAACGAATCGCTTTCCCTCAGCATCCCCGAAACCGTCCGCGTCGAACCCGGCCCGGATTGGATTCCCCTTCCGCCGCCCGCGCCCGGCACGGACTGGATCGCGCCAGGTTCGGCGCTCGATTTCTCCGCCGCCGTGCCACACCACGAGCCAGCCGGGAAATTCGGACGTGTCATCGCCGTCGGCGAACACTTCGAGTTCGAGGGGCGTCCCGGCGAGGAGGTGCGCTTCTGCGGCGTCAACCTCGTCCACGGCGCGAACGTCCCAGAGCCGGAAAACGCCGACCGTTTCGCCGCGAACCTCGCCCGCATGGGTTTCAACTCCGTGCGCATCCACCACCACGAGGCCTTCCTTTCGGGCGCCAAGCCTCGCGGCGACGGCGCGGCGCTCGACGTGCCGGACCGGAACTGGCGGAAGTTCGACGCCCTCGTCGCCGCCTGCGTCCGCCACGGGCTCTACCTCACCACCGACCTCTTCGTCTCGCGCACCAAGGGCATGACCTGGCGCGCCATCGGCATCGACCGCGACGGCACGGTTCCCGACCGCGAATTCAAGCTCATGTGCGCCTTTTACGAGCCGGCGTATTCCAACCTCGTCGCGTGGACGCGCCTCTTCCTCGGCCACCGGAACCCCCACACCGGCCGGACGCTCGCCGAAGAGCCCGCGCTCTGCGCGCTTGGGTTCATCAACGAGGGCAACCTCGGCCGCGACGGCGTGGACGGCCTGAAAAAATGCCCCGGCTTCGCTGAAGCGTGGGCGCAATGGAGCGGCGGCGCGCCGCTTCCAACGGATGTCTATGGCGCCGCGTCTGGCGATCTGGCGCGTTTTCTCGCCGAGCGCGAAGCGGCGCTCTTCGCCCGCCTCGAAGCGGAAGTGCGTGCGCTCGGCTGCCGCGCCCCGCTCTCCAACCTCAACGCCGGCTACTATCCGGGGCAGTATCTCGAGCCGATGCGGGATTTCGACTACATCGACACCCATTTCTACGCCTACCACCCGCGCTTTCTCGGCAAGAACTGGCAGTTCCCGACCGTCATCGAAGCCGAAAACCCGCTCGTCGTGAACGGCGGCGTGCCGAGCGCCGCATGGCGGCGCATCTTCGGCAAGCCCTTCTGCATCACCGAGTGGAACTGGGCCGCGCCCGGGCGCACCCGCGCCGCGAGCGGCCTCGTCGCGGGGTCTCTCGCCGCGCTGCAAGGCTGGAGCGGACTCTGGCGCTTCGCCTGGAGCCACAACAAGCAGGGCGTAGAGGCGCCGGGCTCCGTGCCAATCCGCTTCTTCGACCTGCACGGCGATCCCGTGCAGCGCGCGAGCGAATACGCCACGATCGCCCTCTTCCTGCGCGGAGACATGCCGCCGCTTCCACCCGAAACCGAAAGCGCCGAAGTCTTGAGCGAAGAGGAGCTGCGGACCGCGGCGCGGGCGCGGCAGTTCGGCGCGGCGCGCAAGGGAGTCAGCGCGTGGGAGCGCCGCGTCGGCGCGCGGTTGGAAAGGGAAGAGGCCAAAGAGGAAGTGGCCAAAGGGGAGGCGGTCTCCAGACCGCCGTCTCTTTCCCCAGGGGGGGCGGTCTCCAGACCGCCGTCTCTTTCCACGACGGCGGACTGGAGTCCGCCTCTCCCCTGCGAGAGTTCCGCCTGCCCCGGCACCAATGGCTCTTTCCGCGTGGTGACGCCGCGCACCTGCGGGGGATTCGCCGAAAGCGGTGCGCTGGAGTGCGGTGCGCTTTGCTTTGAACTGCTGCCGCCGCCGCAGGAGGGGCAGGAGGCGGCGAGCCTCCAGTCCGTTTGCCCCGCCGCGATCTGGGCGACCTCCCTCGATGGCGCGCCGCTCGCCGAGTCGCGGCGCATCCTCGTCGCGCACGTGACCGACGCCGCGAACACCGGCGCCGTGTTCGACGGCCCGGAGGCCCGCTCGTGGATCGAGCAGGGCACCACCCCGCCGCTTGTCCGCCGCGGCCGCGCGGAAATTGCCCTTGCGCTAAACGGCGGTCCTGAAACCGCGCTGGACTCAGGAACTCAAGACGACAACGGAGGTCTGGAGAACGCTTCCCAAACTACCGCCGCCCCTGAGTTTTCCGTTTGTCCGCTCTCCTCCACCGGCGAGAGGCGCGCCCCAATTTCGGCATCCTTCGATCCTGCTAGCGGGATCCTCCGCTTCTCCGCTGACACTGGCCGCGATCCGTCCTGCGCGACGCTCTTCTACGAAATAGTTCGCGACTGAGCGCCTCGTTTTGCAGTTTGTGTTCTTTGTTACGGCGATCGTGTAGAATCCCCGTCCACGCGGTCATTCCCCTTCGCTCCAACAACAACATCTCAAGGCAAAACGCAACATGGACGAATCGCAGCGAATACTTTCCGACATTCCACTTCTCGACGGCGAACGCTGGTGGGGAGGCGGAGGCGGAGACGGCCAGAACCAACCATACGGCGCGGGCGACTCCGCCAGGATCGATCTGAGGACACACGGAAACACCTCCTCGCCACTACTCGTCTCGTCGCGTGGGCGCTATGTCTGGAGCGAAAAGCCGTTCGGCTACGAGTTTCGCGGGGGACATCTTCTGCTTGACTCGGACATCGAGCGAATCGAGCCGATTCAGGCCGGCGAGACTCTCCGCGACGCCTATCTGGCGGCGGCAAAGGCCCACATGCGATTCGACGGCAAGACTCCGCCGGACATCTTCTTCTCCCTGCCGCAGTGGAACAACTGGATCGAGATATTCCTCCACGGAATGGACCAGAAGGCGGCCGACGACTACACCGCGGAACTAGCCGAAAGCGGGTTTCCATGCGGGATCTACATGATGGACGGAGGCTGGCTGTCGCATCAGGGATCATACGAATTCTACGCCAAGGACTTTCCCGATCCGCACGGCCTGTTCGACCGGATCAACTCCCACGGCTGGACGCCGCTAATCTGGACGGCGCATTTCGTTTCGCCCGACAGCCGCGAATACAAGCGGCTGCGCTACCACGACATTCACAACTGCCTCGACTATCTCGCCTATCGCCGGGCACCGGGCTCGAAAGAGGCCGCAGTCGTGCGCTGGTGGAGCGGCATCAGCGCCATCTACGACCTCACGAAACCCGAAGCCAACGCCTTCTACGCCAAGACGCTGCACGACTTCGCCGACGAATACGGCATCGCCGGCTTCAAGTTCGACGCAGGAGACCCGGCAATGTTCACCGAGGACTGCCGCTTCCACGACGAAACGGCTGAGCCTGTCGATTACACGAGACTCTACGCCGAACTGGCCGCTCGCGAGTTCCCGTTCCACGAAATACGAGTGAGCTGGAAGTGCGGCGGGCTGCCGCTCGTCACGCGTCTGAACGACCTCGCCCACGCCTGGACAGGACCACGCGCGCAGGATCGCGCCATTCCGCAAATCGTAGCCGCCGGTCTTCTAGGCTGTCCATACGCGCTCGCCGACATGGTCGGCGGCGGGCTTGAAGTCTCGTTTGTCGGAAAGAAGGTTGACGAAAAGATTTTCCTGCGTTCCGCCGCCATTCAGGCGCTAATGCCGATGATGCAGTTCTCGCCCGCGCCGTGGCGGCACCTCTCAGGCGATGGCGTTTCGCTGTGCCGGGCGTTCGCGGACCTGCACGTCGCCTTCGCCCCATACATCCTCGCAACCGCGCGCCACGCCGCCGAAACAGGCGAACCCATTGTCCGCGCCATGGAATACGAATTTCCCGGACAGGGCTTCGCGCGGCCCATGCAGCAGTTCATGCTGGGCGATCGGTGGCTCGTGGCGCCAGTCACGACCCCCGACGACGCCAAGACCGTGGAACTGCCGGTCGGCGAGTGGCGCGACGATCTCGGCGCCGTCCACCACGGCCCGGCGACGCTTCGGCTCGAAAACGTTCCGCTTTCCCGTCTTCCGCGCTACGAGCGGCTGGATCCAGCTTGAACGGATAGCGGCGCAAGTCCGCCCACGCGGCATGATGAGGCAACGCCTCCGCGCATGCCGCCAGGGTTCGGAGGTTGCCTGGGGAGCGGTGGTGTGGTAGTGTCCCCCGTCGAGGCGATGCAATGACAGAGGGCAATACGACTTTCCATGATGGAACAGGCGCGGCGCGGCGGGAACGATTCACGGACCGCCGCAGCCGGGCGCTTGTCTTTTCGCTTGTTCTGCATGCCGTTCTTTTCGCCGCGCTTCTCGCCGCCAGTCTTGTTTCCTGCTCTCGCCGCAGGGAGCCCAAGGACGTCATTGCCGAATTTACCGTGGCCCCTCCGCAGTCCGCGCCGGAACCGGAAGCCGCGCCTCCGCAGGAGTCCGCCCCGGAGCCCGAGCCGGAGCCAGAACCGGAACCAGAACCAGAACCAGAACCAGAACCAGAGCCGGAACCCGAACCGGATCCAGATCCGATTCCGGAGCCTCCAAAAAAAGAGCCTCCAAAAAAGGATCCGCCAAAGAAGCCGAAGATCGACATTTCAAAGGCCAGAAAGGTGACGGTGCAGAAGCAGGACGCGCCGCGAAAAGTGCTGCCGCTGCCGACTCAGGTGCAAAAGACAACCGCGCCGAGGATTTCCACCGTCGGTCCGCGCCTTTCGGAGGAGGAGTTGAGCCGACGACTCGCCGCCGGCGCGAAGATCGGCACTGCGACTACGCCTGATCCCGGCGATTCGGCCCGCTGCCAGATCGCCATTCGCGACCAGCTTTACGCGGCATGGATACGGCCAGACGCTTCGCATCTGACTGGACGCGCTCCCGAGGTCGAAATCCGGCTCGGACCTGGCGGAGAGGTGCGCGGAGTCTCGCTTTCGAAAAGTTCCGGCAGCGCCGTTCTTGACGAATCGGTCCTTTCCGCCGCCCGCGCGGTGCGCCGCTTCCGCCATCTTTCCGAAACGTTTGTCAGGGCAAATCCGTCGGTGACGGTATCGTTTCGCCTGGAGGAGGGCTGACGACGCGGGAAAGTCGGCATCAAATTTAATGCAGGGATGAGATGGAGAGGCAAATGGACAAAGCGAAAATGAGTGTTTTTTCAGGATTCGGGCGCGTCTGTGCCGCCATGGCCGCAGTGGTGGTTTCCATCATGGCGGGACTGTCGCCAATGTCGGCCATGGCCAGGGCATTCGCCAACGAGCCGTCAGGCGCAGCGGCGACCGTTCCGGACGCCATCACGCCATACGAGCGCCGCGTCCTCAGGCTCGAATATCAGAAACTAGTCCGTGAAATCGCCGAAATGCGCCGGTTCGCACGCGACTCCGCTCCCGAACTGGACGCCGAGCGCAAAGCTCTCGCCGACGCGCTGGATCGCGGAGACGCGCCGGCCGCCGAAAAGGCCAGAAAGGCGCTGGACGCCGCCGTCGAGGAGTTCCTACGCCACTCTCCCGAAAGCGCCGCCAAGATCAAGCGCCTTGGCGATGTCGGAATGCTTCTTACAAAGGACACCCCGGTGCGGAAGGAATTGCGCTCGCTGCAACACGAACGCCCGGCGAACGGAGAGTCTGCGCCGTGACGTCGCTTTCCCGCGCCGCCGGACGGAACTCGGTCGCACAGGACTCGGGGCAGGCCGCAGCCGAATTCGCCGTGGCCGCAGTCGCCATTCTGGCCGCGGTTGTCGGAGTGCTGTCGGTCGGAGCTCTCGTGCGCGCCGATTCCGACGCGATGGACGCGGCGCGCGAACGCGCCGCCGCCGCGACACGCGGCGGGATGGCGGAATCCACGTTTCCGTTCGTAGCCGGAATCGACCCCGGGCGCGACGGCATCTTTCTCACACCGGATGACCGGCGCGACGAACGCGGGAGCGACGGCACACGAACCGGGATCACCCGCGCGCTGTTTTATGGCGGAACGGGCGAAGGCGGCGGCGAGTCCGCCACGGCGGCGAAAACCGTTTCATCGCTCCTTGAAGAGAACGGACGGTCGTCATCGACCGCTCTGGCGTCTTTCGCAGACGCCTCGGAGGCCGGGGCCTCGGTGCGCGCATACGCATTGCGAAAGGGCGAAGGCGAGGCGGACGCAATTCTGCCACCGGCGGCGTGGGCGCTCTTCGGAATTCCCGGAAGCGTCCGGACAAAGGCGGAAACGTGGATGCCGGCAACCGGAGGGCTTTGACCGTGCGCCGCGTTAATTCGCCTTCCGCACGAACCCGGCTGATTCCGCCGCGCGCGGCTGCGGCCTCCGTCCTGCGCGCCGCCTGCATTGTTCTGTTCGCCTGCCTTACGCCAGTCTCCAACGCTTCGGTTTTCGCGAGATTGCGCGGAAAAGGCGACGCGGAGAGCGTCATGCAGTCGGCGGGGGCGCGGCGGATCATGCGCCGCGGCGCCACGGTTAACGGAATCCGCGGAGAACAGACCATTTGGCTTGTGCCGCCGGAATGCGCCGCTGACGCCGCCGCCATCGACCGCCTCGGCCCCGGAACTCTTTCAACCTGGGTGCCAGGAGCGGACGGGAGCGCCACGGTTTTTCTTTTTTCCCCAGAAGCGGGGGCGTCGGGCTCCGGAAGCGCCGAGTGGCCTTTCCCGGACATTCCGATGCCGGGCGGATTTCAACCGGTCTTCTCGTCCACGGCGCCGGCGGCCGCGGACTTTTCCATCTGCGGCGGCACTGCCGCCGCGACCCCGTCCTCGG
The DNA here is from genome assembly GCA_002448475.1 of Verrucomicrobia bacterium UBA6982. Taxonomy (GTDB): domain Bacteria; phylum Verrucomicrobiota; class Kiritimatiellia; order RFP12; family UBA3636; genus UBA3636. The sequence continues at coordinate 17,437 of DJYI01000090.1, forward strand.
CCTCGTCCGCCCTGGAAGGCGCTTTGCGCGGCTCGGGATACGCGGCGCTCCCGCCGGGGCTTCCGGGCTCCGGGCTGTCGATCTGGGAAAACGACGGCATGGTCGCGCTCGCATGGGCGGGCGCGGCCCCCGACGGCTCGACAAGCTGGATCCTTCTTTCGCGCCGCCACGCCCGATCAGGGCGATGACTGGAGTCTGCGGAGTGCCGGCGCAAAGCGGCGCGGCTACGACCAGCGGCGGTCGTTCGCCCACTCCTTGTCCCACTCGGTCGTGGGGGACCATGGTTCGGGGAAGTCCGGATGGAGCGTCTTGCGAATCAGGTCCTCGTTCAGCGCCTCGATGCCGAGGCCCGGCGCGTCGGGAACCGGCACGAAACCGTTCTCGATCCGGAATGCCGGCTGGACGAGGTCCTTCCACCAGGGCACGTCAACGGAGTGGATTTCGAGGGCCGTGAAGTTGCGGGTCGCGGCTGCGACGTGCACGGCGGCCATCGCCGTGATCGGCGATTCAGCCATGTGGATGTTCATCTGAACCCCGCACTCTTCCGCGTAGTCGCCAACCTTCTTCGTTTCGGCGATGCCGCCGGCTGTCAGAAGATCCGGGTGGACGACCGCGAGCGCGCCGGATTCGAGGAGCGGCTTGAAGTTGCGCAGCAGGTAGATGTCCTCGCCCGTGCCGAGCGGGACTGTCGTGGCGGCGTGTAGGCGCTTCCACATTTCCGTCTGCTGCCACGGCAGGGCGTCCTCCATCCACGAAAGGTTGTATTTTTCAAGGCGGCGGCCGAGCCGGATGCAATCCTCAAGCGGGATGTGGCCGAGGTGGTCGATCGCGAGCGGGATCTCGTAGCCGACTTCCTCGCGGCACTCCCGCAGATACCCTTCGAGAAAGTCGAGTCCCTTTTCGGTGATGTGGATGCCGGTGAGGAAGTGTTCCGTGTTGAAGAGGTCGTATGCCTCGCCGCGCATCGCGCGCGGGTCGATTGAACCGTGCGGCGTCTTCACGACGTGCTTCATGCTCTTCATGAAGTCGAGATAGCCGAGCGGAGCGCACAGGGCGCCGGGAACGTCCATCAGCAGTTCAATGCCAAGATCCATCTTGAGGAACGTGTAGCCCTGCGCCACGCGCTCGCGCAGCGCGCGGCCCATGTCACGGCCGCCGCCCTCGCTGTCGGTGTCACAATAGACGCGCACCTTGTCGCGGAACTTGCCGCCGAGAAGCTGCCAAACGGGCACATTCCAGAACTTGCCCGCGATGTCCCAGCACGCCAGCTCGATGGCGCAGACGCCCCCTGCCTGGCGCGAATCGCCGCCGAACTGCCGGATGCGGCGGAACACCTTTTCCACGTTCAGCGGATTTTCGCCGAGGATGCGGCTCTTCAGCATCGCCGCATAGGTGCGCGACGAGGCGTCGCGCACTTCGCCGTAGCCAACGAGACCGTCCTGGTTCGTGTAGAGCTTGACGAGAGTGCAGCGCTTCGGCGCCCCGTCGATGTCGGCAAAGCGTATGTCCGTGATTTTCAGGTCCGAGGGGTTCATGTGATGTGCGTTTTTTTGGTCCTTGCGGTCTTGCGATCGCGGAATGAACTTAAAGCGGGAAAGAGGCGTGTCCGCCGCGGCCCATGCGAAGACATGGGCCGGAATCGGCGCCCGATCCTATCCCCGCCCCTGAGGTGAGTCAACATATTTTCTCGTGATGCGACGTGTTTTCACAACTACCATTCCGAAAACCGCGTCCTGTTTTCCAGACCGGCTTTTCGACATTCTCGGCGAAATGTGGTATCGTCCGCTTCGCGCGACCGTCGCGCCAACAAGGAGGCATCGATGCCGAAAACCAACAAGTCAAACCCCACGATTCTGATCGTCACTCCGGAGATCACGTATCTTCCAGCCGGAATGGGCAACATGGCCAACAGAATGACGGCCAAGGCCGGCGGCCTTGCCGACGTGTCGGCGTCGCTTGTCTCTGCGCTCTTCGAACTCGGGGCGGACGTGCACGTGGCGCTGCCGTATTACCGCAAGATGTTCCACATGGACGTCGGCAACCTCGTGGAGCGAGAACTGCTCGTTTACAAGTCGGTCCTTCCGGAGTCCCGCATCCATCTGGCGCAAGACCGCCTCTTCTACTACCGCGAGCGCGTCTATTCTGGCGACGACCAGGTGAACCCCCGCATTTCCCTGGCCTTCCAGCGCGAGGTCATCAACAACATCATTCCAGTCGTCCGCCCGGACCTCGTCCATGCCAACGACTGGATGACCGGCCTTGTTCCGGCCGCCGCCCGGGCGATGGGAATCCGCTCGCTGTTCACGGTCCACAACATCCACACTCGTCGCCTGACTCTCCCGCAGATAGAGGACTTTGGCATTGACGCTGCCGAGTTCTGGAATGAACTCTACTACGCCAGCATGCCGGGCAACTACGAGTGGACGCGCCAGTCCGGGGTTCCCGTGGATTTGCTGGCCTCTGGAATTTTCGCCGCGCACCACATCAACACTGTCTCGCCGGCGTTTCTCGACGAAGTTGTCCGCGGCGAACATTCGTTCGTCCCCGACGCCATTCGCTCGGAGATACGCGCGAAAGCCGCCGCCGGCTGCGCCGAGGGAATCCTCAACGCGCCCGACGCGAACAACGATCCATCGACCGACGCAGCGCTTCCGGTGCGATACGGCCCGGCGGACCACGCCGCCGGAAAACTCGCCGCAAAGCGCAAGCTCCAGGAGGACCTCGGCCTGGACCGTGACGACAACGCCACGATCCTCTTCTGGCCGTCCCGCCTCGATCCGGTCCAGAAGGGCTGCTCTCTTTTCAGCGACATCCTCTACCAGACGATCCACCGCTACTGGGAGCGCGACCTGCAGGTGGTGGTCGTGGCCAACGGCGCGTATCAGGGGGTCTTTCGCGGCATCGCAGATTTCCACGGCATCCACAACCGCCTCGCCGTCGCGGACTTCAACGAACCGCTTTCGCGCCTCGCATACGCCGGTTCCGACTTTACGCTCATGCCTTCGCTTTTCGAGCCATGCGGCCTGCCGCAGATGGTCGGAGCTCTCTACGGATCGCTGCCAGTCGTGCGCGACACCGGCGGGCTTCACGACTGTGTCGAGACGATTGATCCGTCGCGCTCGACGGGCAACGGCATCGTCTTTCGCGACTACGACAGCAACGCCCTCTCCTGGGCGATCGACCGCGCGATGGATTTCAGCGCGCTGCCTGAATCCGTGCGCGAGGCGCAAGTCGCGCGCGTGATGCGCGAGGCGGCCGAGCGCTTCAACTACAAGGTCTGCGCAAGGGCCTACATCTCCATGTACGAGAGAATGCTCAAGCGCCCGCTTGTCGCGCGCGCCAAGTAGCGACTGTGCTGGAAATCCGAGATTTGGAATTCGCGATTTCAGATCTCGGATTTCATATTCGAGTTTTCCCCGGCTTTCTTTTCCGTGTTCGCTTTTTGCGCGATCGACTTCGAGACCACAGGTTCCGTTCCGGGCTTTCCCGACGAACCGTGGCAGGTCGGCATTGTTCAAATGCCGGAAAGCGGAGACGTTTCCGCGGCGACGCCATTCGAGTCCCTTCTGCGCGTTTCAGCCTCCCGTCCGTTCAATCGGTTCGCGCCCGGGCGCCACGCGCGCATTCGCGAAAGTCTGGCCGCGTCGCCTTCGCTGCGCGAAGTCTGGCCGCGTCTCGGCCCGGCGCTGTCGGGTCCGGTTGTCGCCCATAACATAGGCACGGAGCGCACCCTTCTCCGCGCCGCCGCGCCCCTGCACGCGCCGGGGCCGTGGATCGACACGCTGCGCCTCTCCCGCGTCGCATGGCCCGCGGCGCCGTCACACGCGCTTGAAGACCTCGTGCCTGCGCTCGGGCTTGCGCCGCGACTTGCCGCGATCTGCCCGGGGCGCGCCCCGCACGACGCGCTCTACGACGCCTGGGCGTGCGCTCTTCTGCTCCTCTTTCTTCTTTCCTCACCGACCTGGGGCGCAAGGACGCCAGAAGAACTCGCCGCGATATGAAAACCATGCTCCAGCATGTCATGGGCTGCCGCCTCAACCACGCTGAGGCGGAACGGGTGCGGGCCGCTTTCGCGCTGGCAGGCTGGCGCGTGCTCGGCGGGTCCTCGCCTTCGGAGTCCGCCACCGCTTCGCAAGTGGATGTCTTTCACCTGCACACATGCGCCGTCACGGCTCGCGCGCAGAGCGAGGCCGTGCGCAGGGTTCGCGCGGCCAAAAGGGCCGGCGCCGAGCGGGTTGTCGTTTCCGGATGCGTGGCCAACCTGCCCGCCGCGGCCGCGCCGCTTCGCGCCGCCGGGGCCACGGATGTTGTCTCGCGGCTTGACGCGCCTCCTCAAGTCGGCGCGAACGATGGGGGCGTCGATGATCCCGCATCCATCGTTCGCATGGCGCTGCTCGCCACCTCGCAGACTATCGTTCCGCCCGCCCCCGACGCGCTCAGAGCCATGCGCACACCGGTCAAGATTCAGGACGGCTGCGATGTCCGGTGCTCGTATTGCATCGTTCCCGACGCCCGCGGGGCCCCGCGTTCGCTCCCCCTGCCGGACATCATTTCGGCCTGCCGCGCCGCCGTTTCGTCCGGACCGCGCGAAATCGTTCTGACCGGAGTGAACACGGCGCGGTGGCGCGACGGCTCGCTGACGCTCCCCGACGCCGCCCGCGCCGTCGCTGCGCTGCCAGACGTCCTGCGGGTCCGCGTCGCCTCCGTCGAACCGGATTCCGCCGTTCCCGGCATTGTCGAGCTAATGGCGGAAAGCGAAGGGCGCGTCTGCCCGACGCTCCATCTTCCTCTCCAGAGCGGTTCGGATCGCATCCTGCGCGCCATGCGCCGCCGCTACACTGCAACGGAATATCGCGAGACCGTCTTGCAAGCCGTCAAGCGTTTGCCGCATCTTGGCCTTGGCACGGACGTCATTGTCGGCTTTCCTGGCGAAACCGAGGACGACTTCGCCCTGACGCTCGCCCTTGTAGAGGAGCTTCCCTTTTCAAACGTCCACGTGTTTCCCTACAGCGAGCGCCCCGGCACGCCCGCAGCGTCAATGCCTGGCGTGGTTCCTCCCTCCGAACGCCGCCGCCGGGCGAAAGCGCTGTCGGACGCGGCCGCGCGCAAGCGCGAACTTTTCGCGGCGGGGTTCGTCGGTCGCGACGTGGAGATTCTCGCGGAGGCCACCGCAGCCGAAGGCGGAGTGTCGGGCTGGTCGGGAGAATACCTGCGAGCCGCGGTTCGCGACGCACCGGCGTCGGCGATCGGCACCCTTGTCCGCGCCCGCGTCGTTTCGGCCGACGGCGACGCCCTGCTGTGCCAACTGCGCCGCGACGCTTGTCAGAACGCTCGTCCGGTGGTATCGTCCGTCGCACCATGAACAAAGACGAAACGACGGGCGCCGGGCGCCGTGGCGAAACGGGCCTCAGATATTGTCTCGGCATCTCGAAGAACTGGGGGGTGCCGGAAATCGACGTGCCCGCGCTGCTGGCGGAATCCGGGTGGAATGGTTTCTTTCCGTGCTGGAAGCAGGGCGACGACCTGAAGGCGCTTGCAAGGCGCGGTGCCGAATTCGGGCTGGAGCTGCAGTCCGTTCACGCCCCGTGGGGAAAGGCGGCGGACATGTGGGGCGATGACGAGGACAAGGGCTCCGCCGCGGTCGCCGAACTCTCGGACTGCCTTCGCGCGGCGTCGGACGCCGGCGCGCCGTTCGTGGTAGTCCACGCGTGGATCGGGTTCAAGCCGGTCGAGCCGTCCGCGCGCGGCATAGAGCGTTTTTCGCAAGTCGTCGCGCTCGCCAGGCGGCTCGGTCTGGCGCTGGCCGTCGAAAACACCGAGGGAGAGAACCACCTCGACGCGATTCTCGGGGCGTTTCGCGGCGACTCGACCGTCGGCTTCTGCTGGGACACCGGGCATGAGCTGTGCTACAACCGCGCCCGCGACCTCGCGGCCGACTACGGCGACATTCTGCTCGGCACTCACCTGAACGACAATCTTGGGGTGTCTGATCCGTCTGGCCCCACGACATACATCGACGACCTCCATCTGCTTCCGTTCGACGGGATCGCCGACTGGCCGCGCATAGCGTCGCGTCTCCGCGCAACCGGCTTCTCCGGCCCTCTCACCTTTGAACTCAACAGAACCTCGAAGCCGGGCCGTCACGAGAACGACGCATACGGCGCGATGCCGCTAGCGGACTATCTCCGACTGGCCCGCTCCCGCGCGGAGCGCTTTGGAGCGCTTTTGCGTTAGGCGATTTTGTTTTCGCCAGGAATCAGTGGCATGGAGGCGCCGTTCCACCTGAACGAGCCTGCGAGCCCGGGAGGCAGCGTCACGGTGCCCTCGGCGGCGCCGGCGTCGAAGCGAAGGTCAAGCGCGACGGGGCCGTGCGGCGTGGGCGTGGACGAGCGAATCCGCCGCAGCCCGCCTGGCTGAGGGTCGACAAGAACGCGCGAATAGAACGGCGCGTCGCTGCGCACTCCGGCCACTCCGGCGTGCAGGTGCCAGAGCGGGTGCGATCCCCAGCCATGGCAGTCGCTGCGCGAATCGGGGTCCGGGATTTCGGGAATCGTGGCGCAGTGCCAGTCGTCGAGGCATTCGCGCCAGAAATCGAGTCCGTCGAAGAACAGATCGGGGCGGCGGAACTTGAAGTATGTGGCGAACAGGTAGTGCCGGAAGTAGATTGACCCGCGCGCCAGCGGCGGACGCCCGGATGTCCCGGCGGCGCCTTCGCGGACCAGCGCCTCGAAGCAGCGCTCAGCGTCCTGCGGCGCAAGGACGTCGGCGAGCAGGGCAAGCGCCTGCGAGTGCTGCGAAAACACGGTTCGTCCGGTGTCGGAGGCGAAGAGGGCGCGATCCGGGCACCAGAACTCCTCGCGAATGGCGGAGCGCAGGCGGTCGGCGCGCGCGCGCCAGTGCGCGGCGAGATGCTGTTCTCCAAGGGCCTCGGCGGCGCGGAGACCCGAAAGGAGCGCGTGAAGATACTCGAGGTTGATCTCCGCGTTGGGCCTGTCGGAATCGCCATCCGGCGGAACGCCGTTGTTCCACCCGCCGACCCAGTCAACGAAGTTCCATCCGGGGGTTCGTCCCAGAAGGCCGTTGTCAAGCGCGAACTCCTCCATGCCCATGAGCGTGTGAACGAGGCCCGGAAGCCTGGCGCGAACCGTGGCCCGGTCGTCGTGGTTCCACGCGATGTCTCCGAGCATCATCGCCTGGCAGCACGTGAACGGCAGGGATTCCTGAGTTCCGCGGGTTGGGCAGTTCATGGGCATCATCCCGTTTTCCCGGCGGTCCGAGTCGTAGAGGGCGACCGCGTTGCGAACGGCGCGGCGGCCGACATCGCCGAAGAGTGTCGCGACGAGATACTGGACGCGGCTGTCGCCCGGATACATCTGCTGCTCGTAGTGCGGGCAGTCGAAGAACATCTCGTGCATGCACATCTGGAGCGACCGCTCGCAGGGCGGCTGCAGCGCGGCGACGAACTTGTCTCCGCCGTCGAACGAAGCCTCCATTTCGGCCGGGAGCCGCGTCTCGACAAGCACGGCTGATTCCACTTCAAGCGGCTCGTCGGCTGTTTCGGCGGTTATGCGGCACCAGCGACCCGAGCGCCACCATGGCGCGGTGAAACGCGCCCCGCCGCGCCCGTCGGGAAGGAACGTGTCGCCGAGGCATTTTCTCATTTCCAGGCCCTTCCACGCGGATCGGTCGCGCTTGTGCCCGTCCGGGCCGACCAGGCATTCCGCCCATTCCCAGCGAATGCGCGAACCGCGCCCGCGGGAGACGCGCAGTTCCGGGTAGGCGCAGTAGTAGTTGCCGAGGTCCCAGAGCCATTCGGCCCTGGAATGCGGCGGGACGACTGCCGGGAGGGACGCGGGGCTGTCTCCAACGAACCGCCCGGGCGTCCTGCGCTCGCGCATCATTTCCGGAAGCGGGGTCGGGAACACTACCCATCCCTGCGCTGAAAGGCCGGCCCATCCGCACACTGGCGGGCGCACGACAACGGGAGTCCGCCATGATTCGGCGGCCGGCTCTTCGTCAAGAATCGAAGTTCCGCGCACTTCGCACTCGGACCCAACGCCGAACGTTCCGGAATTTCCCTTGTCGGTCATGCGAGTGCCGGTCAGCGGCGCCACGCGCCACGGGGCCGCGCCTGTTGTGAGGGCCTTGTCATAGGCGCCGCCGGCCTTGAGCGCGAATCCTCCGCAGATCGAAAGCTGCGCCAGGGGGGCGTGTTCCCCGACGCGCCAGCAGACCGCCTCAAGACGATGCCGTCCGGCGGCAAGGCCGGCAACGCGCATGGATGCGGCGTGCCAGCGGTTGGGAAGACCGCGATGCGGGCCGCGGGAAATCTCCTCGCCGTCCAGAAGCAGCACATAGCGCTCGTCAGCGGAGACGTCCAGTTCAAGCGGGGCGGTGTCGGCCGCGGCGTCGAATTCGCAACGGAAGCGCAGGAAGGACTGCGGAGCGACGGCCAGCTTTTCAGGCGTCGTCCGGGTGTCGCAGAATACGGATGGGCCTGTCGGGGGGGAGTCCCAAATCCATGACGCCTCGTCGAGCGGATGCTGCGCGGTGACGTTTGCGTCGCCGCGGGAGCGGCGTTCGGGGCGGAAGAAATGTTCGACGATCATGGCAGGTTCCTGAAGATGGACCTTCGGTAGTTTTGGCGGGGATTGAAGAGTGGATGCGACCTGAAGCTCTGGCGTGTTTTTTTGGGTGGGGCGAGCCTCTGGCGGACGTCGGATTCTGTTTACGCGCGGACAGTCGCCTGAAAGTATTCGCGACTGCCGTCCTTGAGCGTGGCCACCACGGTGGCGTCTCCGGGCGACACGGCTTCAAACACTCCGTCGGGGGAAATTCTTCCGACAGTTGAGTCGTAGTCCGTGAAAAAGTCATATTTGCGCGCCGGGTTGGGGCGTGGGTGCGCCCGAAGCGAATCGTAGGCTCCCCATTGCGCGGCAACCGGGGCGCTGGCAGTATCCGACGAGGACGACAGCGCCGAGGAGAAGTCCGTTTTTTCTCCTGCCGCGAGAATCCGCGGCGATGCGTGGAGAGTGCGATCCGTTCCGCCGCCCACGCGCGTGAAGTGGACAATCGAGCGCTCAGGGTCGATTTGCACGGCGTCGAACGTTTGTCCGGCCCATGTTCCCGGTTTCTTCTCCGGCAGAGCCGGGCACCATGGCATTGAACGGTTTATGTAGTCAAGATAGGCCGCGTCGCAAGGCTCCGTGACGTGCCAGATGCCGGAAATGGATGACTGGAGTTCCGCGTGGTGGTGCCCGGAGAGCGACAGAAAAAGACGTCCCCTCGCTCCCGAGTAATCGAACGTCCGGCCGAAGACAGTCGCGGCCGAGCGCGCGGCATACGCCTCGACAACCGCGCGCAGAGGGGCGAAAAGCTCGCGCTCGACATCGGTTGCCCCAACGCCGGCGAGCGGCTCGTGGCCCGCCACTACGACATTCCAGCCGTCAGGCACGTCGGCGAGCGCTCGTCCTGCCAGCCAGAGGACCTGGGACTTGGACATTCCGTCCTGAACAGCCCAAAATCTGCGCTCGGAGGTGACGGAGTCCGAACAGTCCGTGACGACAAGGCGGGACTTCGCCTCTGGCAGGTCTGCGAAATACGCGCACGATTCTTCATGAGTCTCGGCGCGGGCCCGCACGGCCGCCGTGTCTAGAAGGATTTCGCGCGTGCGCGATGCGGGGAGCGTGAAGCCGTCGTCAGAGTCCGGCGCCGCGCGGATCGTGAAATCGTGATTCCCGTGGATCGGGAAGAAGTCGCACCCGGCGCGTTCGATGGCGTCGGCCCAGTTGAGACGGTAGCGCTCAATTGATCGATCGAGCGAGGCGCGGTCGCCGAACGCCTCCGGAATGTCCCCGCCGCAGACTACGGTTCTCACGCCGGTGTCGGCGGAGAGCCTGGCGATGAGATCCGCCGAGACTCCGTTGTTGGACGGGACGTGCAGGTCGGTGAGAAACCAGAACCCAAATGGGCATGACGCCGAAAGTGAGCGGACGCGATCGGCGACGCGCTTTGTTTCCACCGCAAAGTCTGAGTGCATGGCGCGAAGAATGCTCCGATTGCCCCAAATAGTCAACAACCGACCTCGAAAATCGAGGTCGGTTGCCGGTGTCGTCGCCATGAATTGCGCCGACGAGTGGGACTATGCGATTTCAATGCGGCGAGGCTGGACTTCGGCGCGCTTTTGCATAGTGACCTTCAGGATGCCGTTCTCCACCGATCCCCTGATCGTGGAAAGATCGACCAGTTCCGGCAGATCCAGTGAGAAGGCCCAGTCGCGGCGGTCGAATTCGCGAACCGCCACGCGGAATCCGGCGGGGCTCTGGTGCCTGGCCTTGGCGCGCATTGTCAGGGTGCGCCCGTCCACATGCAGTTCAACGTCGGATTTTCCCGCTCCGGGAATTTCGGCCGTGAGGTCGTATCCGTCGGCGCGCTCCGCGAAGCGGATCGCCGGAGCGGTGAAGTTTTCCTCCGCGCAAGTGCGGTTTTTGCAGATGTCCGTGTTCATTTCCTTGTTCCTTTCGTTTTTGAAAATTGGTTGTCAGTTCGTTCCGTTTCCCAGAATCCAAACTCGTTTTTCAGGCGCTCTGGATCTGGATGCGACGTGCCGTTCTGGATTCGGCCTTCGGAAGATCGATGCGAAGAATTCCGTTTTCGAATTTCGCCGAGGCCTTCTCCGCGTCCACGCGGAACGGCAGTTCAATCCGGCGCGTCCAGGCGGGATGCGGCTTTTCGGCGGAGCCGTCCGCGGCGGGCGCCGGCTTGTCGGAGAGAACCACGGCGTCCGGATCGAGCGTCAGCTCCACGTCCGCGGCGGTGCATCCCGGCAGTTCGGCCTCCACGACGGCGGCGTCATCGTCCATGAGGACGTTCACCGGAGGAAAGCGCCCTTCGGCGCGGTTGCGTGCGTTGCGGACGATGCCGCGAGCGGAGATGTCCGCTCCGAGAAGTTCGTCCAGCAGCGTCCAGGGGTTCATGTCGAAGATTGAGTTCATGTTGTTTATCCTTTCTGCCCGCAGGGGCTTTTTGTTGACGCTCCTATGAACGCAAAACCCGTGCCAACAAAAAGCGCTTGCGAGTCGAGCAACCAACTGTGACAATTTGTCCCATTTTTCCGCCCAAGAAAGCATTGCCGCGACAAATTGGCCTTTCATGCCGATTCCCGCGCGCGAATGCGGGAAAAGGCTGAAGGAATTTGAGGACTAGACGCTAGAGCATTGGCGGGTTGAGAACGTCCCGCACCGGGCCGAACGAGCGCCTGTGCGCCGGGCATGGGCCAAGGCGCTTCAGGGCCGCGAGATGATCCGGCACGGGGTATCCCTTGTGTTCGGCGAAGCCATAGCCGGGATATTGGGCGTCCAGGGCGCGCATGGCGCGGTCGCGAAGGGTCTTCGCGACTATGCTGGCCGCCGCGACGAGGAAGCTTTTCGCGTCGCCCTTCACAACCGCCTTGTAAGGGCACGGCAGTCCGGCGACAGGCAAACCGTCAACGAAGGCGAAGTCCGGACAGCCTCCAGGCAGAGCCGAAAGCGCGCGCCTCATGGCCAGATGCGTGGCGCGCAGTATGTTGATGCGGTCGATTTCCTCCGGAGAGGCTTCGCCTGCGGCCCATGAAACACCAGGAGCCGAGGTCAAGGCCTCGAACAACGCCTCCCGGCGGGACTCTTGCAGCTTTTTGCTGTCAGTCAGTCCCGCGAGGACGCCATCGCGCAGTTCCCTGGCCGTTTCCGGCTGCATGGAAACGGCTCCGGCGACAACAGGGCCGACGAGCGGTCCGCGTCCGGCCTCGTCCACGCCGGCCAGGCGCGCTCCCGGCGCCGCGGCGCTCCACCATTCCGACTCAAGCGCGAGCGGCGCCGTTTCCGGCGGACGGTTCCGGGTCATGGCCTGGAGTGGCGCATGTCCCTGATCGCGAACTGCGGCGCGCCGAAGTTGTCGCGGGAGAAGTGGAAAACTGCGTCGACCCGTTCGCCGATCGCGAAGGGCATGTCCGCTCTCCCGAACACGACGCCTGGGATCGGAGTTTCAGTGAAAGTGAGACGCCAGTTCACGGAAGTCCGGCCAAACCGGGAAGGAGAGGCGGCGAGCGTGAGCCGCCGCATTCCCAGCAGCGGCTGGGGATTGAGAGTGCCGAACGGTCCGATGCGCGCCAGATCCGCCTCCAGGCGCGAGTCCGCCTCGCCGGGGGATATCCACGCCTCCACGCGGCTCTCGGGGCGCATGTCGAGCCCGGACTCCGCCTCCGCGCACACGCGGGAGAAGGCTTCGCGGAAGGCGGGGAGACTTCCGCGTTCAAGCGTGAGGCCGGCCGCCGCCCTGTGCCCGCCGAAACTGTGCAGGAGGGAGGCGCATTTTTCCAGAAGTCGCGTGAGGTCGAGCCCGGGGATTTCCGGGCAGCGCGCCGAGCCGCGCAGCAGCCCAGGTTCGTCGTCGTTAGTGAGAACGACCGTCGGGAGGTGCGTCTTGGAAGAAAGACGGGAGGCCACGAGCCCCACTACGCCCGGATGCCATGCGCCGTTGTAAACCACGATGCACGGAACGCCGGCGGCCGTCTCCTCCTTCACCGTGCTTTCGGCCGTGCGCAGCGCGGCTGACTCCTCCTCTCGCCTGATGTCGTTGAAATGGCCCAGCTGCCTCGCGCAGGGAATCGCGCCCGCCATGTCCCGGGCTGAAAGAAGGTCCAGCGCCACGCGCGGATTGCCGACACGCCCTGCCGCGTTGATTCGCGGCACGAGGACGAAGGCCAGAGCCCCGCTGTCTATGGTTCCGCGCAGACGCGCCGCGTCGCAGAGCGCGCGAAGCCCGACGAGTTCGGAAGCGGAGGACCCGTTCAGGCGGGACAGGCCGCACGAGGCGATTATGCGGTTCTCTCCAACGAGTGGAACCAGATCCCCAACCGTGCCGACTGCGGCAAGCACCAGCAGGGGGCGCATCGCCGCGCGGCCCTCTTCCGGCGGAAGGTAGCGGCGGAGCAGCTCGTGCGCCAACTTGAACGCCACGCCGGCGCCGCAGAGATGACGCAGCGGATCCGGGGTGCCTGGAAGGCAGGGGTTCACGAGAACGGAGGCCGACTTCGGGACCTGAAGACCGACCTCGTGATGGTCGGTCACAATGACCTCGACCCCCGCGGCGACGGCCTTGTCGCAGGCTGGCGCGTGGGAGATGCCGCAGTCAACGGTGACAATGAGCTTCGCGCCTGGATTTTCGGCGAGACAGCGCGACAGCGCCGCCTCCGTGAAGCCGTAGCCCTCGTGTATGCGGTCCGGGATGAAAACGGACGCCTTGGCGCACAGCTTCATAAGAGCCGTGCGCATTATCGTCGCGGCGGTCATGCCGTCTGCGTCGAAATCTCCGAACACGACGATTTCGTGGCCCAGCGCGACGTGCGCGCCAATGATTTCGGCGGCCTTTGCGACTCCAGGCAGCTTTTCAGGCAGCATGCAGGCAGAGAGACGCGGATTGAGGAATCTTTCTGCGCTGTCTGGATCGGCGTGGCCGCGGGCGACCAGGATTCTTGCGGCGGCGCGCGACAGCCCCAGCCGCTCTGAAAGCAACGCGGCGGCGCTCTCGGAGGCCGGCGCGTCATTCCACTGGCTGTGCGGCCATGCGTCCGCCCTGGCGGGGGCGGCGGCGCTCATGTCGAGGAGGCGGGGTTGGATGCCGACGCGACGAATTCGGCGAACGGCGCCGCGTCTTCGTAAAGCGCCTTTCCAACAATGACGCCTTCAAGATTCGCCAGACCGAGCGAGGCCAGCGCGGCGACATCGGCCGGACTCCCCACGCCGCCGGAGGCGATGAGCGTCGCGTCGGGCGCGGCTTTCGAGAGCGAGGCCGCTACTGCGCTGACCGCCTTGAGGTTTGGCCCGCGCATCATGCCGTCCGTGGCCGTGTCCGTGAAAACGAATGCCCGGACTCCAAGCGAGGCGAGGCGCGCGGCCAGCTCTTCCGCGCTCAGCCGCGTCGTTTCGGTCCAGCCTGCGGTCTGAACGAAGCCGTCGCGCGCGTCGATGCCGACCGCGATGCGCTCCGGACCGGCGGATTTTGCCAACGCGGCCGCCGCCTCCGGGTCCGCCGCGGCGCGGGAGCCGAGCACAGCGCGCGACGCGCCCGCGTCAAGAACGGCGAGCGCATCAGCGTCAGTGCGGAGGCCGCCGCCGAATTCAAACGGTATTGACAGAGCGCCGGCCAGCTGCGAGACAATGGCCGTGTGGACTGGGCGACCGGCAAAAGCGCCGTCAAGATCCACCACGTGAAGGAACTCGGCGCCCATTCCCTGCCAGCGCAGGGCCATTGCCACCGGGTCCTCTCCGTAAACGGTCTCGTCGGAGGCGACACCCTGTCGCAGACGGACGCAGCGCCCGCCTTTGAGGTCTATTGCGGGATAGATTTTCATGCGCCGGATACTGCCACAAAATCCATTCCCGCGCAACTCCGTGGCGCGAACGGCTTGTATTCCGGGTTTCGGGGACAATCCTGGTTTTCAGCTCTGTTGATTCCACTTCCCGCGCATGGTAGAATCCGCCCCACGAACGACACCAAACCCATCCTCCAATGAAAGAAAAGATCTATGTCGCGTCAGATCTGGGAGCCGGCAGCGGCCGCGTCATCGCCGGTCGCTTCGACGGAACCCGTCTGCGTTTCGAGGAGACAAATCGCTTTGAAAACACGCAGACGCCGCTTCCCGGCGGGCTTCACTGGAACATGCTCGCCCTCTACCGCAGCATACTCGACGGCATTCGGAACGCACGGGCGCTTGGCAGCACTCCGGTTTCCATCGGCATAGACACCTGGGGCGTTGACTTCGCGCTCCTGGACACGGCAGGAAGGCTGTGCGGGCTGCCGCACTCGTATCGCGACCCGCGCCTCGACGGAGTGATGGAGGCGACATGCGCTCGACTTGGCCGCCGCCACATCTACGACGCGACCGGGACGCAGTTCATGCCGATCAACACCCTCTTCCAGCTCATGGCCGAGAAGCAGAACTCAGCCTCGCAGCTCAGCCACGCGGCTCGGTTTCTCATGGTTCCCGACCTCATGAACTACTGGCTTTCCGGAGTGCTTTCCAACGAAATCACGATGGCCTCGACAAGCCAGTGCCTTGACGTGAAGGCGCGCGACTGGGCCTGGGGCCTCATCGACGAGGCCGGCCTGCCGCGCAGGATTTTCGGCGAACTTGTCAAGCCGGGAACCATTCTCGGACCAATCATCAATCTCGAAGGGTTCTCCTCGAAGGTGGTCGCCGTCGGCACCCACGACACGGCCTCGGCCGTGGCGGCCATACCGGTTCCGAAGGAAGGGAAATGGGGCTGTCTGTCAACCGGGACTTGGGGGCTTGTCGGCGCGGAAATTCCGGAACCAATCTTTTCCGATGAAGCCTACGAATGCAGCTGGACGAACGAAATCGGCGTCACCGGCGGCATCCGCTTCATGAAGAACCTGACCGGCATGTGGATCTACCAGGAGCTCCACAAGGCCTGGAAGGATCAGGGCGAAATCGTGCCCTACGACAGAATGACGGAAATGGCCGCCAAGTCCAAGCCGTTCGTTTCGCTTATCGATCCCGACGCGCCGGAATTCGCGCGCGCCGGCCACATGGACGAGAAAATAGCCGCCTGGTGCGAGCGAACCGGACAGCCGGTTCCGCAGAGCAAGGGCGCCTTTGCAAGATGCGCCCTCGAAAGCATGGTTCTGCGCTACAAGGAGCTCTGGCGGCAACTGGAGCATATCACAGGCGTGAGGCGCGACGGACTCAACATGATCGGCGGCGCCACCCGCAACGCGCTTCACTGCCGGATGACGACCGACGCCCTAGGCGTCCCTGTCCTCTGCGGCCCCACCGAGGGCGCCTGCGCCGGAAACATCCTTGTCCAGATGATCGCCATGGGCGACCTGAAGAACCTAGACGAAGCCCGCGAGCTCATGGCCGTCAGCGACCCGCCCATAGCCTACGAGCCCGACGCCTCCAACGCCGCCGCCTGGGACGAGGCCCTGGACCGCTTTGTCCGCCTCCATTCTCCTGCGTGCACATGACCGCGATTGCTACGCAACGCAATGTCCGTTCTAATCACGAAGTCCCGGCGAATGCCGATTCCGCATAGCCGCGAAGCGGCGTGCGATGCGGATCGGCATTCGACCGAAATCGCGTCGCGAAGCGATCGCGGTTGAAAGGAGAGCAGAGGAGAAACGATGAAAACCGGAATCACCTTCGGCACATTCGACATGTTCCACTACGGGCACCTGCGCATCCTGCAGCGCGCCCGCGCAATCTGCGACCGCCTCGTCGTGGGCGTGTCCAGCGACGAGTTCATCGCAAGCAAGAACAAGAGCCACGGGCTCGCGTTCCCATACGAGCAGCGCGCGGCGATAGTCCGCGAGCTGCGCTGCGTGGACGAAGTGTTCAAGGAGGAATGCGAGGAGAAAAAGGCGGACTACGTGCGCGCGCACAAGGCCGACGTCTTCATCATCGGCGCGGACTACGAGGGCCGCTTCGACTGGCTCCGCGAGGCCTGCGGCGTCGAGGTCGTCTATCTGCCGCGCACCCCCGGCGTCTCGACGACCGACCTCATGGCAAGGAAGAAGTCATAGCGGGAATGGCGCCAGACCGGCCCATGATTCCTCCACCGTGATCCATCCGCACGACCATCTGTTCTCTTTCTTCGCTCCGCGGGCCATCCTCCGAGCCTCGATCGGAAACGCCTCCTTCGCGCTCCACCGGCCGGGTCTTTTCGCGGGACTGGCGCTCGCTGCGTTTCGCGATCGCCGGGCTCTTGTTCGCCTGCTCCGGCTTTCGGTCGACCTCGACACGATCGGACGCTCGCCTCTGTTCGACCGCGACTGGTACGTCCGCAACCATCCGGAGCTTGCCCTCTCCGACGTTCCGCCGGAGCTCCACTACCTCCTCCACACGACTCCAGACGGACGCTGGGCGTCGCCCGAATTCTCCGGCGACGCCTATATGGAGCTCAATCCCGAGGTGCGGGCGAGCGGTCTCAGCCCCCTTGTCCACTACGAGCAATACGGACGCTTCATCGGATGCCCGGCCACGCCGCTTGACGCGGCTCCGGTCGAACCCGCCTTTCCCGCAGGCGCCCGAGAACTGGAAATCGGACTCGGCGAGGCGCCGCGCGACCATGAACGCACCGCCGTCTATGCGACCTTCTCCACCGACGGCCGGATCGCGGAACGGGACCTGCTCTATCTGCGCGGACTGCGCGAAGTCTGCGACAACGTCGTCTTCGCGGCCAACTCGCCACTGCTTCCGGGAGAGGAGGAGAAGCTTCGCGGTCTCGCGGAGGAGGCCGTCTGCCGGTTTCACGACGGCTATGACTTCGGCTCGTATCGAATCGGACTCGAAGCGGCACGAAAACGCGGATGGCTCGCCCCGGACGCATGCCGGGAGCTCGTCTTGGCCAATAGCTCCTGCTATGCCCCCGTCCGGCCGTTTGCAGAGATGTTCCGCACGATGGACCGACGCTCCCGCGCGGACTTCTGGGGCCTCACCGTCAACACGCAGCGTTCCGGTTCGCCGCACCTGCAGTCCTTCTTTCTCGTATTCCGACGCCCCGTGCTCGACGCCGGTGCGCTGGAAGCGTTCTTCGCGGAACGACCGAAGCGCGCCACGCGCCATGAGGCGATCGATCTGTTCGAGATCCAGCTCACCTCCTTCCTGCGCGACCGCGGGTTCGCCCCGGATGCGTTCGTGCGGCCGCTTCTGCCCCGTCTTCACGAGTTCAACCCCACGACCCGCCCGATCGACCTGATCCGTCGCTTCCGGTCGCCGCTCGTCAAGGTCAAGGCCCTGCGCGGCGAAACGAGCCAGAATCCAGGACGGGTTCTCAGGCTCGTTCGGCGCCTCAACCCGGAGCTCGGCGCCCTCCTTCGTGTCGAAGAGCCGCCCCCGCCGCGCTCTCGCTCACGCGCCGAGGCGGCAGCCGCGCGAGACGCGCGCGCCGCCGAGATCGGCGGGGGGG
>DJYI01000090.1:35464-36051 GCA_002448475.1 Verrucomicrobia bacterium UBA6982
GCGCACGCCGGCGAACTCATCCGTGTTCTCTTCCTCGTTTCCTCACCCTCGATGTTCCCGGCGCGACCGCTTCTCGAGGCGATGCGCCGCGATCCGGCATTCGACGCGCGTGTCGCGGTCATCCCCGACCTTCGCTGGCCCGATCGAGCACCCGAGACGGCCATGTCGGCCTGCGAACGCGAACTCGGCGCCGCCTTTCCCGGCACCATCCTGCCGCCTCTGCGCCCCGATGCGGACGGCCGATGGCCCGACATCCTCCCCGGGTTCGATCTTACCGTATTCCCCTCCCCTTACGAGTTTTCGGACTGGCGCTACAATCCCATGCACGCGGACTACGCCGGCGTTCTCGGTGTCCATGTAAACTACGGGTTCTACCGTTCGGTCTACGACCGCGCCGTCCTCGGACTGGAAAGCTACGCTCGGTTCTGGAAATCGTTCGTCGAATGCGACGCGACCCTGGCTGAATTCCGCTCTCATGCCGCCGGCGGCGGGGCGAACGCGGAGCTCGTCGGCTATGTGAAGATGGACGCGCTCGCGAACGCGGAGCCCTGGCCGCGCAGCGGAAACCGCAAGCGCGTGCTGATCGC
>DJYI01000090.1:36138-46791 GCA_002448475.1 Verrucomicrobia bacterium UBA6982
GCTCTCCAACTTCCAGCGCTACGCGGACTACTTCCTCGCACTCCCGGAGAAGCACCGGGAGCTCGATTTCGTCTTCCGTCCGCATCCATTCCTCTTCACCGTCCTTGGGAGTCCTTCCAAGTGGGGGCAGAAGAAGGTCGACGGCTGGATCGCCCGCATGAAGGCGCATCCAAACGTGAGGTGGAGCGACGAGGGGGACTACTTCCCCGTCTTCGCTTCGTGCGACGCCTGCGTCCAGGACTGCGGCTCCTATCTCGTCGAGTGGTTCTACACCGGGAAACCCTGCTGCTACCTGCTCAAGGATCCGTCCGACATCGACGCGAAGTTCGCCCCGCTCGGCAAGGACTGCCTCTCGCACTGCTACCTGGCCTACGACGAAATCGCGATCGAGGCGTTCCTGCGAGACGTCGTGGAAAACGGAAACGACCCGAAAGCCGCAGCGCGGGACGAATTCCGCAAGTCCGTCATGGTCAACTATCCGCACGCGGCCGAAGCGGCGCTTGCCGCCATCAGACGAGACCTGAATTTGTCGTCAACAAGACCAACCCCAGCCACCTGTCTCTCAGCCACAAAGGAACAAAAATGAAACGCGGAATCACATTCGGAACGTTCGACATCTTCCACTACGGACATCTGCGCATCCTGGAGCGGACCCGCGAACTGTGCGACTGGCTTGCCGTCGGCATCTCCAGCGACGAGCTGAACTTCTCGAAAAAGGGACGCAACCCGTATTATTCGTTCGAGGAGCGCGCTCGGATCGTCGGGGCGCTCAAATGCGTGGACGAGGTGTTCAAGGAAGAGTCACTGGAACGCAAGGCCGAATACATCAAGCGGTTCCATGCCGACATCCTCGTCATGGGCGACGACTGGACCGGCAAGTTCGACTGGGTGATTCCGCTAACGCGCTGCGAAGTCGTGTACCTGCCGCGCACCCCGGTTGTCTCCACCACCGCGATCATCGAACGGATCCGCGGCTGAGACGGACTTCATGGCGGGAATCATGACATTTTCGCTCCCGTCGCACAAGTATCGTGACGTAATTTACGTCACGTAAACATTGTTACGCAAAATTAAATTACTTGAAATCAAGTAATTCAATCTTGCATAATTCAAGGATCCGCGCTAGAATCGCCGCATCGGACGGAACTGAACATGAAAAATCCATTTCACTTCGGCACACTTGTTTCTGGAGCGTCGTTCTACGACCGGGCTGAAAAGGAGCGCGAACTGCTGCGCGCCGTGGAAAACGGCGCAAACGTTCTTCTCTACGGTCCGCGGCGATACGGAAAGTCATCGCTGGTCGCGCGAGTTCTGGAAAAACTCCGGGCGTCCGGACATCCGTGCATATACTTCGACATGATGAAGGTCGATTCCGTCGACGCCTTTCTCCAGGCGTATGCCTCCGCCGTTCTCGATCTGCGCGGCCGCGCATCCAAAAGTCTTGAATCGTTGTCGAAGTTCTTTCGCGGACTCAGACCGCGTTTCTCCGTCGGCGACGACGGCAAGCCGACGGTGGAGCTCGACTTTTCCGATCCCCCGACGACGCGGACGCTCGAAGACGTTTTGTCATTGCCCGAAAAAGCTGCGGAGAACGGGAAAAAAATCGTCGTCGTGTTCGACGAATTCCAGGAAATCGCAAGACTGTCCGCGCATCTTCCGCTGGAGCGCATTTTCAGAAGCGTGATCCAGCGGCAAAAACGCGTCAATTACATTTACCTCGGGAGCAAGACGCACATAATACGGCGAATGTTCACCGAAGAGGCGCGCCCCTTCTACCAGTCCGCGATACCGATGCTTCTGGAAAAGCCGCCGCAAGAGGAAAGTCTCGCCTTTCTCCGCGACAGGTTCGCGAATTGCGGAATCGAAGTCGAAGACGCGGCGCTTGCGGCGATCGTCGAAAGGTCCGAAAACATCCCCTACTATCTGCAGGCGCTGGCATACGAAGTCTTTGAATCCGCCGACGCAACCGGAAGGAAAAGCGTCTCGCCGGCCGATGTGGCCGACGCCCTCGAAATCGCCGAGCGGCGCTCCGCCGACACCTTCGAAAACATCGTCGAAAACCTCTCCGAGACCCAGCGCACGCTCCTGACGGCCCTTGCAAACGAGCCCGCCGCCGCCTTCGACGCCGCATACCGCCGCCGGCACCGGATGCCCAACTACGCGACCATCGCCAGCGCCCTCAAGGTCCTCGTGGAGAAGGGACTCGTCGAGTCAGGTCGCAAATCGCACCGCGTCGCGAACCCGTTTCTCGCCGCCTGGCTCCGAGAGCCGCCATGCACGGCCTCGGTGCCTCATTCGACGGCCGACACGGAATAGACGGTCCACCCATCGGCGGCGGCTTCGGGAACGAACCGGACGGCGGCGTCGGAAAGCTGCGTTAGGTTGCGACGGCTCAGAACATGCCTGACGCCAAGATCCCGCAGTTGCTCTGGCGCGCACTTGACGCGAAACGTGTCGAATCCATCAGGAAATATCGAAGTGGCGGCTCCGGGCCGGACGTCGAACCGGATACCAACGGCATAGCGGTTCCATGCCTGCTTCGCCTCGCCCGTCGGATCCAGGGCGCGCCAGCGTTTCATCGCGGGATAAAGATTTCCGGCATTTATGGTCGGAGCGCCGACCAAAAGCGGATATTGGTTCATCGGGAACGATTCCCCCTCGACAATCCATGCTCCGTTGTCTTTTTCGACAATGCTTCGAATTGCCCTAGCCAAATCCGAATCCAGAACGCCCGCGTCACCGCATTGAACGGGATTGACAGTTCCCCCTGCCGCAAGGGCGAGCAAGATGAAGAAAAGGCATGCTGGAATGCGATGTTCGTGAAAACGGAGAAGAAGGAAACTTCCAGCGAACCCGACGACCCAAACCAGGACAAGTCGTAGAGGCGACAGATAGTTCGGATAGGCAAAATGTGCCAACAAGGATGCAATGCAGGAGAACGATAGCGACGAAACGATTGCCCTGCGAAGAGAAGGGGAAGGCCGAATCAGGGCCGAACATCGGACGATCAGCAGGAACTGAACAAAAGAGAGCGCGACAAAGGCCCGCGGAGCGGTCGATCTGGAAAGAAGAGTGCAACCTGCCAGCCATGATGGGAAACCGGCAACACAGTAGGCGCCGAGGATGACGGAAACCAGCAGAAGAAGAATCACCAGTGCATCCCGAATCCGGCGCCGGATCAACAGGCAACAAGACAATGCGACGCCCAGTGGGAAAAAGTCCAGGAACATCGCCCGGTTGAACGTGTTTCCGTCTTCGACGGCAGAAGAGGTCCAGGGAAAGAACAGGTTCCCGAAGGACAGTCCGAATCCTTTGCGGAATCCGCCGCCGCAATCGAATCTGCGGCCTGGATATACGGTCCCGGATACGATACGGAAGGATTCAGAGGAAAGACCGAGATACCACACCAGACATCCCACGGCGGTCATTGCCACCAGAAGGCCCAAGAGCAGGGATCGGGAATCCGCCCGGAATCCCTTCGCACGGCGGATGACGATCCAGATGCTGATTGCGGCGAACACATAAGCGAAAGGAACCATGGCGGCTGGGTACAATGCCATGACATAGCAGGTGCCGGAATACCCCAAACCAAGTATGGCAATCCACCGCTCGCGCAACGAGCCCCCTTTCATGAACGAGTCGAGACAGATTGCGAACAAGGCGCCGAAAACCAGAATTTCGGCCAATGCGTTGATGGCTCCCCACCACTGAACTACCGGGGAAAGGACGACGAGAAGCGATGCAACGGCGGAAAAAAGACAGTCGTGATTCGTTATCAGGATGAACAATCCGTACATCGCCAGAAAAAGCGCAAGCCATCTGCCGAACCAGAAGAATGCGAGCCCATGCCTGAAACCGAGGAGAACATATCCAGCCAGAAAGGGGCGAAACACGAGAAGAGGATGCCGGACCGGTTGCGCGTAAATGGAATACATGTCGGTCGGCGTGGCCCGAGGAATGGTATTGAAATAGGGGTAGGATGGAATGGCATGTGCCTGTGCCAAGGTCATGGGAGTGAACACGGCCCATTCGTCCGAACGGATCGGCCTTGAGACTCCAAGAGCGGGCGAAACTTCCCGCGAATTGGGAACATACTGGTTCCACATGCCGAGAGAGGACCCATTCAGCTCGAACGTCACGGCAAGGACAAAAAGACCCAGCAACGCGGCAAGTGAACGTTTCTCCCAGCTATTCCACTTACTTTTCATTTTGTTATGCAAAAAATCGGATGCAACCAAGGGTTCAGTTCTTGAGTGTCGCCTTCACTATGCAAATAATCGCGTCACAATGGGCGAGCATCATGATCGGAAAGAGGAATCGGTCGAACGGAATCTCTGGAATAGAACCCGATCCTCGACAGATCAAACCATCGGAACCCGGCTCCTTGTACCGTGCGAACAAAGCAACGGCAGCCAAAGGAAGAACCGGAGTCCAGTAACGCCCCTGAAGTCCACGAATAGTGGTGAACGAGTCCGGCGTCCAACTGGTCAGCATGATGAAGAAAAGGTAAACGGTCAACAAAATCCACCCGCATGCTGCTGCCATTCTCAAACGAGCAACCGGGCGAAATCGAATTTCTTCTCCGTCTTTAAAAGCGGCAATGAAGAACAAGACGATGAAAATCATCGTGATGTGGGTGTAAAGGCGGAGCGACAGTCCACTCATGTTGCCGCCAAACGCGTCATATAGAAGAATCTGGCCAAACAGGTCGAAGGAGTTGAGCAAAAGGAAGCACACCTTTAGGGGGTTCGACGCAATCAATGCCAGGGTCCACGATGATCCGCCATATGCAAGTTCGCCGAAGGGTTTATTCCAGAGAGCGCTCGGGGTCACCGAGAAGCATGTAAGCGCCATGCCGAGGGCCACAGTGGCGACAAGGAAGAGAAAACGGAGTTTCCCAGACATTCCCGAACGGAAACGGCTTGTCGGCAGAAGAAACAAAAGGGGAAGAAACGGAAACGCGGCACATTTCATGGACATGCCGACGGCTACGGCCGCTATCATGCACAATCCGGCTATGCAATCGAATGGTTTCTCATTTTCGGAAATGTTCTTCGCGGCAAGGGCGAAACAGAGGAAGCTCATGGTAAGGCTTTCGGCGTCATATGAATAGGAGCAGACCTGTTGCATCGCAATGGGACAACTCGCGGCGACAGCGAGCGACCGTTTGAAAAAAGGACTGGACCGAATCGCCCAAAAGACGATGCCTGCGTAGGCAAGGAGGGAGAAAACCCTCCCAAGATAGAAAACGGCTAATGGCGGTGCACCCAGTTGCAAACCAGCGATGACTCCGGCGATTTGCGTTGAATGCATCGCCCACGTGCCGTGCTTTTCCCACCGTTTATCGCCCCAGTCAATGGTTCCAGCTTTTCTGTTGGGAAGCCTGAACGTGTTCGCCAGTCGGACGTATCCTTCCGGCAGATTGCGGTTGTTTGGCCGGAACATGTCCAACGAAAGCGATTCGTCGACCGACAAGTTCCGGGAGATCCTTACTGCTGCTTGAAGAGTCTGTTCCCAGTGAAATTTTTCGTCGGCTGGCGAAAGAGGAGTGAGTGAAAAAACATAAAACGGGCCGACAAGAAGCACCATCAGCAAAAAGGAATAATGCGGTTTGCGAACACGAGGAAAGACCAGCAGGAGCGAAATACCCAAGACCGTTGCCGCTGCGACGCCCCAAGCAAGCCATCGGGCAGAAGAATGGAGAGTCGACGAGAAGGGCTGAGCGAAGTTACGTGAATCGATGATGTCTCGCAGAGATCCTCCGTTAAGGCATGAAAGAAGAACGACTACGGCGAGACAAATGAAGCTCGTCCACCCAGGTTTGCATCGATTTTTTGAAAGCCAGATCCGCATAAAATGTTGCTACGAGGGCGTGAAGGATTCGGATTCAAGAACGGATAAGAAATGACGGACATCCGACATGCTGGCATTCTCCCCTTTCTGGTGCGAGTAATGATTGTAGGCGGTGAATTCCTTGACATCGGCAAAGAAGACCTTCCAGAAGTAGGCGTAGTTCTGGCGGGCGAACTCCTTTTCGGGAGGATACGGGCCGGCTGCCCGACGGTCGAAGAAGAGGACAGGCAGGAACGGCCGGCCGACGGACCAATGGGGGTTGTAGCGAAAGTCGGAGGCATCCTCTGCCGTGGCGTAGACGACCACGTCGGCATCCGCTGTCAGGTCGTCCCATTCGCCGGTCACATTCGGGACCGTCCATAGGACGGTTTCCGCCGGAAACTTCTCGAGGAGCGACGAGCGCGTCTCCCGCAGAGCACGGAACTGACTTGGAACAGATTCTAGGCGCAGGTCCGGAACAGCCGCAACGCGGACGAGAAACGACGGATCGCGAAGCGCCGCTTCCGCGGCGGTCGCCCACGGAAGGATGTCGGCGCGAAGCGAGAGGAAGAGCAGACGGACGGGCCGTCCGGACGCTTGGGCGCCGCGGATGGCGGCCGCCTTTCCTGGCAAGGCGGCGATGTGACTGTCCCGCGCGAGTTTCGCCGAAGTCCCGGGATTGGCGCAATCCTTTTCGAATGCGGTCACTCCCGGCTGGGGCGGCAGGAGGGCCGCCAAATCCGAATTGCACCGCCGCACGATCTCCATGGCCGCCCCCAAATCCTCCTTCGATTCGCCCTTGAGCGTCTTCGCCTTAAGCAGCGGCATTCGGTATTCGGAAAACAGCGTGACGGGAAACTTGATGGGCGGAGACTTGTATTCCGTTGAAAAGTTCCGGGGAACGAGAGAAGCGAACGCATGGCCGTTGTCGAGAAGACGAGTCGAAAGCATCGTCTCGCAGAAATAGACGACCTGCCCGCGGTCACGGTAGTCCTCGAGTGTGGTGAAGAAGCGGTCCAGATCGCGACTTTCAAGAACTCCCTTGCCGAAGACATAGAAATACGACTGGACATGCGGTCTCCGGAAGAGCTCGTGAGCCGTCATGCCCCAGAAATCGAACTTGTCTTCCGGCTTCGCTTCGCGGTAGCGGCGTGCCATCTCGTCGAACGTTTCGGAGAAGGGGAACACCGGACCGTAGCAGGAGTCGTTGCAGACGACGAGCTCGTCGCAGATGTCAGGCCCAAGAAGACCAAGTTTCTTCGCCTCGATCCAACCGATCTTATAGGAACCGAAGTCGTAGCACCCGTGGTGGCGGAAGACCGCGAGGCGGACGAGTCCGTCCAGTTTCGCGACCTCGTCCGGAAGAACTGGGCTGTTGGCGACAAAGACGATGTTGTCCACCACCTGGCGAAGTCCACGAAGGTAGTAAAGGACCGTGTCCTTGATCCGCCCGTCGGCGGAGAACGACGCGAACACCGCCGTCCTGCGGTGCCGGGGCGGTACGGGCGGAAACTCACGCCGCAACTCGACGGAGCCGTCCGGAAACGGATTCTCGATGTTGTCCAACAAGGAAGTCGGCCGCCCTTCCCGCATGCCGTCCCTTGCGTAATGGACCGCCCACGGAAGACCGCAGACTTTCACGTCAAAGTTGGCGGCCGCGTATTCGGCGGGGACAAAATCGGGGTTCGGCAGGCGAAGCTGGTCATGCGGCGGCGTCAGGAAGTCCTGCACGGGATCGAGCCCCCGATCCATCACGTCGGGATACTCGCGCCGGTACCATGCCTCGTCCACGAGCCCGGACTTCTTCACGATTCTTCGGTATTCCAGATTGTTCAGGAACCAACGCCACGCCTTCGGCGAAAAACCGTAACGGGCAACCTTGCCAATCATTGCAAGGCCGTCTCTTCGGGCAAGGGCCGCGAGGAACGCGAAGGGTTTCTCGGGCATGAAGGATCCTGCCTTTCTCATTCCATACCCAGCGCCTTCTTTATGCTCGCGAGGGCCGCTTCGGCCGCGTGCGGATAGTTGACCATGACGGACTTGCGGAATTCGTCCCGCGCGGCGGCCTTCGGGTCGTTTCCGCCTTCGACGACATCGCGCAGGAACGACTCGATCGCCCCCTCGTCGTAGGCGAGGTAGCAGTGAGAGAGGCAGTCCTTGCCGAGCGGAGCGAACTTCGCGTCGATGTCGGACGGATCCTTGAGCAGGTAGCAGCAGGGCTTTCCGGTGTAGAACCACTCGACGAGATAGGAGCCGCAGTCCTGAACGCAGGCGTCGCACGAGGCGAAGACAGGGAAGTAGTCCCCATCGTCGCTCCACCTCACGTTCGGATGCGCCTTCATGCGGGCGATCCAGCCGTCGACCTTCTTCTGCCCCCACTTGGAAGGACTCGCAAGGACGGTGAAGAGGAATGGATGCGGACGGAAGACGAAATCGAGCTCCGGGTGCTTTTCCGGCAGCGCGAGGAAGTAGTCGGCGTAGCGCTGGAAGTTGGAGAGCGCGAGCGTGTCGTTCGCGCCGCCCTCGACGGAATGGTGCGGTGCGATCAGCACGCGCTTGCGGTTCCCGTTGCGAGGCCAGGGCTTCGCCGCCGCGAGGGCATCCATCTTCACATAGCCGACCACCTCGGCGTTCGCGCCTTTGAGGATGGAGTACTCCGCGTATTCCTTCGCCGTGGCTTCGCACTCGAAGTACGCTTTCCAGAAATAGGCGTAATTCTGCCGCCCCATGATGTCCCGGTCGTATTTCGAACGGTAGAATCCGTAATTCACATGAATCGGAAGGAAATTCCGGCCAACCGCCCAGTGCGGGTTGTACAGAAAGACCGAAACGTCATATGGCGAAGGGAAGCAGACAAGGTCGCAGGAGCCGATTTCATCGTCCCAGTCGCTCCACTCTTCGTGCCGGGCCTCATGAAGCCGGCTTTCCGGAATGGAAGTGCGAAGCGCCTCGAAACAATGACGGAAGCGCTGTTTCGCATCCGCCCAACGCATATCCGGGATGACAATCACGCGAGGAACGAAAGCCGCATCGCGCATCATGGCATCAAACAAGGGCTTGGCGGGAAACATGGATTCGGAAAATACGAGAAAAACAACGTCGATCTTTTTTCCGGATCGCGCCTTCTCAGAAATCCTGTGAACCGATTTAACAAGATTGTCGGAATGCCGGAGCCTCTCCGTTTTCACGATTTGGTGCCTGTCCGAAACGACGCCACCATCACCGATTTTTGGGTGAATCAGCGCTGACAACTCTGGGTTTTCAGCGTATAATGCTGCCATGAGAGCGTCAAGGCCCTCGTCATTTTCGCCGTTTACCGTCTTTACCTTCACAAGCGGCATGCGATATCGCCGAAGCAACGTGACGGGACGGGCTGGTGGAAACACCAAGTCCGAACCTTCGTTGCGGTAGAATTTCCAAGGGACAAGCGTGTCCGCTCGATAACCTGCTTTGACGAGAACATCCGTCAATTGCGTTTCGTATCGGCTGATCACATGCCATCTGTCGATTTCGCGTTTGACCGAGGCGAGAAAACACTCCAGCTCGCTTCCGTCGAGGACTCTCCGTCGGAATACGAAAAAGTAGGACTGTATGTGTTCATGCCCAAATCCGTCGTACGCCGTTAATCCCCAGAAATCGCACTTTCTGTGCGACATTGTCTGCAGGGTCTCCTCAAAGGGCACGACGGGGCCGTAACAGGAATTGTTGGCCAAGATCAATTCGTCCGTCGTTTCACGGTCGAGAAGACCGAATTCCTTGGCGATAAAGAATCCACGCTTGTAGGAGCCGAAATCATATTCGCCGTGATGTTGGAACAGCGCGACACGGACCAGTCCGTCCAGTTTTTCAAGCTCTTCAGGGAAAACGGGATTGTTGGAAACGTAGATTATACTGTCGACGATTGTCGCGAGACCCTTCAAATAGTAGATGTCTGTAGCGGAGATCCGTCCGTTCCCGGAAAAGGCGGCAAAAACGGCAACGCGTCGATGATGGCTGTTCTTCGGGCTGAAATCTTTCCGTAGTTCCCTGGCTTCCGCCGGAAAAGAGACTTTTGGATTTTCAAGGAAAGAAATCTGCCGATATCGTTTCGCCCTATACTTTTCGAAATGAAGCAGCGGATTGAGTCGGGCCATTTTTACATCAGCATTCAACGCAAGATACTCCTCGCCAATGAAGTCCGGACCCGGGTAGACGGTTCCAAGAGGATCATGAGTCAGGTAGTATCGGGCAGGCGACATGCCAGAATGTTTCGCTTCGGGATGTTCACGAAGGAACCACACCTTGTCGAACCATTCAGATTCGGCGATAAGTCTCTCGTCGTCAAGCAACTGGCGGACGGAAAGTGAAGGGTCCGCAGTTTCATGGCCACAGCCATGGTTCAACGAAACAACCGAACTCGACCAATCGCCTCCGCGCAACAACCACAGCCAGGCGTCGCGGGAAAGGGCGTAGCGGGCGCACTTGCCGAAGAAGGAAAAGCCGTCCCGGCGCAGGAGCCGGGCGAGAGTGACGAGGAAGGTCGGCGGGAAGTTCATGATTGGGTCCGGGTCCTTTTTCCTTGCGTGTCGCCGACAACCTCCCAATGCCCGCCCCTGTCCGGGCCGACACGGCGGATGGCACCGATGCTTTTCAACTCCGCAAGACGAAGATTCAGAGTGCTTCTTGCCACTCCCAGCGCAGAGGACAGCTTCTGTTGGGTAATTTCCGGGGTTGTGCGGAGAAGGTCGACAAGAAGGTCCGCCACGGATCGCCCTTCGGTTTTGTCCGGCGCTTCTGCTCCTTGTTTCTGTCCGGCGCTTCTGTCCGGCGTTTCTGTCCGGC
>DJYI01000090.1:46867-48468 GCA_002448475.1 Verrucomicrobia bacterium UBA6982
CCGGCGTTTCTGTCCGGCGTTTCTATCCGACCGTGATGGTTTTCCAATCGGTCTTTCGAATTCTCCCTTATGTCCGCTTCGGAACGGACCATTTCGTTCAGTTTTTCACGGTCGTCGATGGGGGCCGAGCGGAAAGTCACAAGCAGTTCTGAGTCGTTGAGCAACCGGTACTCCGGCTTTCTTCCGGAGATTTTCAGCGTGGATTCGAAAATCACGGGAACGCCTTCGCCGCGCCGGTCCATAATCCTGGTTCTGCGAATGTTCTCGATTCTTCGCGCGATTTTGCAACGAGAGAGACATGTGCAGACAAGTTCGTTTCTTGCGAACTGGCGTTCCTCGATCTCGTCCAGCGTCATGGAGTTCGGCAGCCCGCCGGGGGAAAAGAGTTCCAACCGGTCGGAAAACATGTGCAGGCGGATTTTCGCCCCTGGAATCGAATAGTCGCGGTGCGCGACGGCGTTCACGACCGCTTCGAAAACGGCGTTCATGGCATACTGTGGGATGTCGATGCGCGCTGGCCGTTTTACGGCGCCGATGCGCATGTTGCGTTCGACAAACCGGCAGGCCTCGTCGATTTGCACATCCAGGGGGCCGGTAATGTCGCGGGCATCCAGCTGATAGTCCGCATTCCGCTCGGTTCCTTTGTAGCAGACGGCCTGAATGTAGGCGCTCGGAAGGTGTTCCTCCGGATGTTCGGTGGCGAAAAGGATTCCGGCGACGGTCGGCCGGATCGTTCCGTCCTGGTCAGAAGCCGTCAGGTGGAGCTTTCGAAGGAACTCCGCATCGTTTGACGGCGAAAGCTTCGTCCGAAACCGCGAATAGAGCGACCGGACAAGTTCGCCGGTCTCCGCCGACGAAACGACCTGTTCGTCGAAACAGACCAATCTCGTCTGGCTTCGCTGCTGAAAGAGCCGCGCCAGCATTTCCGGCGGCATTTTTCGTTTGGAGCTGCCGATTCGGTAGAAATAGCCATGGGCCCCTTCGTGGACGAACAGGCTTTTCGGAACATCAACTCGAAGGACGCACTTGCCGGAATCGGCGATTGCGAGTTTGCGGATTGTTGCCGCGACAGGCGGCTTGACGGAATCGTTGCAAATGTCGCGGATCCAGCGTTCGGCAATGTCGGCCTTGTCGATAGGGACGCCCTCGATCTTGAATGTCCTGTCGTCGACGCCGAAAAGGAAAACCGCACCTGCCGCATTCGCGGCGGCGGCAATCTCGTCGGCGACTTCCCCGGCATCGGGGAATGCAACGCGCTTTCCGGGAATGCCAATGGCCTTGAATTCCCTTGTGGAATCCTCGCCGAGGCGCACAATTTCCTCAATTTCGCTGTTCATGTTTGGGGTTGGCACCAATTGCGGGAATGGAGGGGCATGACTAGACGTAGAACCGCTCTCCGGAAGGGCGAAGGTCGAATGTGGCGCCGGAACCGGACTCCAGCTCGGCAATACGTTCGTGTTCTCGAAGCGTTGACATCGGCGACAATGCTACCACTTCATGCGCGCCCGCGCAAGGCTTGCGCGCGGACGCGACTCGACAAAAAAATCCTTCCTTGCAACGGAACGCAAAGAGCGCAGGGAAAATGGCGGCTGTGGCATCGG
>DJYI01000025.1:0-3601 GCA_002448475.1 Verrucomicrobia bacterium UBA6982
GCGACATGCACCCGCCCGACACGCGACACGCACCCGCCCGACACGCGACATGCGACTAACATTTGAGGCTTGACGAAATGAACAATGCGGATTTTCAAGCACGTTGGCCGCAATTGGCGTCGCAGACAACACTGGACACTCAGGCGCAGCAGGGGCAATCGGCGCGAACTGGCGATCTGACTCCCGTAGTCGGCAA
The DNA here is from genome assembly GCA_002448475.1 of Verrucomicrobia bacterium UBA6982. GTDB lineage: Bacteria > Verrucomicrobiota > Kiritimatiellia > RFP12 > UBA3636 > UBA3636. Next base: position 197 of record DJYI01000025.1, read on the forward strand.
ATCTGGAGGCTTTCGCAAAACTGTCTCCTTCGTATTGGTGTGCATCGTGTATTACGGCACTGAGTTGTTCTGCAGACGCAATTTCAACCTCAAGACAGATCCTCTCGGAAAGACAACGGGGCAAATGGTCGGCGCCGCGCGAAGCGCAAAGCAAAACATCGTAGAGGGGTCTGCGCGAGCCGGAACAAGCCGTGAAACCGAACTGAGACTCTACGATGTCGCCAAAGGCTCGCTTGAGGAACTTGCCGGCGACTACGAGGATTTTCTGATCGTCCGCGGGGAACTGCCGTGGAGCGAGAAAGACCCACGAGCCCGGAAAGTCAGAGCGATTGATTTCGACGCCTTCGAGGCGCATGACGATTTACGCCATAATTTCGCGGCCCATCTGATGCAGATGCGTGCGAAATTCGCCCCGGCGACCGAAAACGAAAACCCATGCATTGCGGCGAACGCCATGCTGGTGGTAATTGATCGAGCCTGCGCCCTTTTGCGTCGGCAAATTGATCGAATCGGGGAAAACTTCCGAGAAAATGGCGGTTTTACCGAGCATTTGACGAAAGTCAGACTTGAAAGCCGAGAGGCAAAGGCGGCAGAAGCGGCGGATTCTCCGAAATGCCCGAAATGCGGCGGACCCATGCGAAAGCAGATGGCACGAAAGGGAGCCAACGCCGGCAACCCATTCTGGAGTTGCGCGGCATACCCGAACTGCAACGGCACACGCCCTTGGGACTGGCACTGATCCGCCCCGCATAGCGCGCGCTACTGCAAGAGAAGCAAAGTCGCGTCGAGCGACTTGTCCGACGGATGGACGCGCGCCTCAAACGCCGCCTGAACCCTGCTTGCCGGATACTGCGCCAACTCTTCCCGAGTCAAACCGAAATCAGCCATCCAGATGCAATACGGAGGAATCTGCGAGCCAATGTAAACCTTGCGGGAGGGGGTCCTGACAATCGCAATTGCATTGTTATATCTTATTGGAGGATGTCCACCATCGCCAAACTTGGAAGACCACAGTGAATCGATTTGCAATGAATCACAACCAACAATTGCCGAGCCGCCAGGTTGATCAGAGTAACAGAAAGCCTCCCCTGTAGTTTTGTCCAGAACAACATTAGCCGCGAACATCGACCTCCACTTCTGGATATACCACTCTTTCATATCGGATTCGGCGGCAGCCCCACTATCATCCTGTTCCCAGTCCCCAAATATCGTAAGAGGCAAATCTGTCTTTCCAAATACCCACACAAGATTCTCGTTCTCGAAATTTGGAGAAACGCCTTCTGTTGATTTTGGAGTTTTTGAAATCCACCGAGCATTAACCCACCCGTGGTTTTCATCCCAGCCACCATCGCCGACCAATAGGACAGCCGCAATCCATTCGTTTGTAAAGTCCTGGACCGACATAGGCGAATCCACGCCATCCACTCGCTCATACAAAACTGTTTTGTTTCCAGACACAGAATCCGTGGGATACACACCCCATAAAACGTGAATTGCCGGCAAATCATCGACGGCAAAAACATCCAGAACAAAACAGCAAATGGCGAAACTGCGCATCAAAAAAAAATTCGTCATCGGCCATGTTCCCACAAGTCTGGAATACAGTTGAATCCCACTCAAAAGAAACAAGGACCCATACCGAAAAACGGCACGGGTCCTTTTCCACGCTTGGGAGCAGATTACTTCCTGCGCCGAAGCAACATGGTCATGCCAAGGAATGCAAGCGCCGCAGTTGCCGGCTCCGGGACAGCAGCAGGAGACAGGAGGTAAGTTTGACCATCCTTCACGACAGATCCAGCGGCCAAACCATCTGCAATGCTATTGTTAGGAGCATATCCACCAGCGGGATTCATGTCGGCTGCCGTAACAGTAAGAACTGTGTCTCCTGATTTATAGACATAATATGAATTGGGAGTAACGCCATCCCACAGAGCAACTACATACTTCGTGGAAGCATCTGTGAGACCATCATCCCATTTGCCCCCTGCGGAAATAGTCCCCCCGTCAACCTCAGAATAAAAGACATCATTGACGCTTGAATTGGACCCGGCTGCATTTACATAAGGATTCCCATTCCCGGTAAGAAACACGTACTGCCAAGTTGGACTAGCCGCCTTCGTGTCGGGAGCAGCCAAATCGTCAATACTCCAAGGAATCACATTTGCGCAGACACTGATCGCGCAAACAACTGAAAGAGAAAGGACAAGATTCTTCATCGTAAATTCTCCTAAACGAATTCGACTAAATTAGAACTGAAGCGGAACTTGATTCGGAGTGCCATCGCCTGCACCGACCTGAATGTAAACGGCAGTCCCAACTGGAACGGGGACGGAAGAGGGTTCGTCCACCTTGCCGGTCTTGGTATTGTACCACGCCGATGTTTTCGCATCCCCCGTGTTGCGATACCAATACTGGTCATATCCTTGTTTGGTCGCGTTCCAGATGCTTATGCGCGAAGCCTTCGCACCATTGGCTTTTCCGCTATATGTCTGAAGCCCGCTGAAACTAGCGAGCGTCAACGTGTCTTTTTTGAACACATAGAAGGCGGGCGCACCTTTTGTGACGGTTATCGACTGCGATTCAGTTGAAGCGTCAAGACCAAACTCGTAGAGAGACCCGTCAGCATCCGCATTGAACCACACCCAATCAAGTTGTTCAACATTATCGCTCGTGGCCGAAACCAAAGTTCCTTCCGAGGTCAAATTTGCCCCGGATGGAAGATTCTTGATAACGCTGTTCCAGTTAGTGGCCGCACCTTCAACAGGAGCCACTGAAACGCCGTAGAGGTTGTAGCCGGCGAAGACGGGGAGGGTGATGACGCAGTAGGTGTCGGACGCCCTTTCACCCGCCTGAGCGGTTGCGCCGATGGCAACTACGGCCGCGGCGGCAAGGATTTTTGTCAGTTTCATGTTTTTTGCTGTGTTTTTGCGGCGAACCGCATTTGTTAGTGGATTGCGTGGATCGCGCCGAAACGCCCTTTTAGGCACCCGAGTGCGGTTCCACGGGGGCAAGCATACACCCTTTGCCCCGCAAAAGCAAGAAGTTTTTTGCAGTTTTTTTTCGCGGTCGTCAGAGCGCAAAGTCCGGGAAGATGGCATCGCAACAATCGGGTGGGGCGGGACGCTCCCGGCGGCCACAGGGCGAGGCGCGGCGGGACGCTGCACCACCTATATTCCTATCTTCGCGGGCTGGAAGCCCGCGCTCCCAGGACGCAGCGGGACGGCGCACCCTCTATTCTTCCTATCTTCGCGGGCTGGAAGCCCGCGCTCCCAGGGCGAGGCGGGACGGCGCACCCCCTATCTTCCTATCTTCGCGGGCTGAAGCCCGCGCTCCCAGGGCGAGGCGCACCCTGCCCGTGATATTTGTGCCAATTATCACAAAGTCCCTGTGTCCCTGTGTCCCTGT
>DJYI01000025.1:3740-50019 GCA_002448475.1 Verrucomicrobia bacterium UBA6982
CTGTGTCCCTGTGTCCCTGTGTCCATTGCACGAAGACTCTTTCTGCCGCGCGCGCCCGCGGAAGCACGGTTGCCGCCGGGCGGGGGTTGGAGTAGAATCCGGGGCGTTGCCGCACCGCCTTCAATCGGCGAACCTCCAATCAGCAACACCTCCAATCCGCGGCGCCTCACCATCCGCGAGCTTCCAATCCGCGACCAAACAAACGATGACCACTCTCCTCGGCACAGATGCATTCCCTGAATTCCGTCTCCGCGCGCTGCGCGACGCCGCCTCGGGCGCTCTCGGACTTGAAGGGAAAACCCCGGCGCTGGAGCTTTCGGCCCAGTGGATCTACCTGCTCGACGCCCCAGATTCCCTTCCGGACGAAGCGGTAGTCCGCGCCTCTGAGCTGCTCGGAGCGGTGGGCCGCGCCCAGCCGCGCGAAAAGGGAGTCTTCTTCGTGGCGCCGCGCAAGGGGACGATTTCCCCGTGGAGCTCCAAGGCGAGCGACATATTCCGCTCGTGCGGACTCGGCTCGCTCGTTCGCCGCGTGGAACGCGCCGTGGCCTTCCGCGCGGCGCGCGGCGGCCGCCCGCTTCGCGCCGACGAGCTCGCTCCGGCATTCGCCGTTCTGCACGACCGCATGACCGAGGGCGTTTACGACGACCTGTCCGACGTCTTCGCCGAAGGCCAGCCGCGCCCGGGCAAGACCTACGACGTCCTTGGCGAAGGCCGCGCCGCCATCGAAAAGGCCAACGAGGAAATGGGGCTGGCTCTCGCGCCGGATGAAATCGACTACCTCGCCGACTGCTTCACCAAGGCCGGCAAAAATCCGACCGACACGGAGATCGTGATGTTCGGGCAGGTCAACTCCGAACACTGCCGACACAAGATCTTCAACGCCTCGTGGTCGCTGGACGGAGAGCCGCAGGACCTGTCGCTCTTCAAGATGATACGCCACACGCACGAGGCGCACCCGCAGGGAACGCTCGTGGCGTATGCCGACAACTCGGGAGTCATCGAGGGCTTCCGCTCCGACGCGTTCGTTCGCGACCCCCAGTCGCGCGTCTGGCGCTACGAAAACGACCAGGTTGACATCCTGATGAAAGTGGAGACGCACAACCATCCCACCGCGATCTCCCCGTATCCCGGAGCGGCGACGGGCGTCGGCGGCGAAATCCGCGACGAAGCCGCGACCGGGTCCGGCTCGCGCACGAAGTGCGGCATCTGCGGCTTCATGGTGTCGAATCTGCGAATTCCGGGATACATCCTGCCGTGGGAGAGGCCATCCGAGCCGAACCCCCGCCTGGCAACCCCGCTGCAGATCATGCTCGACGGCCCGATCGGCGGCGCGGCGTTCGGCAACGAATTCGGGCGCCCGCAGCTGTGCGGATTCTTCCGCACGTTCGAGGGCGAGGCCGGCGGTCGCGCCTGGGGCTACGACAAGCCCATCATGCTCGCCGGCGGCATGGGCAACATCCGCAGGTCGATGATCGAGAAAAAGCCGATTCCGGAGGGGGCCCTCATCGTCCAGATCGGCGGCCCGGCAATGCGCATCGGACTCGGCGGCGGCGCGGCCAGTTCGCTCGTTCTCGGCTCCAACGACGCGGAGCTGGACTTCAACTCCGTCCAGCGCGGCAACGCCGAAATGCAGCGCCGCTGCCAGGAAGTGATCGAGGAATGCGTGGCGCTTGGACCGGAGGGCAATCCAATACTCTCCATCCACGACCTGGGCGCGGGCGGGCTCTCGAACGGCTGCCCGGAGCTTGTCGAAAAGACCGGCGGGCGCTTCGACCTGCGCGCGGTCCACAACGAGGAGCCCTCCATGACGCCAATGGAAATCTGGTGCTGCGAGGCGCAGGAGCGCTACGTGCTGGCCATCCGCCCGGAGGCCAGGGAGCGCTTTCAGGCGCTATGCGAGCGCGAGCGCTGCCCGGTGGCGTTCATCGGCGTGGCGACGGGCGACCACCGCCTAGTGCTGGAGGATTCGGTTTTCGGGGACAGGCCAATCGACATGGACGTCGGCGTCCTGCTCGGCAAGCCGCCGCGAATGCACCGCGACGCGCGCCACGAACCGGTCGTCCTTCCGCCGATCGAGTTCGCGTCGCCGGTCGGGCGCTCGCTCCCCCCCGGCTTCTCCAGACCGGCGGCGGCGGAACCGGAAGCGGCGTCCGCGGACGCGGCGCCCCAGGACGCGGCGCCGGCCGGCGGCACGGCAGCCGAAGACCCGCTGCTAGCGGAATTTGAAAGCCTGCGCGCCGCGCGCGGCGGCGAAACTCCGGCATCCGCCGAGGCCGGAGAACCCGAAACGGCAGCCGGGGAGCGCGAATCCGCGCCCGTCGAGAACGCCGCGCCGACGGCCGCGGAGGAGCCGGCCGCAGCCGCGCCGACGCCATCCGCGCCCGCGGCGCCAGTGGCTCCCGACGCCCTCGACGCGTTGTATCGCGTCCTCGCCCACCCGACCGTAGGCGACAAGACATTCCTGATTTCGATAGCCGACCGCACGGTGACCGGCATGGTGCACCGCGACCAGATGTGCGGCCCGTTCCAGCTCCCGGTGGCCGACAACGCCGTCACGACGACCGGATACCACGGCTACGACGGCGCGGCGATGGCGTGCGGCGAGCGCGCCCCGGTCGCGGTGACCGACGCGCCCGCGTCCGGCCGTCTGGCTGTCGCGGAGGCGGTGCTCAACCTCGCCTCCGCCGGCGTGCCGGACCTGGGGTCGGTAAAGCTCTCCGCCAACTGGATGGCCGCATGCGGGCAGCCCGGACAGGACGCCGCGCTCTACGACACGGTGCGAGCGGTCGCGATGGAGTTCTGCCCCGCCGCCTCTCTCTCGATACCCGTCGGAAAAGACTCCTGCTCCATGTCTTCGGTCTGGACCGGCAAGGACGGCTCGGAGCACCGCCAGACCTCCCCCGTCTCGCTCGTTGTTTCCGCCTTCGGCCCCGTGCCGGACGTTCGCGTCGGCGTGACGCCGGACCTCAAGCCCGTTCCGGGCTCGACCCTCGTTCTCGTCGATTTCTCCTGCGGAAAACGCCGCCTCGGCGGATCGATTCTCGCGCAGTGCTGGGGGCTGACCGGAAGCGACACGCCGGACTTCGACGACCCGGCGCGTCTCGTCGCGTTCTGGCCCGTGTTTCAGACGCTGCTACGCGAAGGCAAGGTGCTGGCCGCGCACGACCGCTCTGACGGCGGCCTTGCGGTCACCGTCGCCGAAATGGCCTTCTCCGGCGGGGTGGGCGCCGATCTGCGCCTCCCCTCCGCGGGAACGCAGCAGGAAACTCTCGCCGCGCTTTTCTGCGAGGAGCCCGGAATGGTAATCCAGGTCTCCGGAAGCGACGAGAGCGCGGTCCTGTCCGCGTTTTCGGAGGCCGGACTCGCCGTCTCGCGCGTCGGTACGGCCGATCCCAAGAGCCGCTTCCTCTCGGTCCGCTTCGGCTCCACGCTGAAACTCGACGCCCCCCTCTGCCGCCTCCGCGCCGTGTGGAGCGAGTGCTCGGCGCGGATGCGCGAACTGCGCGACAATCCGGACTGCGCCCGGCAGGAGCGCGAAAACGCGGCCGAGGAAAATCCCGCGCCGATGCGCTTCAGCGCCACGTTCGACACCGACGAGCTCCCGAATCTGGCCCGCCCCGAAGCCCGCCCGCGCGTCGCGATCCTTCGCGAGGAGGGAGTGAACGGACACGTCGAAATGGCGGCGGCGTTCGACGCCGCCGGGTTCGAGGCCGTGGACGTCCACATCACGGACCTCATGTCCGGGCGCGCCGATCTCAAGGACTTTCTCGGTCTGGTCGCCTGCGGCGGCTTCAGCTACGGCGACGTACTTGGAGCCGGCTCCGGCTGGGCCAGGACGATTCTCCTCAACAACCGGCTCCGCGACATGTTCGAGGCGTATTTCACTCGCAAGGAGACGTTCACGCTCGGCGTGTGCAACGGCTGCCAGATGGTCTCGCAGCTGCGCGACATCATCCCCGGCGCCAGGGACTGGCCCAGATTCCTCCACAACCGCTCGATGCAGTTCGAGGCGCGCTACGCCACGCTGGAGGTGATGAAGTCGCCATCCGTTCTTCTGCGCGGCATGGAGGGCTCGCTTCTGCCAATCGCAGTGGCCCACGGCGAAGGGTTCGCCCGGTTCGAGACCGAGGACGCCCGCTGCCGCATCCTTTCCTCGGCGCGCGCGGCGCTGCGCTACGTGGACGGCAACGGCGCGCCTACCGAGCGCTATCCGTTCAACCCAAACGGCAGCGAGGGCGGTCTCACGGGATTCACGACTCTCGACGGACGCGCCACGATCATGATGCCACACCCAGAGCGCTGCTTCCGCTCGGTCCAGCTTTCCTATCGCCCCGCCGGCTTCTGCGACGGAGAATCCGGCCCGTGGATGCGCCTCTTCCGCAACGCCCGCGCCTTCGTGGACTAGATCCCCCAATCATCATTTCGCTCGGTCTCCTCCCCTGCCATGCAATACATCAGCACACGCGGCGGCGTCGCGCCGGTTACGTTCAGCGACGCGGTTCTCATGGGACTCGCCCGCGACGGCGGGCTTCTGCTCCCGGAATCGTTTCCCGACGTCCGCGCTCGCCTTGCCGCCTGGTCTCGCCTTCCCATCGAGCAGCTGGCCTTTGAAATCGCCCGCCTATACGCGGACGACATCCCGGAAGACGCGCTTCGCGCCATTGTCCGCAAGTCCTGGGCCGCATTTTCGCCCGTCCCGCCCGCGCCAGGCGGCAAATGGACGGAGCCCGAGCCGGTCCCGCTCAGGCCATGCGGCCCGGTTCGCCTGCTTGAGCTCTACCACGGCCCGACGCTCGCCTTCAAGGACGTGGCCCTGCAGTTTCTCGGCAATCTCTTCGAGTATCTCCTGGGCCGAACTGGCGACTGCCTCAACGTCGTGGCGGCGACATCCGGCGACACCGGCTCGGCGGCCATCCACGGACTGCGCGGGCGCAAGGGGGTGCGCGTGTTCGTTCTGCACCCCGCCGGCAGGGTCTCGCCGGTGCAGGAACTCCAGATGACGACCGTCCTTGACGACAACGTCTTCAACATCGCCCTCGACGGCACGTTCGACGACGCGCAGGGCATAGTGAAGACTCTGTTCGCGGACCTGCCGTTCAAGGACGCGCATCACCTGGGCGCAGTCAACTCGATCAACTGGGCGCGAATACTCGCGCAGGTGACGTATTACTTCTACGGCGCGTTCCGCGCCATGGAGGAAGAGGGGGCGCGCGAAGTCGCCTTCTACGTGCCGACAGGGAACTTCGGCGACGTCTTCGCGGGGTATGTCGCCGCGCAGATGGGCCTGCCCGTCCGCCGCCTTGTCGTGGCCACAAACGCCAACGACATTCTCTGCCGCTTCTTCGCCACCGGCGAATACAGGCGCGGCGCGGTCGTTCCCTCGCTCTCGCCGTCCATGGACATCCAGATCGCCTCGAACTTCGAGCGCTGGCTCTACCTCAAACCCGCGGCCCGCGACCCGGCGGTCGTTCGCCGTTGGATGGAGGGGTTCGCGCGCGACGGCGCGATCCGCGTCGCGTCAGGTCCCGACGGAACGTTCGACCCGGTGCTTCGCGCGGGGCGCGCTGACGACGCCGCCACGCTCGAGACCATCCGCCGGTTCCACGCGGACTTCGGTCGCGTCCTCGACCCGCATACCGCCGTCGGCGTGTCCGTGGCGCTCTCCTCCCCGCCTGACCCGGGCGTCCCCGCGATCTGCCTTGCCACGGCGTCTCCGGCCAAGTTTCCGGACGCCATCGCACGCGCCACCGGCGACTCGTCGCTGGCGCGAGACCCTGCCGTCGAGGCGCTTCGCGGCCTGCCGACGCGCAAGCATCCGCTACCCGCGGACGCGAAAGCCGTGGCAGCCTTCGTCGCCGCCCGCACTTGACATCGAAAAACCACGTTCTACAATCAGCCGCCAATGAAACGCATCTTCCGTCCCGCCGCCCTCCTCGCGGCAACCGTCGCCTCCGCGCTCCTCTCCGGATGCGCGACTCAGTATAAGCTCGGTACCACGCTCGCGCCCGAACTGCGCGACGTTTACGTGCCCACGATCCGCAACGAATCCAGCCAGCCGGACGCCGCCCGCGCACTCCAGCGCGCGCTCGTGCGCGAAATCCAGCGCGAAGGAACGCTCCGCATGGTTCCGGAGAGCGAGGCCGCGACGCGCCTCGACGTGGTTGTCACCGGCTACGACCAGTCGGCGACCACCTACGCGCAGCGCGACACGCAGCGCCCGACGGAATACCGCATGGAGCTCACCGCCCGAGTGTCGTTCACACGCATCCCGCGCGCAAAGGCCGGGGAGACGGAGGCCAAGCCGATCTGGGCCAAGTCGTCCGTCACCGGGACCGAGACGTTCGTCGGCGGCGCCAGCGCGGTCTCAGCCAAGCTCGCCTGCCTCCCGAAAGCCGCCGAAGATCTGGCGGAGACAATCGTGGACGGCTGCGTGGGCGCCTGGTGAGGCGCCGCGCCGAAAACGCGAAAAAGCCCGGCCTCGCGGCCGGGCTTTTCCGACAAAACCTCCGATTCTCGTTTCGGACGCTAGGCCCCGGCCCCCGCCTTGGCGGCGAGCAGAGCGGCGGCCCTGGACTTGCGGCGGGCCGCGCCGTTCTTGGCGATCGCGCCCTTCTTGGCCGCCTTGTCGATCTCGGAGGAGTAGGCGCGGAAAGCGCCCTCGCGACCGTCCGCGTCGCCTTCAAGCGCGGCGAGGAAGGTCTTGCGAGCCGTGTTGAGGCGGCTCTTGTTGGAAAGATTGCGCAGACGGCGTGCCTTGGAAATGGCGTCGCGCTTGATGGCACTCTTGATGTTGGGCATGGAAAAACAGGCTCCTGTTTCGAACCGGGGTTTGGAAGGGCGTAAGGATATGGAAATCCCCCCTTCGGGTCAACGGAAAAATGCAGCCCGCCGCCGGAAGCGTCGCAATGGGCCGTCGCGGGGGGTCCTTGCCGCGCTGTTTTTCGCCGCCATTCTGTCCGTTCCGGCCCTTGCGGCCACGCTGCGGACGCTGCGCCTTTCGATCGTCCTCGCCCCGGATCGGGGCGGCTCGGCGTTCGGGCTTCCGGCGCACGTCGCCGCTTTTCTCGCCGGCGGCATGGCCTTCGCCGCGCTCTACGCATTCGTCCGCGTTCCGGCGCGATGCTACGTGCTTGTCCACGAGACGACGCACGCGGTCTTCGCGCTTCTGTGCGGATCGCGAGTGAGCCGACTGCGCGTGGACGACGAGATGGGGTCGGTGGACGTGGCGCGCCCGAACGCGCTCATTCTGCTCTCGCCGTATTTCTTTCCTCTGCCCTGCGCGTGCGTTCTGCTGGCGTTCGGGCTTGCAAGTCTCGCCTTTCCGATGGTCGGCTCCGCCGCGGGAACCGCATTCGCCGCGATCGCGGGACTTGCATGGGGCTTCCACTTCTGCTTCACGCTCAACGCGCTTCTGCAGAGGCAGACGGATCTGGACGCCTACGGATTCTTCTTTTCGCTTGTCGCGGTGCTCCTCCTGAACGTGGCCTTTCTCCTCGTCTGCGACGTCGCCCTCGGGCCCGCCGTCTGCTCGTCGGAGGCGCGAATCGTATCTGAGACATTCTCCCGGACCTACGCCGCGGCGCTGGACGCGCTCTGCGGGCGGCTCTGACTGGCAGGCGGCTCCGACGGACCGTCACTCAAAGGACAAGACTCCGTCCGGCGAGATCGACAGGCGGCGTCTGAAATCGAGCGCGAGAATGCCTGGAACGTGTCCGTATGGGAACCCGGAAAACACCGGGCATGGCAGCGTGCCGGCGAACTCAGAAAAAAACGATTCAAGCGCGGCGCGGTCCGCGCCCGTGTGGCGAAAATCGCAGAACACCACCGCCGAGGCCCCGTCAAGCGCGCCGCCGTCGCGCAGCGCCTCCAGGCATTGCCGGACCTCCGCCGGCGGATACTTCGCCGTGCATTCGAGAAACACCACCCGCCCGCGAGCCGAAGGAAGCAGTCCGCCGCGCTGGAGCCAGCGCAGACGGGTTACGTGGCCGCCCATAGGGAGACCCGACACGACTGCGCCGTCCGGAACGGCGCGCAGGACATTGACGCGCACTGGAGGCAGCGGCCTCTCCCCCAGAACGGCGCCGACCCATTCCCGGGCGCCAGGCTCAAGCCGTTTCGCGTAGGACAGCATCGGCCCTGAAATCGGATGTCCGACACCTTTCGACAAGGCGGCGTTGAGGAGTATGGTGACGTCGCTGAAGCCCATGATCGGAAGATCCGGCCTCGCACGCAGACGCTCCCAGTCGATGAGCGGCACGACGTCATCCGCACCCTCCCCCCCGCGGGAAAAGAGAAGCATGTCGATCTCCGGATCCAGCCAGAACGACTCAAGCAGCCGCGCGCGCTCTTCGGCCGGAGCCACATCTGGACCGACCACGTTCGGCGCGACCTTGACCCTGAATCCCGCACTGGCAAGCGCGTTCGTGCCGAAGTCGAACTGCTCGCGCGAAATTATTGACGAAATTGAAACTATGCCTATTGCCACAATGTTCATCGCGGCTCAGATCATACATGAAACGGATTCGACCATCAACACGAAATCGCGCGAAGAATGGCGTCAGTTCCGGACGTCGGCGGCGGCTCCGCGCGGACGGACACGGCCCATGCCGAGGAAAGGCAGCAGGACGAGCGTCAGGACGCCGGCAACGAGGATTCCGCCCACCGAGGCGGCGCCGATGCCGACGCGGTTCACGGCGCCGATGCCGGTAGAGAGCGCTATGGGCAGCATCCCCAGGCCCGAGGCGACGATCACCATCACAACCGCGCGGAAGGTCTGGCCGACGGCGTGGCACATGGCGTCCGCCCTACCCTCGCCCGCCCGCTCCAGCTGAGCCATCCGGTCAACGATCAGCACGGCAGGGTTCACGACGACGCCGATCAGCATCACGCCGCCGAGCAGAACGAAGATCGACACGGCCAGCCCCGCCAGCTGCAACGCCCAGAGCACTCCGACGAGCGACATCGGCACGGTCGCGAGCACCAGGAGCGGCCGCCTCCAGCTCTCCAGAATCGCCGCCAGCGCGAGGAACGTCATCGCGACGGCGAGCAGCATCGCCTCGCCGAAGTCCGCAACGGACTCCCCGATCATCTCGGACGCGCCCACGGCGGCCAGCGAATAGCCGTCGCCGGTGATGCCGTTGTCCTCGGCCAGCTTCTGAAGCTGGTCGCCGACGGTGCCCGCGGCGTAGCCCGGGCGCTCGTTGCCGCCGAAGAGGATAGCGCGCTCCTTGTCGTGCCGGAAGATCATGACCTTCTGCCCGGTGCGAATCTCCTCGGTGAAGGCCGACAGCGGCACCGGCCGCCCAGGCGCGGCCGGGACCGGAAGCCCGGCTATCTGCGCGGCGCCCTCTCGCTCGGCGAACTTCACGCGAACGTCGATCGTCTTGAGGTCCTCCTTGTAGGAGGCCGCTTCGACGCCGTCAACGCCCGCGCGCACCATCGCGCCGACGGTCGCCGCGTCAAGCCCCATGTCGGAAAGGACCGCGCGGTCGGGGCGTATGCGCACCTCGGGCTTGTCATCGCGCGCTGTTGTGTCGATTTGCGCGAGTCCGGGCAGCGCGAAGGCGAGCGCCTGGAGCTTCTGCGCCTTGTCGGTGAGAACGGTCAGGTCCGGCCCCTTGAGGTTGTATTGGATGGTCGAGGACATGCCGTTCACGTAGCTCGGCATCGTCACGGTGGCGATGAGGTCCGGCTCCGTGCGCAGCTCCGCACGCAACGCTTCGAGGATGCGGTTGATGCCTCGGTCCGGGCGCGATTCCGACGGCGTGTAAACCACTTCGATCTGCGCCAGATACACGCCTTCGCTCGCCTGGCCCGCGAGGGCGTCGGCGCGACCCGGCGTGGCAAGGACGGAAACGGCGTCCGGGTCTTCGCCGATGCGCCGCGCGATTGCGAGCGTCGCCTTCTGGGTGCGCGCCAGGTCGTAGTAGTCCGGGAACTCAAGTCGCACGAACGCGCGGCCCCAGTCGTCGTTCTCCAGCAGAGCGAAGCCGAGCCCCCGCGTGCCGAACGCGAGCGAGGCGGCGAGCAGCGCGAGGAAGCCGAGCGCCGCGACGGCGCGTGCGCCGCGACGCGCGCCGAGGCGCCGCAGCCACGCGCCGTAGGCGCCGCCCCACCGCACGAGCGTCGCCTCCCACGCGCGCCCCCACCGCGCGAGGCGCCCGGTCTGCTCCGCCTCGGGCTTCATCACGAGCGCGCAGAGCATCGGCGTCAGGGTGAAGGAGACGAAGATCGAGACGCCGTTCACGATCAGCGTCGCGGTCGCGAACGGCGAGAAGAACTTGCCCATGAGCGAGGTCATCATCGCGATCGGCAGCATAACCACGACGTTCGTGCCGGCCGAGGCGAGGATCGCCACGGTCTGCTCGGCGGCGCCTTCCCGCGCCGCAGTCCAGCGCGCCTCCCGGGGACTCGCAGCCCGCGCCTCCGGGGGGCTCGGGGGGCAGAGCCCCCCGTCCTTTGCCTCGAACCGCCGCACGACGCTCTCCAGCACGACGATCGAGTTGGAGACAAGGATGCCGGCGGACAGTCCCATCGCCAGCAGTGTAGAAAGGTTGAGCGTGAGGCCGCAGAGCTGCAGGAAGAACAGCGAAATGACGATCGTCACCGGCATCGTGACGGCGACGACGAACGTCGAGCGCAGATTCACGAGGAAGGCGAAGAGGATGACGGCGCAGAGCAGCACCGAGGAGCCGATGTCGGCAATCGTGTTGTCAACGTTGGCCTGCACGATCTGCGCGTCGTCCTGGAGCCACACGAGCTCCACTCCGGGCGGCAGCTCGCGGCGGATGTCCTCGACGCGCCGCTTCAGCTCCCGGACGGTCTCGACCGTGTTTCCGTCGGACTTCTTCACGACCTTCACCGTGACGCCGGGCACGCCGTCCAAAAACGCGCGCTGGCGCGGCTCCTCAGTGGCGAGGCGCACGGTCCCGAGGTCGCGCAGGTAGCGGCGGGCGCCGTCCGCGCCCGCGACCTGCAGCGACCCTATGTCGTCCACGGAGCGGTATTCCGCGTCGAAGCGCACGGCCAGCTCGGAACCCGCCTCGCGAAAGCGCCCGCCCGGGACCGATAGCACGCCGCGCCCCACGGCCTGCGCCACCTGCGCGGCGGTGAGGCCGGCGGCGGCCAGGGCGTCGCGGTCCAGCTCGATCCACACCTCGCGCTCCTCGCCGCCGATCACCTGCACGTCCGCGACGCCACGCACCGCAGCAAGGCGGTCGTGGACGCGGTTCACGGCCTCCCAGTAGAGGTCGTCGGGCGTGAGGCCTCCGCGCAGGAACATCGTCGCGATCGCGGCGGCGTTGATGTCGAGCTTCGCGATCGTCGGCCGTTCGCACCCGGCCGGGAGGTCCCCGACGATGGCGTCTATCTTCTCGCGCACGTCCTGCGCGGCGACATCGACGTCCGTGCCGATCACGAACTCGACGATCGTGTTGCCGGCGTTCTCGAAGCAGGTCGAATACGTGTGCTTGAGACCTTCGACGCCCGAAACCGCATCCTCAATGCGCTTGGCGACGTCCTTTTCGACGTCCTCGGACGACGCGCCGGGCCACACCGTCGTGACTGTGACGTAGGGGACGTCGACGCTCGGCAGGCTTTCGAGCGAAAGTTTGCGGTAGGAGTTGAGTCCCAGCAGCACGAGCGCGAGAAGCAGGGCACTCGTGGCGACGGGACGCTTGGTGGCGGCGGTAGTGAGAAACATGGCTATCGGACCGCGATTTTGCGGCTGTCGTAAAGTTGAGTCTGACCCTGCACGATCACGGGATCGCCGGGACGAAGCCCGGAAAGAATCTCCGCGCGGCCGCCGTCGCGAAGGCCGACAGTGACCGGTGTCTCCTTAGCGGTGCCGTCGGCTCCGGCAAGGAAGACCACGGTCCCCGCGGCGCGCGAGAGCACGGCCTCCTGCGGCACGGAGACGCCCTCGCGCCGTTCAAGCACGACTCTGAAATCAGCCATCGCGCCAGGCGCGGCCTCGGCCGACCCGTCCACGAGCGCCTTGATCTCGAATACGCGCAGCCGCTCGTCGATCGCCGGAGACTTGGCGGCGATCACCGTCCTCGACTCCGATGTGGACGAGGCGCCGCGCTCCCCTCCCCTAGTCGAGATTTCGACCTCGGTTTCGCCCGGAACAATCTCCGCAAAGTGCCGCGCCGGCAGGAACGCGAGCGCCTTGAGCTGCGCGGTGCCGTTCACCTTCACGACCGGAGTGCCCGCACCGACCATCTCCCCGGGCTCACGGAGGCGGGCGGACACGACGCCGTCGCATGGCGCGCGGACCGTGGCGTCGGAAAGCTGGCGCTCCGCGATCGAAAGCTGCGCCTCGGCCTGCGAAACCTGCTGGCGCGCGAGCCGGAGTGACGCGGCGGCGACGGCCTCGTCCGCCTGGGCCGTCTCGCGCTGCGTCTCGGCGCGCTCCCATTCGTTGTCCGAGACGCGGCCCTCCGCGTGCAGCCGTCCGAAACGCTCCGCGTCGCGCGCGGCCTTCTTCGCAACGGCGCCGGCCTTTGCGACGTTGGCTTCGGCGACGGCTACCCGGGCGCGTGCGGTGGCTGCGGTCTCGCGGGCGATGACCACTTGGTTGGAGACCGTGACGGGATCCACCTCGAAGAGCGTGGTTTCGCCGGCCTTCACCACGTCGCCGAGATCGACGCACACGCGCAGCAGCGGTCCCGGAATGCGGGCGGATACAATCGCCGAATCGACCGATTCGAGAGACCCCTGCACCGAGACAGAGCGCTCGAAAATCGCGTTTGTGACCGCAATCGTGCGAACCGGCAGCGCCTCGTCGGCAAGGGTTCGCGCCTTCTCGCCGCCGGACTGCGAGCATCCGGCGAGGAGAGCGAGGGAAAGAAGGGAGAGGATTTCGAGTTTCATGGCATGGATTGGTTTTCAAAGGACGGGGGCTCCGCCCCCGAGCCACCGGTCGCGGCGGCAGGGGACGACACCGGGGGGCTCGGGGGGCGCAGCCCCCCGTCCTTTGAGGTGTCGATCGCCTCCGCGGCGGGACCGCAGAGCCGGAGGATGCGGGCGTTCATGAGCTGGCAGTTCTCGCGGGAGATCGGCGAAACCGGAACTTCGGGCGGGAAGGAGGAGAGCACCAGCATGCGCCCGTCGGCGAAGGCGCGGCTGTCCTCGACCGAGGGATCGAAGCGGGCCGGGATCCCGTGCGGGACCATCTTGATCCAGCGGGCCCGCGGCTCGGCGCGGAGCCGGCGCTGCACCTCCTTCTCGGCCGGCGAGAGGAAGCCGCAGACCGGCACCATGCCGAGCCGGGCCCGTTCGACCGCTTCGGCAATCGCCCCCTCCTGCTCCTCGACCGGGCGCCGCCGCGTGAGCCGCACCGGGAAGAGAAAGGGCGAGCCCAGCAGCGTAAGATCGCCGCACGCGCTCCAGGAAAAGGCCGGATCGAGAAGCGGATGCCGGAAGCCGGCGTGCCGCACGAAGCGGTCCGGGTGCTCCGCCTTCCACAGCGCCCGCGCCGGATTGTGCCGGATGTAGCGGCGGATGGCCGACAGCTGCCGCCCGGAGAAGGAGAGGGCCACCCAGTAGGACGGCTCCCGCAAGGGGCTCAGGGGCGCCGCCGGCGGGGGGCTCGGGGGCGCCGCCGGCGGGGGGCTCGGGGGGCAGCGCCCCCCGTCCTTTGGCACCTCCTCCATGAACCGGTGGGCGAATGCCAGCGGCTGGAAGCCGGGATCGCGGTCGAAATCCACGATCAGCACGAAATGCACATGGTCGGGCATGACCACTCGGTCGCTGGCCACGAGCGCGGGATTCCGGGCGTGGAGCCCCTTGAGCCAGGCCAGCACCGCCTCGCCGGCCGGGAGCAGTTCGGCGTAGGCCTCGGCGTTGCCGCCGCCATGCAAAGGACGGGGGACCTGCCCCCGAGCCCCCGGTTCGCCACCGGCGGTGGACTCGGGGGGCAAAGCCCCGCGTCCTTTGCGAATCCGCGAAAGCAGCGGCCGCCGCCCCTCCACGCAGAACGTGAAGAAGAAGAACTGCCGTCCGCTTCGGTGGAACCGCATCTTCACGGCGCGTTCTCCCCCACCGCGAAATCAAGGTTCGCCCTCGCGAACCGTTCGGTGAAAGAGGCGCGGAGCATTTCCACTTCGGCCAGATCGCGCGCGGCCTCGGCGTCGAGGGCGTCCGCGACCGGCTCCAGCCCCTCCCTGGCGCGACCAGACAGATCCTCCGCCTTGCCGGCGGCGACCTCCCACGCGCGGCGCCGGACCGCGGCGGCGGCCGCCGCGTCCTCCACCGCGGCGCGCGCGGACACCACGCCGGCCATGACGGAAAGGAAAACGTTCTCGCGGGCAAGTTCCGCCTGCCTGCGCTCCGCCTTGGCCGCGCGCACCTGCGCCACCGAGCGGAAGCCGTTGAAGACGTCCCACGTTCCCTTGAAGCCCCAGTCGAAATTTCGCTTCGGCGGGTTCATGACCTCGTTTCCGGTGAAACTCCATTGCCCGAACACGGAAAGATTCGGCAGAAACTCGCAAAACGCCCGGCGCACCGCGTTCTCGCGCATCACCACCTGACGGTCGGCGATCGGGAGCTGCGGGTTGCGTTCGAGCGCGCGGAGAACGAGCTCCTCCAGCGGCTCCGGCGAAGGCTCATCCGCTTCCAGCGGCGGCGCGAGCGAGAAATCCGCCAGAGGCGAGAGCCCGAGCGCCCGCATCAGGTCGCCGCGCACCACGACAAGGCGACGCCGCGCGGCGTCGAGCTCCGCCGCGCGAGTCTCCTCAAGAAGCGCCGCCTGGTCTTTCTCCCACGGCCTGGCGAGGCCCTCGCGCTCCAGCCCCGACACTCGCGAGGCAGTCTCGCGGGCCGCGGCGAGCTGCCGCTCGTGCGCGGCGACAAGCTTCTCCTGCACCAGGACGTCGTAGTAGGCCGAAGTCGTCTGGAGCGCGACGCCCTGCCGCACGTATCCAGCGGCCAGCTCGGCCGCCGCTCGGCCGTGGCGCGCCTCGTCGTAGAGGAACCACGTCGATGGCATCAGCAGCGCAAGCCCGACGTCCACCCCGCCGCTCGTGAACCGCTGCGAATTGAGCACAGGGTCCTTGCGGTAGTCGATTCGCGTCGCTGAGGCGGAGACCTGCGGCAGGAACGCTGAAAACGCCATGTCGCGCGAAAAGCGCCCGAGCCGCGCGTCCAGATCGGCCTTCCGGACCTCGTAGTTGTTCGTCATCGCGATGCGGAGGCAGTCGTCGAGCGTGAGAGGCTCGGCAAGCCATTCGGACTCCAGCCGCGCCAGGTCGTTCGTGAACGACCGGGTCTGTTCGCGCCGCGCGCCCGCCGCGTCGAATGAGACGCAGCCCGTGGCGCACATGGAGCAGAGAACGCCGATGAAAAACGCTCTGCCGGCGCGGCGCCGACCGCCAGCGCCGCATGCGCCGGCAATTCCCGCGGACCGGCCGCCTTCAACGCGCCGCTGCATTCTTACGCCCCTCATTCTTTCGCCCCACATTGGCCGTTCTCCGACCTCGACAGCGGATGTGCCCGTGTCCACTCTTCGACCTTCCCGCAAAGGCGCTCCATGAGGTCGAGCGTGTCGGAGACCTCGCCCTCCGGAAAAGTCGCGATCAGGCCAGCGTCGCGCCGAAGAGCGCGGGAACCGACGTCGCGAATGAGATTGAGGCCCCGCTCGGAGAGGAGTACAACCTTGCGGCGGCGATCCGTCGGATGGGCCTGACGCGTCACGAAGCCGTTCGATTCCAGCCGGTCAAGCAATCCGGTCATCGTCTGGCGCGACACGTGAAGCCTGTCCGCCAGAACCGCCGGTTCCGACTTCTCTCCGTCCTCGACAAAGAGCAGGAACAGGATTTCGGTCTCGGTTCTGGAAATCGGCGAAGCCTCGAAAAGCCCCAGATAGATCAGCGCCGCGCGCACCAGCAGGTGCGCCCAGCGGTTCGTCGCGTCGCGCACCCATGCGTCGGGAGCGTCCTCGCCCCAGATTTGAAGTTGTTCGATGTGCATGCTTAGTGCTTTTGATTCGCAATGCAGACCATCCACAAATTGGATAGTCCGAATTCTGAACTGTTTGCGCGGACACTAGCAGACCGGCCCCTTCGATGCAAGAGGAAAATGCGCATTCTCCCCGCGCGCCGCTTTCGCGGGCTGCCAGCCCGCGCTCACAGGGCGGCGCGCGGTCCATGCCAGCGCGGCGGGACGCCGCACCGCCAAAGGGGCGGGCGCGGCATTGGTCGCATATGTCCCGCATGTCGCGTAAGTCGCGCCAGTCCCGCTGGTCCCGCCAGTCCCGCCGGTCCTTGAAAACGGGCGGGCCGCACGGCGTGCGGCCCCTACCAGCGCCCCCGCTTTCGCGGGCTTTCAGCCCGCGCTCACAGGGCGGCGCGCGTCCGCCGTGCGCGGTGGATGCGCGTAAAAAAATGGGGGATAAGCCTGTTAGATTGATTTGATTGACAAGATTGCCTCGATTGAATAGGCTCCCGGTCCGTTGGTGCAACACCTAGGGAACCACGACCATGAAGACCATTGAAACGGACACGCTTGGACAAACGGATGAACCGCATATTCCCAATTTCATGATAACCCCGGCTGAAGCCTCGGGAATTAGGTGCAGGAAAATTAAATTTTTCCCGGAAGACATTGAGAAAATGAACGGCATGACAGAAGCCGAGATGCTCAAATACAAAGCTATGCTGAAAAAAAATCACAAGTATTACCATTGAGCGGATGCCGTCGCGCGGGCGGCGTTCCGCCTACTCCGGCGCCGCAGGCAAGATGCCCGCGCTCCCAGGAGGGCTTCCAACCAGCGAATGCGTCGTCTCGCCGCGACACGCCTGGGAGCGCGGGCTTCCAGCCCGCGAATTCGGCGCGGCCGGAGGCCGCACCCCCCGGCGCCGCGGGCAAGATGCCCGCGCTCCCAGGATGGCTTCCAGCCCGCGCTCCCAGGGCGATGTGGCGACGGCACCCTCGCCGTCGCGCGCCAACGGCTACTGGAGCATGAAGACAGTCGGGTGGAGAATGTCGGAGTCTTCGCCGAGCAGCGACGCGAAATCGGTGTCGCCGTCGAAATCGATCTGCGCGAGGCGTTTCGCGTCGGAAGCGAGCGGATATTCCGTCGCGCCCGTGGCGGTGGATGCGAGCGGCGAATGGCTGTTCCTTGACGCTCAATGCCCCTTGCCTCTCGAATTCGCCGAATTCAGGTTGAATTTGGCGAATATATTCGTCAAATTCGACTTGAATTTGGCGAATAGATGTGATATCGTTATTGGCGAACAACGCCATGGGAGAGGTCAAATGATAAAACGCACAATTGAAAATCGCATTCGAGCCGATTTCGGCAAGGGGAAGATCGTGCTCATACTTGGAGCAAGGCAAGTAGGGAAAACGACGCTTCTCAACCAGATTGCCGAAAACGCCGGCAAGGTCGTCATGCTGAATTGCGACAACGCCGATGACAGGGCATCGCTTTCCAATCCAAGCACTACATCCCTCGCGGCTCTCGCGGGCAACGCGGAACTCGTCATGATCGACGAGGCCCAGAGGGTGCCCGGCATCGGGCTTGCGCTCAAAATGCTCGCCGACACGGCGGGCAAAAGGACGCAGGTGATAGCCACGGGATCGAGCGCGCTTGAACTCGCGAATGGCGTTTTCGAATCTGCCGCCGGACGGTTTTTCGAATACAGGCTTCATCCTCTCTGCTTCGGGGAACTTTCGGCCGCGCCTTCCAGTCCACGCGAAGAGGGGCGGCTTCTTGAAACGCGGCTTCTCTGGGGAGGCTACCCTGAAGTCGCTTCCTCGCCCGACGATGCAAGGCGAATTCTCCAGTCCATCGTCGATGGCGCGCTCTACAAGGACATTCTTTCCTTCGGCGGAATCAGGAAAAGCGACTTGCTCATGCGACTTGTGCAGTGCCTCGCCCTCCAGATTGGAAGCGAAGTGTCCTACGGCGAACTCGCCTCGACAGTCGGAATCAACAAGGCCACCGTCGAAGCATACATCGATCTGCTTGAAAAGACATTCGTCGTGTTTAGGCTCCCCTCCCTCGCCAGGAACGCTCGCAACGAAATCACAAAGGGCAGGAAGGTGTATTTCTGGGACAACGGAATCCGCAACGCCGTGATCGAAAACTTTTCCCCGCTCTCGCTTCGCCAGGACATTGGCGCACTTTGGGAGAATTACCTTGTGGCAGAGCGGCGCAAGGCCATTGCATACAGGCAATCCCATGCGCGTAGCTATTTCTGGCGCACGACGACTCAAAGCGAAATAGACTATGTCGAAGAGACGGACGGCAAATTTGCCGCGTTTGAATTCAAGTGGAATCCGCACCGCATGCCGCGCGTTCCAACGCCATTTGCGGCCGCATATCCCGGCAGCGAATGGACGGTTGTGTCCCGTGAGAATTACCAGGCATTTCTGTCCTTGTAGGTTTTCCTCGCCACAAAGGACACAACAGGCACGAAGTCTTTGCGTTCTTTGAGTTCTTTGCGTCTAAGGCCTTCAATCCTTGCAGGACCTTTCGAGCATGGCGGCGAGACGGGCGGCAAAGCGCCGGATTGCCGCGACGGGGGGATGCGGGGAAGCGCGCCAGGCGAGAACGCGGGCCGCGTTGAGGCCCAGACGACGCCCTCAGCCAAGTTCGCGGCGCCCGGTCTGGACATCGCCGCGTCCGCGACACCCAAACGCAGACCGGGCCGACCGCCAAAAAACGGAACGCCCGATTGAAAACCACCATGGCACATGGTATTCTTCGCGCCAACGCCTCGCCTGTTGGCGGGGTATCACCCCAGCCAATTGGGAAAGTTCTAATCTACGACAAAAATCTTTCCGCCGGGCAGATCCGCATGATCGCCGAGCAACTGGAGGCGTCGAAAGGTCGGGCCACGACCGGAAAGGCCATCCCGGACGGCGTCCTGTCGGCGCATCCGGACGTGACGGTCGCCGCCGGCGCGACGCTGCGCGTCGAATCCGCCGAGACGATCGGCAACCTCTCCGGCGAGGGCTCTGTCGAAATCGCTCCGCTCGCGCGCCTCGACATCGCATCCGCGCTCGACTTCGCGGGCGCGGTTTCCGGCGACGGACTTCTCGGCATCGCCGACGGTGCCGTGCTCGACATCGGCGACGGTTCCGCGCCGCTGTTCGTCTGCGACGGCCCGGTCGCCCTCGGAGCGAATGTCACGGTCCGGACGACCGCCACGCAGGGCCGCGTGACGATCGCGACGGCCCATTCGTTCGACGGCGCGGAAAATCTCGAGTCGTGGACGGTCGCCGCCTCCGGCAACCGTCCCGGATCGGTTCTCCTCTCGGCCGACGGAAAGAGCCTCTACCTCTCGCTGGTTTCGCCAACGGTCATCTTCTTCCGCTGACGCGCCTAAACGTCGCCGCCGCGCCCCCTGGGAGCGCGGGCTTCCAGCCCGCGAATGCAGCGTCTCGCCGCGCCCGCCTGGAAGCGCGGGCTTCCAGCCCGCGAATTCGGTGCGCATCGGCCGGGAAGTCGTCGGCGGCGGCGATGTCGGCGATCGGGGCCGCGCTGGTTTCGAGCAGTCGCCTGACGTGCTCGATGCGTTCGCGGACGACTTCCTCGTGCATGTCTTTTTGGTTCTTCGCGGAATCGCGCTTGACATTCTGACCTAATTGTCATATTGTCTGGCCCCGACCGCGGGAATGTGTCGCGGCAACGACTCCGCCACCATGAGAAGCAAGACCGATTTCAGGAAACCCCCGTTCTCGCTGGACCGCTCGCGGCACGGCGACCTGGCCGAGCAGATCGCGACCGGCCTCCGCACCGCGATCGAAACCGGCTACTACCCTGCGGGATCGGTCCTTCCTCCCGTGCGCGACCTCGCGCGGATGCTTGACGTGAGCAAGGGCATCGCCGAGCTGGCCCTCTCCCGCATCCGCGAGGAGGGGCTCGTTAGCCCACGCCCGCGCGTCGGCAGCGTCGTCTGCGCGCCGGACCACCCGCTGTGGAAGGGACATGTGGTCACGGTCATCCCGCCGGGTCTCGGCAACCCCTTCGACACCGCGATCCACGCCGTGGTCCGCGACCGGCTCACGGCCGCCGGCTACCTCGTCACGCCCGTCACGGTCATGGAGACGCGCCCCGGCCGTTTCGATGACTTCGCCCTCCTCGACACGGTGCTCAGGCAGCAGACGGACCTTGTGATCCAGTTGCACCAGCAAGAAACAATATCACGGCATCTTTCACGGAATAAGATCCCCTTCATCCGTCTTTCGGGCGACGATGAACCACACTTGAACTGCGTGGGCGCCGTGCGCCACGACTTCGGGATGGCGCTTGCGGAATTTGCGGAGCATTGTCGCGAGGCGGGCGTCAAAAGTGTGCTACAGGTGGCGGACGTCATCCGCGCCGACGCGACGGAATTGCTCGCCCGCATAGGCGTAAGCGTCACGACGCTGCGCACGCCGGCCTCGATGCGCAACGGTCCGGACTTCGATCTCACGACCTGGGCGGCGGACACGTTCCACAAGCGCCTTGCCAAGGGGCACGGCTGGATTCCCGACCTGCTTTTCTTTCAGAACGACCATCTGACAACGGGTGCGATGCTGGCGCTTGGCGTCTCCGGCGTCCGCATCCCCGAGGATGTGCGCGTCGTCACATGGGCCAACCGCCGCTACGGCCCCGTATACCTGAAACCTCTTACGCGAATGGAAATAGACAGCCCCGCCATCGGCGCGACGCTCGCGGACTGCGTGCTGGAATACCTGAAGACCGGCGCTTTCCCCGATGGCGTTGTCGTCGGGCCGGAATACATCCGCGGAGAAACTTTCTGATCTACCGTCATCAATCCCCCAAACAACACACCACACACAAGGAGAAATCCAAATGAGGACCTGCATTAGGGTTGTCGAGTTGCTTGCCGCTTCTGTGACTATGGCGGCCGCGTCCGAAATTGTCGTAAACAGCGACACGAACATCGTCGAGACCGATGCCGGCACCGTGCTGACGGTGAACGCCGGCACGGCGACACTGCTCAACCGCGCCCAACGCGGCTACCGCCATTACCGGTTCAAGGTCGAACGTCCATACGGCGCATCTGCGCCATACGTCGCATTTTCGGAAATCCGCCTTTTCAACGGCGAGACGGACGTGACGGCTTCAAGAAGCGGATATGGCATCGCCTATTCGAGCGAATGGGACGACAACGGCACCCATTTTTACTGGGGAAAGAAATTCGGGGACAACACGTCGTCCGAATACCTGCATGGCTTTTCGAGAGTCCTGGATGGAGACTTGACAACCGATGTCGCGGCCGCGGACGGCAAGGTTTCGGCTTCCGGCGAAATCCGCGACAAGGTTTGGATCCGCATCGACTTCGCGAATCCGCAACTCGTGACCTCCTACGACTGGGCGCGATCCGACTATTGGTACAGCACAACGGACGCCCGTCTCCCCGATCCCGCTGACTGGCGGTTCCAAGGCAGCGACGACGGCACGGCGTGGACGGATCTGGATGTTCGCTCGAATTTCCTCATTCCCCAGCCGGCAAACTATCGGGCGGCTTGGGCAGGTCCGTTCGACTGTTCGTATTCAAACGAGGTCTGCACTGTCGGCACGATCTCCATGGCCGACGGGGCGGAAACCGCAATTTCCGGCGACGATCTTGCCGTCGGACGGATGTCAGGCGGTTCTCTGGCCCTCATGGACGGAGCCTCGCTTGTGCTGAACGACGGCGCGACCGTTTCGGAAACGATGATCGCGAACGGCGCCATCGTCAAGACCGGCGCGGGAACGGCTTCCGTCGAGGGCGACACGTCCTTCGCCGGGAGCCTTTCCGTTCTTGGCGGGAGTCTCCGCTTCATCGGCACGGGTGGCAACCGCGACGAGTTCTACCGTTTCACTTTCACCCAGACTTCCGGCAAGGAGAAACTCAAGTTCGGGCGGATCCTCTTCTACGACGAAAACGGTACGCGGACGGGACAGGGTGCGTATTCCAACGTCGTCGGCGCCGCAGCTGCGGATTTGGAGGCTGGCCAGATTGCCTATTCTTCCGCCTATTCCTTTGAAGGCGGCAATACGCCAAGACATCTTTTCAAAGGCGATTTGAACTGGCCGGCATTCGGTCTGGACAAGATCGACGGCGTAAATGCGAATTTGACTGGTAGCAACGGCCTGACGTTCCAGTTTGTCATGAGGGTTCTTGTTGGAACAGCGCCAATCAAGAGTTATCTTTTCCAGGGAGCGCCATGGGGAGGAGACAAATGGTTTGCCCCCGTGAAGTGGACGGTGGAGTCGAGCCCAGACGGTGTGAGTTGGCGCACGGTCGACGAAGTGGTATCGGGCGTGCCGGCAAGCAATTCAGACTGGACGCTGTGGAACGGCGGGACGCCGTGGACGTTCTCAAATCGGAATGCCCCCGCGGGCACGGCATTCCTGCCCTCCGCGACGGTCTCCGTGGCAAACGGCGCACGGCTTGACCTTGGCGGATCGGCAACGACGCAGATTGGAAATCTCGAAATCGACGTTACTGCCGGCGCGGGGACGATTTCCGACTTCAATCCTGCCCCAAGCGGAAGCCTGCATCTCGTGAACCTCGGCTCATGGACAGACTCAAGTCCACTACCGATTACCTTGGAGAACGTTTCTGAATCGGGTAATCTCGGAGGATGGGATGTTTTCATCAATGGTGTGAAAAGCAGCAAGAAAGTCGTCTTCAGGGGTGGAGAGCTGCGACTTGCAAGCGAGGCCACGGTAATTAGCCTTCGTTGAGGGAAACACAATGGCAACAGACCGAATCGCATTCGTGGCGGTATTTGCGTTGGGCGTCACCGGTGCGGCAAGTTTCGCCTCGTCGGCCGCCGCGCAGAATCGCACCATCTGGCCCGACGATGGCGTGGAGATCGAAACGGTCGGCGGCAAGTTCCCAGGCCAGCACGTGAAGGCGAAAAACGGCGTTCTCGACATCAGCGGGGCGCCGGAACTCGTCACCACGCTCTCAAATAGGACGGACAAGGCCGCCCAGGTGCTGCTCTACGTCCACAACGGTTCACCGCAAGGTCTTACCCCGACGGGCAGCGTCACGCTTCCGCCATGCGGAACCGGCGTCATCGTGTGCGACCTCAACCCAGAGCCATGGGTACTTGACAAGCCGCTTGAACTCGTCGGGATGTCTGGGCGCCCGATGGCGGAGGGCGAGAAATCGACCTTCTACAGCCTGAAAAGCGTCTCCAGCATCGACTATTTCCGATTCGAAGGCGAAGACCCGAAAGCATTTGAAATCGTCTCAGTTGAATTGATGGGTGACGAGAGACCCCGAAAGGTTTTCCATGCGGATTCCTTCCTGCCGTTTGTCGATGGATACGGGCAGTTCATGCATCTGGAGTGGCCGGGGAAAGTCCATTCTGATGAAGAACTGCGGCGGCGGGCGGAAGAGGAGGATGCGTGGCTCGCCTCGGTAGGCATACCATTCCCCGACATTGATGCGTTTGGCGGATGGGCTGCGGGGCCGAAGCGCGAGGCAACGGGTTTCTTCCGCGTCGAGAAGATGGACGGCAAGTGGTGGTTCGTCGATCCGCTGGGCAATCTTTTCTGGTCATCTGGCATAGATTGCATCCATGCCAACGGCTCCGAGTTTACGGGTGTCTCCGGACGCGAAAACTACTTCTCGTGGCTTCCGGCGAAGGACGACCCGAGGTTCGGGATGTTTTGGGATGTCTGGAAATGGAAGTCGTGGCGCGGCTACTATTCCAAGGAAGAGAACATCCCCTACGATGTCATCGACTTTCCCGGCATGAACCTCGTCCGCAAATACGGCGACGGCTGGCGCGAAAAATACCGGGAGCTCGCGCATCGCCGGCTACGGGCCTGGGGCGTGAACACCATCGGCAACTGGTCGTCCGTTGACATCTGCAAATTGCGGAAGACCCCCTACACGCTCTGCCTCGACACGCGCGGAACGCCTCGCCGCAAGGACACCGACGGGCGCTGGGGACCGCTGCCGGACGCGGAAAGTCCCGAATTTGAAACGAAGTTTCGCGAGCGCGTCCGCAAGGCTGCGGCGTGGATGAAGGACGACCCATGGTGTCTCGGCGTCTTCGTGGACAATGAACTCTCGTGGAAGAGGGTGCCGGACGCCGCAGCGGTCGCGGAAGCATACTATTCGACCGTGAAGCGCATCCTCCGCGAGGAGTTGCCGAACCACCTCTATCTCGGCGACCGCATCGGCTGGGGCGACCCGGAGGTCTACCGCGTCGCCTCGCGCTTCTGCGATGTTGTATCGCTGAACATTTACTCGCGTGCGCCCGACCACGACCTTCCGGAAGGATCGGAGGACGCTCCGATGCTCGTCGGCGAGTTCCATTTCGGGGCGCTGGATCGGGGAATGCTGCACACAGGTCTCGTCACGGCGCGCGACCAGGAGGAACGCGCCCGTTGCTACCTTGAATACCTGCGGCAGAGCGCGACCCGTCCGCGCATCGTCGGAGCGCACTGGTTCCAGTGGAGGGATCAGCCGCTTACCGGACGCTTCGATTGCGAGAACTTCCAGTGCGGTTTCGTCGATGTGGCCGACACGCCGTATCCGGAACTCGTCGATGCCGCCCGCCAATTCGCCTCCGAAATGTATCCGCTGAGGAGTGGAAAATGAGCGCGGCGATTGGAATCGGGATGCGTCCGTTCCCCGGCACTCGTTTTTCCGTCGGTTGCAACTACTGGGCCTCGCACGCTGGTATGATGATGTGGCGGCGATGGGACGCGGAGCGCGTCGCCAGGGATCTTGACTCGCTTTCGGAAAACGGGCTTTCCGTCCTGCGCGTCTTCCCCCTCTGGCCCGATTTCCAGCCGCTCACGGCGCAATACGGCGGTGGCGGGCAGTTCCGCGCATGGGCGCAGAACGACGGACCGCTTCAAAACCAGGAGTGCGTCGCCCCGGAGATGGTGCGCCGCTTCCGCGATTTCTGCGACATGGCGGAGGCTCGCGGACTGCGACTCGTCGTGGGGATTCTCACGGGATGGATGAGCGGCAGGATGTTCGTTCCGCCCGCCCTCGAACGGCGCGAACTGCTGACCGATCCCGTCGCCAGGATGTGGGAAGTCCGGTTCGTGCGTCGGTTCATCCGCGAAACGAGGGATCGCCCGGCGATCGTCGCATGGGATGTCGGCAACGAGTGCAACTGCATGGGCCGCGCCTCTCGCGAAGAGGCCTGGACGTGGCTCCACGAAATCACGGCGGCGATCCGGGTTGAAGACCCGTCGCGCCCCGTCGTCGGCGGAATGCACTCGCTTGGCTCCGACGCCCGCGCGGCGTGGAACCTGCGCGACCAGGGCGAACTTCTGGACATGCTGACGACGCACCCGTATCCGCTCTGGACGCCGCACATGAACCACGAGCCGTTTGACACGCTTCGCAACGGCGTCCACGCGGCGGCGCAGTCTCTCCTCTACGCCGGCGTTTCCGGCCGGCCTTGCTTCCCCGAGGAGGCCGGCGACATGGGGCGAAATGTCTGCTCCGAGGCGCGCGCCGCCGGAAGCGTCCGCGCCGCGCTGTTCACGTCGTGGGCCTGCGGCTTGCGCGCTTTCCTCTGGTGGTGCGCCTTCGACCAGGGGCATCTGGACTTCCCGCCCTACGCGTGGACCGCGCTCGAAGGCGAACTGGGGCTCTTCGACAAGGACTTCCGCACGAAGCCGGTCCTTGCGGAGATGCGCGATTTCGCGACGTTTCTGAAGGGGTTCCCGTTCGCCGAACTGCCTCCGCGCCGCGTGGACGCCGTCTGTCTCGCGAGCGAGAACGAAGACGCCGTGGCGGCGTCGCTGGGCGCGTTCGCCCTTGCGCGGCAGGCGGGCTTCGATCTCTCATTTGCCGGCGCGGAGGGGGAATGGCCCGAATCGGACTTCTACATTCTGCCCTCCGGCGAAGGCTACGACACCTATTCCGTCACGGCGTGGCGGCGCGTTCTGGACAAGGTCGCCGGAGGGGCGACGCTCCTTGTCACAAAAGGCGGCAAGATGGCGCTTGCGGACTTCCGCGCCGCAACCGGGAACGAAATCGACTTCTCCGCGCAGGACACGCCGTCGGATGTCGGATTCGAACTCGCGGCGCATCCCGGACGGACGATTCGCGCGCGTTCGCCCTCGACCGTCCGTATCGTCCCGCGCGAAAGCCGGATCCTGGGCGCGACGGCGGACGGCAACGCGATGGCGACCGTTTCGGACTACGGACGGGGGCGCGTCGTGTTCGTCAACGCGCCGATCGAGCGCGACGCCTTTCTGCGCGCCGGCGCATTCGAAGGCGACAATCCGAACCCGCTCTACCTCGTTTACCGCGAAGCCGCGAGAATCGCCGGCGTCCGGCGCGTTGTGGAAAAGCTCGACGCTCCTTGCGTTGGCTTCACCGAACATCCCGTCGGCGACGGGCGAGCCGTCGTCGTCGCCGTGAACCACGAAACGCGCGAAGTGGACTGTCCCGTGCAAATCCACGGGACGCTCGGCCGCGTCTGGCGCGGAACGGTCGCAGACAGCCGGATCGTCCTGCCCCCGAACGGCGCCGCGGTCTTTGAAGTGTCGTGACATTGCCGGGTGTGGCGAGTCGTCCCGGGGAGCCGCCGCCAGGAATGGCGGGCCGGGCGAGGGGCCGGGCGGGCCTGGCAGGACAGGCAGGACAGGCGGAACAAGCGAGAGGACTGGCGCGACGGGCGGGACGGGCGGGCCGGGCGAGGGGCCGGGCGCGACGGGCGGGACCAACGCCAGTCCCGCTAGTCCCGCCAGTCCTTCCGTCTCTTCCGTCCCTGACTTTTCAACTTTTCAACCTTTCACTGCGCCGAGCCGGGGTTGACGCGGCAGGGGTTTTCCGCTTTACTCGTCCGCACTGCGCGCGGGAGCCTTCCGCTTGTCTGGAAGAGCCGCCGCGCAAATGGAAAAACTGAAAATGGACATCAAGACTCTGCGCCACAGCGCTGCGCACATAATGGCCTACGCCGTAGGCGAACTTTTCCCGGACGTCAAATACGACATCGGCCCCGCAACAGACGACGGATTCTACTACGACTTCGATCTGGAGCACCGTCTGGGCGAGGAGGACTTCGCCGCGATCGAGGCCAAAATGAAGGAGATCGCCGCCGCCGACTACCCGTTCGAGCGAATCGAGATGCCGCGGGAGGAGGCGAAGAAGTTTCTTGAGGGGCGCGGCCAGAAATACAAGGTCGAACGACTCGCGGACATTCCAGAGGGCGAGGCGGTCTCGTTCTACAAGTGCGGCGACTACTGGGATCTGTGCCGCGGACCGCATGTGCCATCGACCGGGTGCGTGAAGGCGTTCAAGATCATGTCAGTGGCCGGCTCCTACTATCGCGGAGTCGAGACAAACCCGATGCTGCAGCGCCTCTACGGCATCGCCGCCGAATCGCAGGAGGAGATCGACGCGGCCGTTGCCCGCATCGAGGAGGCGAAAAGGCGCGACCACCGCCGACTCGGCGTGGAGCTGGACCTCTTCCACCTCGATCCTGAGGATCCGGGCCAGATTTTCTGGCACCCCAAGGGCTGGGCGGTTTACGTCGCGCTGCAGAACTACATGCGCGAAAAAGTGGTGCTCGACGGCTATCAGGAGGTGAACACCCCGGCAATCATGCCGCGCAGCCTCTGGGAGCGCAGCGGGCACTGGGGGCACTACCAGAAGAACATGTTCGTCACGGAGAGCGAAAAGCGCGTCTTCGCGGTTAAGCCCATGAACTGCCCCGGCGCGCTCGAAATATTCAACAGCCGCCTGCGCTCCTACAAGGATCTGCCGCTTCGCCTGGCCGAGTTCGGGCACTGCGCCCGCAACGAGCCGAGCGGAACGCTGCACGGGATCATGCGCGTGCGCGGGTTCGTTCAGGACGACGCGCACATCCTCTGCACCGAGGAGCAGATCGAGGCCGAAGTCGCCAAGTTCTGCCGACTCCTGAAGGACGTTTACAAGGACTTCGGGTTCGACAGGAACCTCACGGTGAAACTCTCCACAATGCCCGACGACCACGTGGGCGACGAAAAGACCTGGCAGCACGCCGAGGCGGCGCTCGCCGCCGCGTGCAAGGCGTCGGGAATGGACTACGAGATACAGCCCGGCGAAGGCGCCTTCTACGGGCCCAAGCTCGAATTCACTCTCGTTGACGCCCTGGGCCGCCCATGGCAGTGCGGCACGATCCAGCTCGACTACCAGCTTCCAAGCGCCGAGCGCCTCAACGCCCAATACATCGGACCTGACAACAAGCCGCACCACCCCGTGATGCTCCACCGCGCCGTCCTCGGCTCGCTGGAGCGCTTCCTCGGCATCCTCATCGAGCAATACGCCGGCGCGTTTCCAACGTGGCTCGCGCCTGAGCAGGCGCGCGTCATACCGATCGCCGACGCGCAGCTTCCGGCAGCGCGCGAACTGCTCGCGAAACTCGTCGGCCTCGGCGTTCGCGCCGGCATCGACGACAAGGCGGACAAGCTCGGCGCCAAGATTCGCCGCGCCCAGGCCGAAAAGATCCCGTTCATGCTCGTCCTCGGCCGCAAGGAGGCCGAAGCCGGCACCGTCGCCGTCCGCACCCGCGACGAAGGAGACAAGGGCGCCATGCCATTCGACGACTTCCTCGCGATGTTCCGGGAAAAGGTGGCGCGCAAGGAATAGGCGCTGCTTCGCCACGCATCTGCAATGGACGCATACACTCAGACTGTCTCCGACATTCGCGACGGCGTGCAGTATCGCGGCTGGCTTCTCGTGAAGGAGTCCGGCGTCCGCGCCACGACGAACGGAAAGAAGTTCCTCGACCTGCACCTCGTCGATCGCACGGGCTCCATCCCGGCCAAGTTCTGGGACTTCGACGGCGAGCCGCCGCCGACGGGAGCGGTGGTGAAGGTCGAAGGACTGGGCAACGCCTACAACGGGCATCTTCAGCTCAAGATCTCGCGCTTCCGCGCGGCGCGGGAGAATGACGGCAAGAACCCATCCGACTACGTCCCGGCCGCACCGGACAGGCCCGAGACGATGCTGGACGAAATCGAGTCCACGGCCGCCGAACTGCGCGACGACTCCCTGCGCGGGATCGTGCAGACGCTGCTCGCTAAGGCGAAGGCCGACGGGCGTCTTCTGTCGGCCCCCGCCGCCAAGAGCATGCACCACGCCGAGCTCGGCGGGCTTCTGCACCACACTGTGACCATGCTCCGCGCGGCAAAGGCGCTATGCGGAGTGTATCTCTTCCTCGACAAGGATCTGCTCTTCGCGGGCGTCATAGTCCACGATCTCGGAAAACTTTCCGAAATGCAGTGCGGGGCGCTTGGGCTGGTGGAGGACTACACCTCCGACGGCCGGCTCGTGGGACACATCGTGCGCGGCGTGGCGGACATCGAAGTGGCGGCGCGCGAATGCGGCGCGAGCCGCGAACGGGCGACGCTGCTTCAGCACATGGTCTTGTCGCACCACGGCGACGCCCAGTTCGGCTCGCCCGTTCCGCCGAAATGCGCCGAGGCGGAGGCGCTCAGCATGATCGACCGCCTTGACGCCAAGCTCTTCCAGATGCGCGCCGCCGTGCAGGGCGTTCCGCCAGGCGGCTTCTCGCCGCCGGTGTGGGGCCTCGACAAAATAGAAGTGTATCGCCCGTCGTGACGCGCCGGGAAAGGGGAATCCAGCCGCAATGCAATTCGACGACATACGCAACTTCTGCATAATCGCCCACATCGACCACGGCAAATCCACTCTTGCCGACCGCATCCTCGAGCTCACGAACGCCGTGGACGCACGCACGTTCCATGACCAGCTTCTCGACTCGATGGACCTGGAGCAGGAGCGCGGCATCACGATCAAGAGCCACCCCGTGTCGATGTGCTACGCGGCCAGGGACGGAAAGACATACCTGCTGAACCTGCTCGACACGCCGGGGCACGTCGATTTCTCCTACGAGGTTTCGCGCTCCATGGCCGCGTGCGAGGCGGCGGTGCTCCTCGTGGACGCCGCGCAGGGAGTGCAGGCCCAGACCGTCGCAAACACCCTGCTCGCGCTGGAGGCGAATCTCGAAATCGTCCCGGCGCTGAACAAGATCGACCTGCCCAGCGCCGACGTGCCGGGCGTGAAGCACCAGGTCGAGGAGGCGCTCGCGATCCCGATGGACGACTGCGCCCTCGTGTCCTCGAAAACGGGCGAGGGAGTGCGGGATCTGCTGGAGCGGCTCGTCACCCTCGTGCCTCCGCCATCCTCCGACCATCCGGACGGCCCTCTGCGCGCGATCATCTTCGATTCGCTCTACGACCCCTACCGCGGCGTAATCCCCTACGTGCGCGTCGTGGACGGATCGGTGAAGGCCGGCGACTGGATCCGGTTCATGGGAACTGGTCTGGAGACGCAGGTCAAGGAAGTCGGGATCTTCACCCCGAAAATGCAGCCCGTTGCGGCGCTCGGCCCCGGACGCGTCGGCTACATCGTCGGCGCCGTGAAGGATCCGCGCGAAATCAAGACGGGAGACACCGTAACGCTCCGCGCCGCCCCCGCCCCGGAGCCGCTCCCCGGCTTCCGCGAAGTGCGCCCCATGGTGTTCGCCGGCCTCTACCCGGTTTCGACCGACGAATACGAAAAACTCCGCGTTTCGCTCGAAAAGCTCCAGCTCAACGACGCCGCTTTTTCCTGGCACGCCGAAAGCAGCGTCGCGCTCGGCTTCGGCTTCAGGTGCGGCTTCCTCGGACTGCTGCACATGGAGATCGTGCAGGAGCGGCTGCGGCGCGAGTTCAACTGCGACGTGATCTCCACGCACCCGGCGGTCGTCTATCGCGTCCACTCCAAGGACGGCAAGGTGGAGGAAATCGACAATCCGATCAGAATGCCGGATCCCGCCGACACGGACTACATCGAGGAGCCTCTCATCCGCGCCACGATCATCACGCCATCCTCCTGCATAGGCGACATGATGCGCGTGGTGATGGAGCACCGCGGCTCCGTTGACAAGACCGACTCGCTCGACGGCGTGCGCGTGATTCTCACGTGCACCCTGCCGCTCAACGAAATCCTCGTCGACTTCAACGACACCCTCAAGTCCGTGTCGCACGGCTACGCCTCGCTGGACTACGTGCCGGCCGGCTACCAGCGCTCAGACATCGTCCGCATGGACATTCTGCTCAACGGCGACCCCGTCGACGCCTTCTCCTGCATGGTCCACCGCGACCGCGCGCGCGCACGGGGCCGGGAAATCTGCGCCGCGCTGAAGGACTCCATTCCTCCGCACATGTTCAAGATCCCGGTCCAGGCCGCCATAGGCGGCACGATCGTCGCGCGCGAGGACATCCGCCCGTTCCGCAAGGACGTGACCGCGAAGCTCTACGGCGGCGACGTGACGCGCAAGATGAAGCTCCTCAACAAGCAGAAGGAGGGCAAGAAGCGGATGAAGCAGTTCGGCACCGTGAACGTGCCGCAGGAGGCGTTCGTCGCCGTGCTGCGCTCCTCCGCCTCAGAGGACTCCAAGTGACTCCACCGCCAGGGCGCGTCCAGCAACAGGGGCGTCCGGCAGGTGGAATCGAATGAAGAGTCCCAGAAAGCGCAGAAGCGAGGCGCTGGTCGCTGATGCCGTCGCCGCGGCCGGGGCGCCTCCCGGCAGAAGCGACTCGAAGAGCGCGGGCAGCCCCGGCGGCAGACGCACGGCGCGCGCGGATCGTTCGTCCGGCCCGATGGACCGGCCTTCGGCAAGATCAAACCGCAGCGCCCCGCCTCCGCGCTCCGGCCCGGAGCCGAAGTTCGGGGCAAGGCCGGCCTCGCGCAGAAGGCGCGCCTCGTAGCGCGCGAAAAGCGCTGGCGGCGGGGGGCCGTCGCAGGAGGCAAGCGCGTCGAGCGTCTCGTCGAGCAGCCGGTAGAGGCCGGGCGCCGGGGCGTCGGCGTCGGCGACGAGATCAGCGAGCGCGGCGAACCACGACGCGCAGCGCTCGGCGCGCCAGTTCGAGCGCAGGGCGTCGCGGCGCGCCAGAGCCTCGCATTCGCGGGCGACATGGACTCCGTCGCGACTGCGGGCGTAGTAGAGCAGAGCGCAGCGGTAGAACAGGTCGTATTGGCCGAGGAATGGCGAATCCGGGCGCTGCGCGCCCTTGACGGACGTGACGAGCCGCCGCCCCTCGCGCGTTAGCCACGCCACCATGTTCGACGTGCGCGAGAAGGGAAACACGCGCAGAACGACCGCCTCCGTCTCCAGGATGCTCGGCGCCGGCTCCCAGCGCAGCCGAAGCGACGAAAGCGGAATCTCGCCCGTCATGCCTGCGCGGCGGAGGAGGCGGCGGGACCGGAGGCGACAAGGGAGAGCTGCGCCTCCAGCCGGATGTCCTCGCTGCGAGCGGCAAGGGCGTCCAGCAGTTCGTCCATGAGGCCCTCGATCACGCGATCCAGCGAATAAAGAGTCAGATTTATCCGGTGGTCCGTCAGACGGTTCTGCGGAAAGTTGTAGGTGCGTATGCGCTCCGAGCGGTCGCCGGAGCCGATCATGCCCTTGCGCTCGGCCCCCATCTTGGCGGCCTCCGCGTCGCGCTGCGCGGCGAGGATCTTCGAGCGCAGCACGGACATGCACTTCTCCTTGTTCTGGTGCTGCGAGCGCTCTTCGTCGCTCTGCACGACGATGCCCGTTGGCAGGTGCGTGATGCGAACCGCGGAGTCCGTCTTGTTGACGTGCTGCCCGCCGGCCCCGCCGGAACGATACGTGTCGATGCGCAGGTCCTCGGGGCGGATCACGAGGTCATCCTCCGGCTCGGCTTCTGGAAACACCGCCACCGTGGCGGCGGAGGTGTGGATGCGCCCCTGCGCCTCGGTTTCGGGCACTCGCTGGACGCGGTGTCCCCCGCCCTCGTGCCGCAGCATCCTGTAGGCTCCGTCGCCCTCGACCATGAAGGATATCTCCTTGTAGCCGCCGAGTTCGGACGGGGCGGAGTCCATCACGGAGACCTTCCAGCCCTTCGACTCGGCATAGCGGGAATACATCCTGAAGAGGTCGCCGGCGAAAAGCGCGGCCTCGTCCCCGCCCGTGCCGGCGCGGATTTCAAGGATGGCGTTGCGGTGT
This sequence comes from Verrucomicrobia bacterium UBA6982, assembly GCA_002448475.1. Lineage (GTDB taxonomy): Bacteria > Verrucomicrobiota > Kiritimatiellia > RFP12 > UBA3636 > UBA3636. Next base: position 36,696 of record DJYI01000025.1, read on the forward strand.
TCGTCGGGATCAGGCGGCAGAAGGGCGAGCGACAGGGCCTTTTCGGCCGCCGGCAGTGCCGCCTCGCATTCGGAGAGCTCAGCCGCCGCCATCTCGCGCAGCTCCGGGTCGCCGCCTTCGTCGGCGGCCAGCGGGCGATCCGCCTCGATCGTGTCGAGCAGCCTGTAGTAGGCCGCCGCCCGCTCCTGCAGACGACGCAGCGCAGCGTGCTCGCGCATGAGTTCGCGGTATTTGCGCTGGTCGGCGGCGGCGCCCGGCCCGGAGAGGAGAGTTTCCACCTCTGCAAGCCTTTTCAGGACGTTTTCGACTTTTTCCTTTTCGATCATGACTGCGGAAAACACTTGTGGCGACGGCGCGGACGTGGCGGCGGCGCAAGGTCGCGCGGGGACGTGGGATCAATCGACGCGCGCGGTCGATGGCGGGTCGCGGCCCTCGTCAAGCGAAACGAGCGAGTATGCCTTTGAGCCGTAGCCAAGCGCCTCGGCGTGGTCGAGAATGTGAGGCCCCAGTCTGGTTTCCATGCGCTCGCGCAGGGATGCGCTCTTTTTCGGGTCGGAGGCGTAAACCAGATCGACGCAGGCCTTGTCGAGCGCGACAGGATCGAGCGAGGCCAGGATTCCGACGTCCGCCATCTCCGGCGGGTGCGGGTTCGAGTCGCAGTCGCAGTCGATCGAAAGGTTGTTCATCACGGAGATGTAAACCGCGCGGTCGCCCATGTTCTGGACAACGGCGCCTGCGGCCTCGGCCATCGACTCGATGAAGTCCTTCTGCGGAGGCAGCTCGCCCCAGACCTTCGCGGCGTCGTCCGTCTTTCCGGCGGAGTGGATGCGGGCCTTTCCTGCGGTTGACGCCACTCCGATGGAGAGGTTCTTCAGCGCGCCGCCGAAGCCGCCCATCATGTGCCCCTTGAAGTGGTTCAGCACCACGAATCCGTCGTAGTTCGTGAAGGCGGCGCCGATCAGATCTTTTTGAATGTGCCGAGATCCGGGCGGACACGGAATCTCAAGCTCGGCGAATTCGTCCATGATGACGACTTTCGCGATCTCGTTGAACCCGTGGTCCTCGATCGTCTTGCGGTGCTTCGGGGTTTCCTGGCGCGAGCCGCCGTATGCCGTGTTGCACTCGACGATGTCAGCGCCGAGGGACTTGACGAGCGGACCGATTAGCGCGGGCTTGAGGTAGTGGTTGTTCCCGGCCTCGCCCGTGGATATCTTCACGGCGACACGGCGACCCTCAAGCGGGCGCCCAAGGGCCCTGTATGCCTTCTGAAGCCCCTCGGGCGTGATGTCGTGCGTGAAATAGACGGCGGCCGGCTTCTCCGGCGATGTGGCTGATGTTGCGGGATCGGCGTCCATGGCGTTCAGGATCGGCGTGGAGATGAATGCGGCGGCAAGGGAGACCACCGCAGTTGCAGGGAAACGGGGAGAATGATTTTTCATGCTGCGCGGGCCTCGCGAAAGCGGAGAGTGGCGTAGATGGCGAGACCGCAGGCCACCACGAGCGCGCCGAGTGCGGCGTCGCCGGCGGAAAGGTCAAGCAGCCCTTCGCCATTGATGAAGGAATGGACGCAATCGACGCTCCACATGAGCGCCGCGCCCCAGAAGGACAGCGCGGTAGCTCCGAGCGCCCTGGTCGGAGAGCCCAACCGCCGGGCGCGCATGAAAAGCGCGGAAAACGCGACCGCGGCGGCGATGGTGATCAGCTCGCACATGGTCAGAGGCGCGCCCCGGCGCGAGCCGCGCGGCGGGCCGCGGATTCCGAAACGACGACCATGCAGGCCCAGGCCGCCGTGACAAGCACGGCCATCGCGACGCCAACGGTCGCGATCTCGCGGAGCATTCCAGCCGTGTCGCCCTCGGCCACCGCCGTGAGGAACGGATAGCGCCATGTGATTTCGCCGTGCCAGACGTGTTCGACGGCGAGAAGGAAACTGCCGCCGAAGAGCATGTTCCTGAGCCATCCAAGACGGCGAACGAACGGGTTTCTGGAAGCGTCGGCGCCCTTTGAGGCCGACTTGGCGGCGGAAACGACGAGAGCCTCCGCAAGTGGAGCTGTGAAACAGGCCATGGTGTTGAATCCTCGAAAACGCCGCCGCTCCATCGCGGCGACGTGCGGGATCATATCACCCGGCCATTGCCGGATCAAGCCCCTTTCCTGAATCATGGGCGTTCGCCTCTGCAAGCCGCTGCGCTGGCATCTGCAATTCACCCGTCAGTATGTGCATACCAGTCATATACCAGATTTTGCTTGACATCGAGGGGCGCTGTCGCCTATCGTCTGCGTCGTTCGGCCACACCCGCATGTTTTCTGATTCCCATGAAAGCGAGTCTTAGCAAAACAACTCTTCTTGTGGTCGCCGCAATGGCGGCGGCCCCGCTGGCGGCGGCTCCGCATGTGGTTCGCGTCACCGGCGCGCCCGGCGACTGGCGTCTCACCGTGGATGGGAAGCCGTTCATCGCGCGCGGCGCCGGCGGCGGCGGCTCCAAGGCCGTTCTCGCCTCGCTTGGCGCGAACTCCTTCCGCACCTGGGGAAGCGACGACATGCTGGAGCAACTCGACGAGGGCGGGCGCAACGGCCTGCTCGTCACGCTCGGGCACTGGCTCCACTCGACGGAATACTTCACCTACGAGGACGAGGAAAAGAACGAGGAGCAGACGCGGACGATACTTGAGCGGGTGCGCGCCGGCAAGGACCACCCGGCGCTACTGATGTGGGCGATCGGCAACGAAATGGAGTCGCACCGCCCGCACAGCCGCGCGCTGTGGGCCTACATCGACGATCTGGCGCGCCGCATAAAGGAAATCGACCCTAACCATCCGGTGATGACCGTGCTCGTCGAAGCGTGGCCGGAGAAGATGGCGCTCATCGAGGAGCTCTGCCCGCATCTCGACCTCATTGGGATCAACTCCTACGCCGGGGCGCCGAGTCTTCCGCAGCGGCTTCGCGACTGCGGCTTCACGAAGCCATACATGGTGACGGAGTTCGGGCCGCCGCTCCACAGCGACCACAACGCCGATTGGATAGGCGTGGCGGACTTCGGCTCGCCGTATGAGCTGTCCTCCACGCAGAAGGTCGGCTGGTATCTGCGCACGGCGGCGCTGCCGGACGGCGCGGAGAAGGGCCGGTGCCTTGGAACATACGCCTTCACCTGGGGCTACAAGGTGGAGGCGACGCCTACGTGGTTCGGACTCCAGCTGCCGGACGAAACTCTCACCGAGGCGGCGATTGCGCTCTCGGAGAAGAACTGGGGCGGCCACCCCGCCAACCACGCGCCGACGCTGACGCCGATTTCCGAAATCTACAAGGCGAAGGTCGCGGCCGCGCGCGAGGCCGGCAAGACGGCGGACGAGATCGCCGCGCTGGCCGACGTCTGGCCCGCGATGGCGCTCTCCACGGAAAAGCCGGCGGAAGGAGCGACCGCGACGGCGCGCGTGTCGGCCTCCGATCCCGACGGCGACGCGCTCGAATACGTCTGGTCGCTGCTGCCGGAATGCTCCGAATACGGCCTCAACGGAACGGGCATCTCCCTTCCGGCGCCAATCGATGGCGCGATTGTCGCGGGACAGGGGACGCCGGAGGCGACGGTCAAACTCCCCGGCGGCGGGAAGTTCCGCCTCTTCTGCCACATCTACGATCTTGGCGGAAACGGGCGCCGCAAGGGGACGGTCGCCTACGCGAACCGCCCGATGCTCGGCGCCGGTCCGGCCGCGAAAATCCCCCTTGCGCCGGCTCCGATGCCATGCGCCGTTTACAAGAACGGCCCCTCTTCGCCCTGGGTTCCATCCGGCTGGATGGGCAGCGACGTGTCGAAACTCGCCGTCGATGACAAGAGCACACGAAACCCGCATTCGGGCGAAACGTGCATGGAAGTCAAGTGGCGCGACCCAGAAGGCTGGGCCGGCCTCAACTGGCAGAGTCCGGCTGGCGACTGGGGCGACGCGGCCGGAGGGGTGAACCTGACTAGCGCCCGCCATCTGCAATTCTGGGCGCGCGGCGCCTCCGGCGGCGAGAAGGTCTCGTTCCACATGGGCGGCATCGGCCCGGATCGGAAGTTCCCGGACAGCGGCAAGGCGTCCTTCAAGGACATCGTGCTCACCGACGCCTGGACGCGCTACCGCATTGACCTCGAAGGCGTCGATCTCTCATGCATCAAGACTGGCTTCGGCTTCAGCTTCGGCGGACAGGGCTCCGTCAAGACCTTCTACATCGACGACGTGGAATACGTTGCCGACTAGCGGGCATTCGCCAATTCCCACAAACAACCACCAACAAGGAAAACACATGAACACAAAGGCATTATGCGCTGCACTGGCAACAATGCTAGGCGCATTCGCGCTCAACGCCGACACGATCACATGGACCGGCGGCGCCGGGACAACCGACTACGCAACGGCCGGCAACTGGGATCTGAACCGCGTCCCGGCCGAAACGGACGACGTCGTGATCGACGGCAATGTTGCTGTAACACGCAACAACTCGAATCTGGTCATCTCGTCGCTGACATTGAGCAATGGCGCCGAAGTCGAAGGCGTAAACGAACTCAAGAGCGAAGGCGGCGCTACAAGTCCCGTATATTCCGGCGGCAAGGTTTCCTGCGCTCTAATTGCATTGATCACCGGCCCCATCACGATTTCGGACGCCGAAATCGTCAACAGCGGGACTGCCCACAGTGCAGGCTTCTACCATGCGTCGGGCTATTTGAATTTTGTCGATGGTTCGGCGCGTTCCGCAAAATACACTTTCCAGTCCAGCCTGAGCGCCAATCCGTATTCCACATTCTTCTCCGGCGCAAACCCGCTGATCCGCTACAACGGACAGGTCATTGACGAGGCGACGTTCAACACACACTTCTCCTACACCGACAACGGCGACGGCACGACGACAATATCCATGAAGTCGGTCGATGGCTGGGGTCTTGGCACGCTGACGGCCGGCGATGTTCAGAACGGTGAAGTCGAGGTCACCGTGGCCGTGACGAAGTATTCCGGCGGCGACGCCACGGTCTATTTCGTGCAGGGGACGCGCGACTACGGCGAGACGTTCTCCAGCTGGCCGACGGCAACAGAGGGCGAAACCGTCGCGGACACCGGCGACGTGATCGAGACCCTCACGCTCGAAGAAGGCTACAACTTCATCCGCGCATTCCTCCTCTACAACGGCGAATACACGGCGAGCGCCGCAGTGACGAAGCGCGTCATGGCGCCATGCGGCGACTACGGCGACCTGACGGACGTCTATGAATACATCGGCGAGGACAACAACCTCGGCAACGCGGCGAACTGGCTGAAGGACGGCGCGGAAACCGCCACGGCCCCGACGGCCGTGACGGACATCCGCTGGTTCGGGAAGAACGCCAACTATTCTGGAATCCTCGCCATCACGGACAAGGACCACTTCGACGGCGCGACGCTGGCGCTTTCCGGCGACTGCAACGTCTCCGGCGACGTCGCATTCTCAAACTCGACCGTCAGCATTGCGACAATCGTCCTGACCGACCCGGTTGTTTTCTCGCTCTACGGTTCCGCGCTCACGACGACGCGCGCCGACCAGTGGTTCGGCGTATATCCTCCCGGCACATATCAGAATGCCGCCGACAAGACCTTCGTGAACTTCCTTCCCGGCAAGGCGTCGTCCTTTACGTTTGTTGGCAGCAACAACAGCGTCACCGACGCTGCGAGCGCAAAGTCTGTCCTCGTCGCGCCCGGCTACATTGTGCTCGACGGCGCCGCCATCACGGACGAGCAGTGGGAGACATTCTTCGACGTGGAAGCTTCCGGATCGTCGGTGACGATCGCATACGACCCCGTTGTCTCCGACAACCGCATTTCGGCCGTGAACGCCACATCGACGGCCAACGCCGCGACGCTCACGGCGACGATTTCCGCAATCGACGCGGAGGCCAGCGTCTATGTCGCCTTTGACACAGGCGCTGTCACCGAGGCCAACATCGTCGCCAAGGGCGAAGTCGTGGCGGTGAGCGAAGGCGTCGCCACGAAAGTCGCGTCGCTCCCCGCGTCCGGCTCCGTTTACCACTACGCCTTCGCCATCGTGAAGGACGGAGCGGTCGTGGCCTTCAAGGCCGGCACCTTCTTCGCCAGCGACTTCGACTACGTTTACATGAACGGCGCGTGGCAGGGCGGAGAGCCCGCGACGCTGAACACAACGGCGTCCGTGCTGATACTGGACGCGTTCGGCAACGCAATCGACGATCTGGCCGTCGCGAACACCGTCGTCTCAAACGCCGCGATCACCTCCACAGGAACACTCGTCGGCAACGGGACGATGCAGGTCTATTCATCGCAAATCAGAAACGCGAAAGTCGGCGACGCCGGCGCGATATGCGGAACCTGGGGCGGCTCCACCTACATGAACTTCGTGTCCCTCAGCGGCGGCGGGACAATCTACCCGGCCTGCGCATACACCTTCAACGCGGCCAATGAGTGGAAGGACAACGCCTACGGCCTGCTCTTCAACGCGGAGCGCATCCACCTCGCCGGCGCGAAAGTCGATCAGGCGGCATACGAGGCGCACTTCACGCTCGAAGAGACCGGGACGACTGGCAACGAGACAACGCCATACACGCTAAAACTAACCTACTGGGAGCCATTCCCGGCCACGACCTCTTCGACCGACTGGACGGTGCTTCCCGGCGCGCGCATCAGGCTCGACTCGAACGCGAGCGCAGGGGAGCTCTCGATCCCCGACTCCGCCGACGTCAAAATCGACCTTGGCGGCAGGACGCTCAAAGTCAAGGCGCTGACGATAGACGGCGTGAAACACACGGGCAGTCACAGCGCCGCGACGCTCGGCATTCTTCAGGGAACAGGAACGCTGGAGGTCGGCTCCGCTCCCACGGTCTTCATCATTCACTGATCGGGAAATGTCACAGAAGACGGACAACGCAACTAAAGCAAAGGCGGCGGCCAGGACGACGGCCGCCGCAAAACGGCGCGCAAACCAGGCGAAGGTCGCCAAGCCCCGGCGCGCGGGCACATCGCGGGCGAGCGACTATCTCTGGAAAAAGATCGCCGACGACCTGCGCCGGAAGCTGCGCACGGGCGCGATAGCGCCCGGGGCGCGGCTTCCGTCTCTCAACGACATAGCCGCCGCGTGGGGCGCGAACCGCCTCACCGCCATGAAGGCGATCGAAGACCTCAAGGAGGCCGGACTCGTCATATCAGTCCGGGCGCAGGGCAACTTTGCCGCCGAGCGCGGGGCCACTGCGGCGGTCGCGGACGAGGAAAGGTCGCTCACGGTCGGGCTGTTCTCGCGCGTCCTCAACCCGCGCAGCTACGGCATCTACCACCAGGAAATGATTTCTGGCCTCTGGGACGAGCTTGGCGCAACCCGCTCGAACCTGCTTGCAATCGCCGCCGGCGAGGAGCAGCCGTCGGCAATGCCGGGAATCGTCCGGCGCGCCCATGCCGACGCAATGATCTACATGGGGGCCTTCAATCCGGACATTCTCTCGCGGCTGCTTAACGCCGGGCCGCCGGCCGTCGTGCTGGACCACGACGCCGGAGACCTCCCGGTAGATGGCGTCCGCGTGGACAACCCGGCAATCGGGCGGCTCGCCGCGCGCCACCTGCTCTCGCTCGGACTCGCTCCGGAGGAGATGGCGATAATCGAGGGCAATCCCGAAGACCTGGCCTCCAACAGGCGACTTGAGGGATTTTTCGAAGCAATCCGCGAGGCGGGCGGCGACCCCGAACGCATCCGCCGCGCGACGGGTCTGTTCATGCGGCGCGGCGGACGCGACGCCGCTCGGGCGATTCTCGCGGGAGGAAAGCCGCCGCGTGGTCTCTACTGCATGAACGACGAAATGGCCGCCGGCGCGCTGGCGGCGCTGGGCGAAGTGGGCTTGCGCGTCCCGGACGACATCCACATCGTCGGGACGGATGACACGCTCTGGGCCAAGGCCTCCTCTCCGCCGCTGACCACCATTTCGATCGACGTCCATAAGATGGACCACATCGCGGTGCGTCTCTTGATGAAACGGCTTTCGCATCCGGACGCGCCATTCGCAAGGGAAGTCATCGAGCCGAGCCTCGTTGTCAGGGAATCGTGAAGGGGCGTCCGACAATACTTGCCGCCGGAGCCATGCTGGCCCTATTGCGTCCGGCCGCCGCGCAGGAGGTGACGATGTGCGGCGCCGGCAGCTACGCCTCCTACGCGCCCTGGCGGCTCGCCCGCTCCACGCGCCACTGGGGCGACCAGAGCCGATTCATGCAGAACAGGCCCCTGTTCCTTTCGCCGGAAATGGAGGCCAGAGTCGCCAGGGGCGAACCGATCCCCACCAACGACTGGTGGACCGACGCGCTCGTCAACCGCTGGACCGGCAACCTCTGGAGCTATCCGGCAAAAGTCCGCATCGGCGCCGACGGCGTGCGCGTCGCATTTCCGTCATACTGGATCGACAACGGCACGGAGATGAAGGAGCGCACGGCCGTCGTGATTTCCGGCGGCGGGGACTTCGCGCCGGCGTCGGCGGATATCTCGGGCTGGCACGACTGGGATGTCGAATTCGAATTGCGGGACGCCGCCGACGGCGGCCGTCGCATGCGCGCGACGCTTGTGCATGGCTCGCCGTTCACGTGGGTGGAATGCCGGGGTGTCGCGCCGGTAGTCTCGTTCGAGGGCGGCGAGCCCGCGACGCTCGAAAAAAACGGCGGCGGCAAACTCGTGCAGGTTGGCGAAGACCTCTACGGCATCTGGGGCGACGGCAGGACATTTGCCGTAGTGGGCCTGGTGCCAGACCGCGCCGCCTTTGCAACGCTTTCGAAACACGCATTCGCGATCATTAGGTCAACGCGCGTCGATTGGCGCTACGACGAGACGACGGCGACGCTGCGCACAACGTGGAACGTCGAGACCGAGGACCTGCTTGGGCGCGCGCCGTCGCCACCCGCGCTCCAGGGCTTCCAGCCGCACCACCTGAAGGGGACGAAGCCCGGCTTTGCGACAATTTCCGGCATTGCGTGGCAGACGCCGCGCGGCAGGCAGTGCGCCGCCGCCGGGAATTCGCTCTCCATCGACTACCCATTCCCGGGGATGCTGCCCTACTGGGCAATGCCGGACGGGACCGCGCGCTCAGCTGACTACCGCGACGCGCCAGCATACGACGACGCGCTCATGCGCGACCTCGCCGCCGACTACGCCGCGCGCGGAACATTCGGCGGCGACACCTACTGGGGCGGCAAGGGTCTGCTCCAGATGGCCTTCGCGATGATGGCGGCGCGCGAAACCGGCGACGCCACGACCTTCCGCGCCGCGCACGCCAAGCTCCGCGCCAAGTTCGAGGACTGGCTCACATGGACGCCCGGCGAGGAGCGGTTCTTCTTCTCCTACGTCCCGAAATGGGGCGGCCTTGTCGGCGAAGGGACGTCATACGACTCCGACACCTTCAACGACCACCACTTCCACTACGGATACTTCACCTACGCGGGCGCGCTGCTGTGCCTTGTTGACGACGACTTCCGCGACAATTTCGGCCCGATGCTCTCGCTCATAGCCAGGGACTACGCCAACTGGGACCGCGCGGAAAGTCGCTTCCCCTTCATGCGCACCTTCGACCCGTGGGCCGGACACTCCTTCGCCGGAGGGCTTGGCGACGGCAACGGCAACGGGCAGGAATCGTCGTCGGAGGCCATGCAGGGCTGGGGCGGGCTGTATCTGCTGGGACTAGCGCTAGGCGACGACGCCATGCGCGACGCCGGCATCTTCGGCTACGTCTCCGAGGCGCGCGCCATAGCCGAATACTGGTTCGACCGCGACCGCGAGAACATCGACTACACCAAGTTCGAGCATCCCTACAACTCCAACCTCACATGTCACGGCGTAGGCTGGTGGACATACTTCTCCGGCGACCCCGTGTGGATGCACTCCATCCAGTGGCTACCTAACACGCCGGCGCTCGACTACCTGAGCGAAAACCTCGATTTCGCCAAATGGGACTGGGAGACGATGTGGCGCACCAAGGAAATCGGCGGCTGGTTCGAGAACGGGCGCAACCGCGCCGGGGACGAGACGCCGCCAGTCGGGAACGAGTCGCTGGGCAACGTCCTGCTGAGCTACCTCCAGCGCCACGATCCCGTGCAGGCGGCCAAAGTGTTCGACGAACTGCGCGAGCGCGGCTACAGGGCGGCGACCGCCGCCGACACGGCGCACATGACATACTGGGCGACGCACTCGCATCTCGCTTTCGGGACGCCTGACTTCTCCGTCCGCGCCGACTGGCCGTGCGCCCGCGCCTTCGTCACGCCCGACGGCCGGCGGACACTGGCCGCCTACAACACCGGCGACAGGCCGCGGACAGTCCGATTCTTCGACGGGAAGGGAAATGCCGTTGGCGAACTCGCCGCGCCGCCGCGCTGCCTGACTGTCGGCGGACGGGCGCCATCGCCGCTCCGCGTCGCAGCGTCCGACCTGCCGGCCGCGCCGCTCATTCCGGAAGGCGTGACAATGCGCGACATCGCGCAAGGCAGGCCAGTCGAAGTGTCTTCGGAGGAGTCCGCCGGGCTTGGCGGCGGCAACGTCACGGACGGCGACGACGCAACGCGCTGGTCATCGGCGCATGACGACCCCGAATCGACCGCCACAATCGACCTCGGCGGCAAGCATGAACTCTTCGGCGCGGAAATCGTCTGGGAGAACTCGTTTGCGGCGCGATACGCTCTGGAATGCTCGTCAGACGGCCGCAACTGGAGGCCGCTCGGCGGCGAGCGCTCCGGACACCAGGGGTTGCAGCGGCTGGACTTCAACAGGGAGCAGGCGCGATATGTGAGGATGCGGGCCCTTGAAAAGGCCACGCAATACGGAGTGTCGATTTTCTCATGGAGGGTTTTCGGGAGGAAAGTCCCGGCCGACGGGACAAATGCGCCGCTGGGGCTGGCGATCAAGGCGGATCGCGACGTCCTGAAGGAGGGGACGCCGTCGCGGCTGTCCGTCATGGCGTGGTTCGGAGGGACGACGATGCGGCCGGTGGAGGCGGAATGGTCAAGCGACGATGGCAAATTCGGCGCGGGCAGTCGCGGGACCGTAGTCGCGTTCGCCCCGACGACCAACGGCTTCGCGGCGGTGACGGCGAAAGTGGGCGGGATGAGCGTGCAGCGGCGGCTTCCGGTCGAGGAGGCGCTTGCCGTTTCGACGCTGGAGTTTGCCGCGACGAACGTTGTGGCGCTTGTCGGCGAGCCGGTCAAGGTTGGCCTCTCGGCGAAGGACCAGTTCGGCGGGGAAATGGCGCTTACTGGAGTCAGGATGCGCATGACCGACGGCGCCGGAAGACCCGTGCCTCGGGAATTTTTCAGGGCGCAAAGGGGCGGCATGATAGAGTTCCTGCGGCCCGGACACTACCTGCTTTCGGCCATGTCCGGCGCGGTTGCCGCCGAATGCGCGATAGAAGTCGGGCGTCCGGGAAGCGTGAACCTGGCGCGGCTTGCCAGCGTCACCGCGTCTGGCGAGGAGAATGGCGGCCTGGCGCCGCGCTTCGCCGTGGACGGCGATCCGCGGACGCGCTGGGGGTCGAACCACCGCGACGGCGAATGGATAAGCCTTGACTTCGGCAAGGAGCGGACGATTTCGCGATGCGCGATCGACTGGGAAAACGCCCGCGCGGCCGAATACCGGCTGGAGGCGCGCGCCGAGAATGGCGAATGGAGGACCGTCGCCAAGTGCGAATCCACCGCCGCCGGACGCGCCGAACACTCATTCGCGCCGGTCCGGGCGCGCCACTTCCGCATCACCGGAATGCGCCGCAACACCGACTACGGAATATCAATCTTCGAAATCGACGTCCGCTGACAAGGCAAAGGAGTGGCGGAGTATTGCGCAATGAACCGCCCGACAAGGGCTTCCGCGTTCTCCGTGACGCGAATGATGTCCTCCGAAGCTGCGGCGTCGATGTGAATGCCGACATTGACGGAAACCGGCTCGCCGACCGCAAGGCAGATTTGCCGCGCAAGGCGCGCGGCCAGCTCCTTGTCCTTGTGTCCGGGCAGAGTCAGATCCCAGGAATCGCACCGGGAAAGACCTCCGGAACCGGCCAGCGGCGGCGCCGCCAACGACACTCCGCCCAAATGTGGGCGATCACCTCCCGTCAGAAACACGACAAGGCCGTTCCCGTCGGTGTCGAGCGCGCGAAGGATCAGACGAAAACGACCTTCTCCAATCGCGAGTTCGGTCATTCAGCCGCCTCCGCAGTGCATCCTACGGAATTCCACACCTCCTTTCCGGGCAGAAGCGTGGACATGAGCGGATTTCTCCTGTGGGTGACGGCCAGCACCTCCACGACCCACCTGTCGTCGCGCTTGGCGTAGAACCCGCTGACCTCCTTTTTTCCGGTGATCATCAGACGGTGGATCGACGTGTTGCGCACTCCAGTGTCCGGATCTTTGGCGATCACTACGCAGTTGCTGAAATATGCGCCGCCGTCGCCGAGAGCCAGCGTCGGAATTGTAAGCTCGCCGAGATCCGGCTCTGGCGACTCCACCTCCTGACATGGCGGGTCTTCCACGACAACAGGAGGAACCGGATTTTGACGGAAGCGCGCCCCGGCCGCGGCAAACAATTCAGGAACACCACCGGCGCTGACGCCGAACAGCGATCCTATGATTTCCCGGTTCCACCACAGCCCGCAGACCACGGGATGCCGGCACTCCTTAACCCGCTCGAAGAGAACCACTCTCTCCGAACCCTCGAACTTCTTGGCGATGCCGGCCAGCTCATGGACCGGATCGACCTCGCTTTTCACATGGACGACCTTGCCGCGCCGTTCCAGCATCTCTATCGCGCCTTTGAAATCCATTTCATTCGCCCTCGATTCACTCGCGCTCGATGGAGCGCCATGCTGACACATCGACTAGCTGCCGCGCTCGATGGAGCGCCATGCTGGCACATCGACTAGCTGCCGCGCTCGATGGAGCGCCATGCTGGCACATCGACTGACTGCATCTGCAACCGCGGACGATGATAGACGTCACGTCCTGGCTTGCCAATGCACCCCGGTTTCACGTTTCACCGTAGTTGACAATCTCTCTGCGGTGGTCTACCCTTTCCCCCATGCACCACTCCTCCCGTGATTTCCCGCGCCCCCGCCGGAAGGCCGCCGGTGCCCGGCGCTCCGGTCGCCCGACAGCCGCTGACGGCGGCGATGTCTGGCACTACGACTCCGAGAGGCTCCGTTCCTCCGGCCGCGCCTCCCCCGCCTCGCGCGGCGCCTGTCCGCAAGGCGGACGCGGCCGAGAGGCCCAGTCCTCCGTCGAATCGATCCTCGGCGCGCTGGAAACCGCCGGCCGCTTCCTGCGGAGCCTTGGCTACGAGGCCCGG
>DJYI01000041.1 GCA_002448475.1 Verrucomicrobia bacterium UBA6982
CGTGAACCACGTGCCGACCTGCGGTGCGGAGACGACATGGTTGGTGCCGTCGTCGTAGGTGCCGGCTAGAAACGCCACGGGGTTGAACGCGATGCCGCCATCGCCCTGCAGGCCGTTGAGCGGAACGCCCGCGACGGCGGTGGAGGCGAGAAGCGCGGAGGAGAGAAGGAGGGAGGAGGTGGTCTTGTTCATGGTTCGGATCCTTTCGGGAGGTTGGCAGGTTCGCAGGTTGACTGGTTTGCGAGCCTGGCGGTGTTTGTTGGTGGGTGGTCGAACCGAACGAAGAGGTTGATGGTTGAAGTTGGTTGTCGGTTCAACCGAAGAGGTGGGTTGGCGTCCGCATTCGGGTCGGACATCGATCGGGTTTCATTTCTTGGCGAACCTCCTTTCCGCGGTGGGTGCTGGACTAATCACTACCGTTTTGGTTGTGAAAACGGCGCGGAGTCTAGCAAAGCGCGGTGCGAATTGCAAGCAGAAAATTTGACCGCATTTACAAATGATTTTTAACTCGTTTTCGACTGAGGGATGCAACGCCGAACGGGATGTACGGTGGAGTGAGTTCGTTATTCACAATTATTTTAGTAGTCTTTACTGGCCCGACTTGTTTCGCGTCTCCTTGCAGGGTGGCCGCCGGAGCGTCCGACGTCGCCTCCAAGCAGGCCCGGGAGCTCGGCGGCGGGGTCGTTCATGGGGCGGGGAGCTTGAAGCCCGTCCCGACGAACTGGGCAATGTCGCGGCCGGTGTCGTCGGCGACGTCGACATTGACGACGCACGAGCTGCGGCCGTCCTTGCGCCAGCGGGCGGTGGCGACGAGCCGCGAGCCCTTGGGCGCGGCGAGGAAGCTGACAGAGACCTGCTGGGCGACGGTCGAGCGGTCGGGGCCGTTCGTGAGCGCCGCGAAGGCGAAGTCGGCGAGCGTGAAGATCGCGCCGCCCATCACGCCGCCGTGCGCGTTGCGGTGGCGCTCCGCGAGCGCGAGGCTCGCGACGGCGTGGTTTTCGTCGCGCTCCTCGAGCGTGATCCCGTTCTCGGTCGCGAACCGGTCGTGGGAGAAGAACTCCCTGGCTTCCTCGATGTCCATGGCCGCGGAGTCTACCACAACCGCGCCCCGGAACGGAAGCGCGTTTCGCCTCTCCCCTGGACCAGCCAGACGATTGCGGCAACCAGTGCCACGGCGGCGGACGTCCAGGCGAGGACGCCCTCGGGAAGGACGGTGGCGGCCGTCCCCGCCAGCAGGACCGTCAGGAGGGTCGAGGGCAGGAAGCCGACCAGCGACCCGATCAGGAAGTCGCGCGTCGAGACGCCGGCGCGCGAGAGGAGAATCGTCGTGACGGCGCCGGGGCACGGCGCCTGCCGCAGGAGAACGACCCCGGAAACGCCGACGCGCAGGCGCGGCGGGCGCCCGAGCGGGGAGAGGCGGCCGCGGGCGATCCGGTCGACGACCCGCCGGGCGGTCCGCGTGCGGCACGCGGCGAACAGCGCGTAGTTGCCGGCAAGCGCCCCAAGGAGGGAAACCGCAAAGGCGGCGACGGGTGGCAGGACGAGCGCCGTGATTCCGCAGAGCCACAGGCGGGGCGCTCCAACCGCGCAAAGGACCGTCGTGGCCGCCAGGGCGGCGGGGATGGCGAGGAGCAGGCTCATGGTGCATCCCTCGCGCCGTCCGGCGGTTGCGGACTGGGCTCGTTGGCGAAATGCGCCCAGACGTAGGCCTTTCTGCCCATCGACACGCGGCCCGTTTCCCGGACGAGCGGCGAATAGCGCTCGACGAGGTTGGAGGCCGCCTTCGCCGGGAACACCGCGAGGCCGGAGCCCTCGGCGGCCATGGCGGCGCGCATCGACTCGTCGTCGTCGAGGCGCAGGCCGCGGCGGTTCGCGTGGAGGGCGAGGGACTCACCGTCGATGTCGAAGAGGAGGAGCCGCCCGCCGGCGGGGACGGTCCGCTCCACGACGGGAACGAGATCGAACGGCTCCTTGACGGGATTGAGGGCCGGCATCGCGAGGGCGCCCAGGCACAGGAAGGCGGCAGCGAGGGCGAGCGCGGGGATCATGGCCCCATGCCGCTTCGCCAGGTCCGTGGCGGGCAGCCCGGCGCACAATCCCGTCGGGACGGCACCCGCCACGCAGGCGACGGACAGACCGTCGGCGACGGCGGCGATTTTCGAGAAGGACGGCAGCGGATGCAGTTCCAGGGCAACGAGCCGAAGAGCAAAGGCGGCGGTGGCCAGGAGGACGGGAAGGGCGACGAGGAAGGCCTGGACGGCGTTTCGGTACCACGCCTTCTCCCAGAGGGCGTCCGCGGCGGCGGCGACGATCAGGGCGGCTCCGGGGTAGGCGGCGAGGATGTAGACGTCGCGCTTGGACACCGGGACGGAGAAGAACAGGACGACGAAGGCGACCCAGAGCGCGCCCTGGCGGAGCAGCGTTGGGTTGCGCCTTCGGAGGATCGGGACGGCCGCGGGAAGGACGAGCGTCCACGGGAGGAAGCCGATCGGGAAATTCGCGGCAAGGTACCAGAAGGGCCGGACGTGACCGTAGGCGCCCGCGGCCCGCGAGAGGTTCTGGGAAAGGAGGATTTCGCGGAAGTAGGAGGCGGGGGCGCCGGCCAGCGCCGCGGCGGCAAGCCACAGCCCGGGCACGAGGAGGGCGACGGAGAATCCGAGGCACCACTGGGCGGGCGAGAGCGCGGGGAAGGGGCCGCCGCGGTCCGGGATGCGGATGGAGGCGACGACCAGGACGGGGAGGACGAGCCCGACCGGCCCCTTCGCCAGCATCGCCAGGCCCGCGCAGAGGAAGGCCGGGAGGATCTTCGCCGTCGCCACCTTGCCGTCGCGGGAAAGGAAGAGGGCGGCCGCCGACAGGACGAGCCCCGTGAGAAGCGCGTCGATCTGGCCGAATCCCAGGGAGGACCAGAACCGGACCGAGGTGCAGGCGACCAGCACGGCGTAGACCGCCACGCGCCGCCCGGCCAGCCGCGCGGCGATGGAGAAGAACGAGAGCACGGACAGGAACGCGCCGACGATCGTCGGAAGGCGCGAGCCGAACGGCTCGCCGAAGAGCGCCTCTCCCGCCTGGACGAGCCACATCATGAGAGGCGGCTTGTGGGCGTAGATCTCGCCGTTGCGGTGCGGGACGAGGAAGGAGTGCGTCGCGGCCATCTCGCGCGCGACGTAGACGAAGCGGGCCTCGTCGGGCTCCCAGTGGCCGCGACGCGCGTACTGGGGCCCCCAGTAGGCGAGGACGAAGAGGAGGCTCGCGATTGCGGGTAGCAGGAACCGGCGCGCGCTAGGCATGGGCGGACTCCTCGACGAACCGGAAGCGGCGCGTCCGGGACTTGAGCCACGCGACGCCGGCCAGGTCGCGGAGCGTGACCTTGAGGCGCCCGAGGTTCGTGTACTTGCTCGCGCCCGCCAGGCGGCGGCGGTGCGCCACGGGCCGCTGCACCACCCTGGCGCCGAGCGCCTGGCAGAGGGCGGGCAGGAAGCGGTGCATGCCGTTCCAGTACTGGAGGCGCCGGAGATAGGCGGTGCGGTAGGTCTTGAGGGGGCAGCCCGTGTCGAGGACGCCGTCGCCGAGGACGAGGCGGCGGACGAAGTTCGCGAGGCGGCTTCCCGCGCGCTTGGACCAGGCGTCCTGCCGGTCCGCGCGGATGCCGGCGCAGATGTCCGCTCCCTCGTCGAGCATCTGGCGGAGGCAGGCGGCAATGTCGCGCGGGTCGTTCTGGCCGTCGGCGTCGAGCGTCGCCACGATCGGGAAGCGCGCCTTCTGGAAACCGGCCCAGAGCGCGGCGCTCTGCCCGGAGTTCGGGTCGAGGGCGACCACGCGGACGCGGCCGTCGCGGCGGGCGTAGCCGCGCAGGATTTCCCCGGAGCGATCGGTCGAACCGTCGTTCACGGCGAGGATCTCGTAGTCCTCGAACACCGCGCAGGCGGCGACGAGCTCCGGCAGGACGGCGTCGAGGCAGTCCTGCTCGTTGTAGACGGGCAGGACCACCGAGACGGGCGGGAGACGGGACGGCGGGGCAGGCTGTTGCATGGCGTTTTCCTTGTTTCGTCGGGTTGCGGGCGCAGTCTGCCACGCGGGGATTGCCGCCGTTTTGCCGCAACATTACATTTTGGCAATCTTCGGCCGGCTCCATTGACAGCGGCGGACGGCGCGCCTAGAATGGCCCGCGTGAACATCCTGATCGTCGAGGACGACGCCAAGACCGCCGATTTTGTCGAACGGGCCTTCCGCCAGGACGGCTTCGCCACGGTCGTCGCGCGCGACGGCGAGGAGGCGCTGGACCGCGTCCGCGTCGGGGACTTCGACGTCGCCGTCGTCGACATCCTGCTTCCGAAGCGGGACGGGCTCTCTCTCATCCGGGAGATCCGGCGGCTGGGAAAGTCCTTCCCCGTCATCGTCCTGAGCGCGCTCGGCTCCGTCGAGAACAAGATCGACGGCCTGGAGGCGGGCGGCGACGACTACCTCGCCAAGCCCTTCTCCGTGGCGGAGCTCCTGGCCCGCGTGCGCGCCCTCCTGCGCCGCGCCTCGTCCGTCGCCGAGGAGACCTCGCTCCGGGTCGATGACCTCGAGCTCGACACGCGGTCCCGCAAGGTCTTCCGAGCCGGCGTCCGCATCGACCTCCAGCCGCTCGAATACCAGCTGCTCGAATACCTCATGCGCAACCGCGGCCGCGTCGTCTCCCGGACCACGATCATGCAGCACGTCTGGGAGTACGACTTCGACACCGGCACGAACATCGTCGAGTCGCGGATGTGCCGGCTTCGCGAAAAGGTGGACAAGCCCTTCGGCAGGAAGCTGATCAGGACCGTCCGGGGGTTCGGCTATGTCCTCGACTAGGAGCCGCCCCTTCGCCACGCTCCGCTCGCGAATCGCGGGCGCCTACCTCGCCATGTTCGTGCTGCTGCTGCTCGTGGGGTTTGCGACCCTCTACGGCATCTACGCCGCCCGGCAGATCCGCCAGGCCGAGGAGAACCTCGACTTCCAGTTCGCGGAGTTTTCCGCAGAATACCTCACCGGGGCCGAGTACACCGGGCCGGAGCGTGCGATCGGATGGGACGACGTCCCCCCCGCGATTCGCGCGGCCATCGTCCGCGCCCATCCGGACGTCCGCCCGGTCTGCTGCTTCTCCGACGGGCCGTCGCGCTACTGGATCGCCGGCGAGCGCGACGGCGAGGCGTTCGTCTTCGACCTGGCCGCTCCGGACTACCGCGTCGAGGCGGTCCGCCTGTCGCCCCCGGATCGCGTCGGTCACATGGCGTTCCAGTTCTCCGATGAAAAGCACGAGGTCGGGGAGCGGGACTCCATCAACCTCCTCCTCTCGCCCGACGGCCGCGAGATCCTCGCCTCCACGCCCGTTTCGCGGGAGACGGCGGTGCGCCTCGCCGCCGCCGGCCTCGCGCTTGCGCCGGGGGCGCGCGGGACGGCGACGGTCGGCCGCGGACACTGGCGCGTCGGCCGAGAAAGCGCCTTCGACGGACGGATCTTCGTCTTCGCCCACCTCTACGACGCCCGCTCGATGCGGCTCATCCTCGTCACGGGCGTCGTCTGCCTCGCGCTGACGCTCTGCCTCGGCAGCGCCCTCGGCTGGCTCCTTTCGGGCGTCTTCGTGCGCGGCATCAACGCCCTGCTGGCCGGTGCGGACAAGGTGCGCAAGGGGGACTACACCGTCCGCGTCTCCCGCGTCGGCAGCGGCCGCGAGATCGACGCCCTCGTCGAGGGGTTCAACGCGATGGTCGCGGAGACGGAGACCGTCGTGACCGACCTCCGGACCATCTCGGACAACATCGCGCACGACCTGCGCACCCCGATCACCCGCCTGCGCGGGCGGGCTGAGCTGGCGTTCTCCTCCGGCGACAGCGCCGGGCTCGCCGAGGACGTCGCCGAGGAGTGCGCCTCGATGCTGTCGATGATCAATGCCATGCTCGAAATCGCGCGGACGGAGGCGGGCAGCCGCACCGCTCACCGCGAACCGATCGACGCCGGACAGGTCGCCGCGGAGTCCGTCGAGCTGTTCTCGACGCTGGCGGAGGACCGCGGCCTCTCGCTTTCGCTCGCCCGGCCCGATCGCGAGATCCCGGTCGCGGTGCAGCGCGACCACCTGCAGCGACTTTTCGCCAACCTCCTCGACAACGCCCTGAAGTTCACCCCGCGCGGCGGGCGCGTGGCCGTCTCCGTGGCGTCGGACGGCCCGACGGTCACCCTGATCGTCTCCGACTCCGGCCCCGGAATCGAGGAGAAGGACCTTCCGCACGTCTTCGACCGTTTCTACCGCTCCGACCGCAGCCGGAACGTGCCGGGCAACGGGCTGGGGCTCGCCCTCGTCAAGGCGATCGCGACCCTCTACAACGGCCGGGTCGGCATCCGGTCGACGCCCGGCGCGGGCACCGCCGTTTCCGTCACCCTGCCCGCAAGCCGTCGTTCGTGAGGTTCTTCACGGTCCTGGGCGGTCCCTCCCCCGGCGCGCCGAGCGCGCCGCCGCCGTCAAGCGCGCGGCGGCGCCGCGCGAGCGGGGGTTTCACTCTTTCGGGCCGGCCCAGCGCGCGAAGGCGGGGCGGGCGGCGTCGAGCGCGGCGGCGGGGACGAGCAGCGCGGCGTCCGTTTCGCGGACGCCGGGGATGGCGGCGGGGTTGCACCCGCGCGCGGCGGCGCCGACGGCCTCGGGGCCGAAGTCGTTGCGGCGCTTCCGCTCCCGAGCGCCCAGAGCACGTCGTCGTCCATTCGCATCCACACGAGCACGTCCTCGGCGAAGGTCGCCACCGGCACCATCATGATTTCTCATGACTCGATCCGGCTCTTGACGGCGTCGGGGCGCCGCATGGATGGTAGCGCGCGGCAATGACCGCAAAGGCTTGGGGCGCCAGTGTCGTTTTGCGTCGTTGCCCCTATCGATCAACCGAAAAATTCTTCCATTAGTCCTCGACGGCCTCCCGGATTCCCCGACATGCCGGATATTTCGAACACCCCCAGAACTTGTTTCCGGCTCGCCGGTTGGCGCGGAGGATCATCCTGTTCCCGCATACCGGGCAAAGGACGTCCTTGGCATGGACGGACGCGGGGGCGTGCGAATTCTTCAGGTTTTGGACGTGCGCGCGCTTTTTTTCATTGCCGATCACAGTGTCCCACGAAAGGAACGTCTCCATGATCTCCGTCAGTTGCTCCGGTTTGATGATGACCGACTTGAACTTCTGGACATACTCCGCCACGCCGTCGAAGTGCATGACGTTAGCCGGCATTGCGGTCTTGAATTCCGAATCCTCCGAGAACGCGATTACCGGGAAGATCAGATTCTTCGGAATGCCTGTCTTGTCCGACAGAACGGCGAGGTGCCTGAAGTTCTGGTGAATCGGATTCTGGAACTGGAACTTGCGTCCACCATTCAGGGATTGAGTCCAGCATTTGCCGTTCGGATCTCCGAAAATCCAACCGGAATAGTTCTTCACTTCGACTATGAATATCCCGAAGGCCGAGACAATCGTGAAGTCGATTTGAGTCGTCCCCGTCGGCGTCTCGAACATGAGGTTGCGGATGATCCGGTAGCCGCTATCTCCACCGAGCGGAAGACGGCGTTCTAGGATGCGCAGCAATTTTCCTTCGCCCTGACTGCCGCGCATTTCAGCTTTCGACATCCAGGCATGGCCAGAGCAGGAAGCGAGGTCGATCACGT
This sequence comes from Verrucomicrobia bacterium UBA6982, assembly GCA_002448475.1. Taxonomy (GTDB): domain Bacteria; phylum Verrucomicrobiota; class Kiritimatiellia; order RFP12; family UBA3636; genus UBA3636. The sequence continues at coordinate 7,667 of DJYI01000041.1, forward strand.
TCGGGTTTGGTGGTTCTGGTTGTCGCTGTGCTGGCGCGGCGCCAAAAGCCGCACTCCAACTCCAGAGCCTTTTAAGGAAGTTTAGCAAACTTTGACTTTTCGACGGTTGCGGAGTTTTTTGCCTAGGCTCGGAGGGCGGCGGCGGTGGTTCCTGCGGGAGAGGGGGAGGGGAGGGAAGCGGCGGCGGGGGCGGTGGTGGCGTCTCTTCCGTCGTGAAGCTGAAGAACGTTTCCGCTGCCGCCCATTTGTCCGAATCCTCCCGGCGCATTGGCGTTGCCGGCTTGACGACTCCTCCTTCGGCGAGAATCGAAAGCGTCGTCAAGTTTGCCGGTCCGCGCAGATTCCCCGATTCATCAACGAAGAACCACTTGAAATCCTCTTTCGTCACTTCTTCCACTGTCCCGACGTGTGGCAATCTCCAGTGAACAAGGCGATGGACCCCGTCCAATTGCCGCAAGACGTCTGGGCGCACTTGCAGTTGTATATGCAGTGGCGCAGAAGAGCGGCATTCAACTTGCGTTGGGGAGTTTGTTGCATTGGGGGAGATTCTATCCGAGGTCGAACGCCGGGTCAAACGAACATGGGCGTCGGTTCCCGTGACGCACATGCGCCACCGAATGCTCCCGGAACAGACGCGACCGTTTCGATTCGCCTGCCTTGAGCAACAGCGCCTTGACATGCGCCTCAATCGCTCCGTGCAGCAGCTCCCAGTCTTTTGTAATCCGCCCACATTTGCGCGAGCATGAATGGCTCGCGGACGGCGTGCGGCGTCGAGGTTGAGGCCGGTGGCGTCGAGGTTGAGGCCGGCGAAGAACGTCGCCGGACCGCTTTTCTTCATGACATGATCTGGATTGGCATGGCCAGGTTTCGTCGGAGGATCGCCGCACGTGATTCGAGAAACGCCTTGTCGGGCGTGGGTTCGTCCGGCATGGTGTCGGCGATGCCGGCGGCGCGGTACTTGGAGCGCGCAAGCGAGCGGTAGGGAAGCAACCGTACGGCGACAACGGAGGGAATCCGCGCGAGGAAACGTGCGGCCGCTTCGAATTCCCCTTCCGAATCGTTGCATCCGGGAACGACAGGCATCCGGATTTCAACCGGCACCCCGCGTTCGCCAAGACGGTGCAGGTTGCCAAGAATGCGCCCGTTGTCGCGACCTGTGTTCTCGCGGTGGCGCTCCGGATCCATGCCCTTGATGTCGAAGAGGACGAGATCGGTGAATGGCAGCACGGCTTCGAATGCTTCCCAGGACGCCTCGCCGCATGTGTCCAGCGCCGTGCGGATGCCGCGTTCGTGCAAGAGCGAGAACAGGAGGGTGACCGCTTCGGCGTAGAGCAACGGCTCGCCGCCGGAAACGGTGACGCCGCCGCCGGATTCGTAGAAGTCGGCGTCGCGCATGAGGAGCGGCAGGAGCGCCTCGGGCGTGTAGTCGCGCCCGCAGATTTCGAGCGCCCCGCACCAGCACCCATCGACGCATTTGCCGCAAAGACGGCAGCGGGAACGGTCGATGGTGCGTGGCGAAACGGAGTGGCAGCCTTCGGTGCACACCGTCGCGCACTTGCCGCAGCCGGCGCAGAGGTTGTCGTGGAAAAGCAGCTGCGGCCTGGCGGAAAGGCATTCGGGGTTGTGGCACCAGCGGCAATGCAGAGGGCAGCCCTTCACGAACACGGTCGTGCGCGTGCCTGGGCCGTCGTGGAGGGTGAGGCGCCGTATTGCCGCAATGGGAATCTTCATGCGCCGCTCCCTTCGGCCTCGCGGATGATCCAGTCCTGATGCGCCCGGTCGAGATGACGAAGCGGACATTCCAGCCGCAGAGACGGACTTGGAGATTATTCCATTCATGCCAACATCCTCCCATTCAAGTCCTCGCAGTTGGCGTCCTCGATCCGTGGACGGCGTCGACCCCGTTTCGCTTGCGTTCATTTTATTTTCCAGACGTTCCTTCTCGGATCCGTTCTTCAGACGTCCCTCCTTAGCTCCACCTCATTCGGGGCGGCGACCTGCATCTCCAGCCGGCCATCGGGGCCCCGTTCGACTCTGACGCGGACGGTATCGCCCCCGGGGAGCGCCATGGCTCCTTCGGCCCAGTCGAGATTGCCGAGGAAGGGCCGCACTTCGACTTGGCGACAGCCCATGCCGAGCGGGCGGATGCCGAGGATGTGGCGGATGCACCACGGGGCGGGCCCGCAACTCCATCCGTGGCAGAGGGAATGCCGGAAGCCTGGGTAGCAGAATTCGCCGAAGTCGCCGTGGATGTCCCGTTTTCCCGGCACGGGCAGTTCGTCGATGCGGAAGGCGTTTTCCGTCCATGCGAGATTGAAATCCTCCCAGAAGCTCGTCGCCCCCATGTCGAGCATGGCGCCCCAATAGTCGCGGACGGTGTCGAGGGCGCGTTGGTCCTCGCCGGCGGCGGACATCGCCTCGAGCATGTAATAGCCGTAGAAGGTGGAGACGCCGGCATGGCCGTTTGCGCCCAATACCTGCTTGAACATTGTCTTGAGGGCCCGGAGGCCTGAAAGCGCCAGCAGCGCGGCGGCGGACTTCGCGCCGTGCGGGTCGGGGCGGAGGCGAGACAGTTCGGCGGCCATCGCAGTGGCCTTCTCCGCGAACGGCGCCCGCCCGGCGGTCTCCGCGAGGAACGCCGCGTCACGTGCGGCCAGAAGCGCCAGCGCCTGGGTGCCGGCGGTCGCGGCGGCGGGGTTGTGCTTCGTCGGCCAGTCGAGGAAGTTTCCGGCGCGCCACTGGCCGTCCTCCATGCCGGAGAGGACGTGGTCGAAGGTCCTTTCGAGGTAGTCGGCATGCTTCGCGAGGAAGACCGTGTCGCCCGTGTAGCGCACCCATTCGGCCAGATTGCGGATGAACCACAGCGTGTAGGGGGGCATCGTGTTCATCCAGGCGTCGGGCGGCGTGACGGCGGCGAGGTAGTCCAGCGTGTCGGGAAGCACGGGTGCCGCCCCGAAGACGGAGAGGACGGCCATCGTCTCCGGATGCATGTCGCCGGCCCAGACGAGGCGGTCGCGCTTGATGCCGTCCCAGAGGTAGTCCTGGCAGCAGAGGTGGACGGTGCGCACTGCGGTCTCAAAGACGGCGTTCAGCCTCTCGTCGGAGCAGCGAAAGGCGCCGAGGCGCGGCATGTCGCGCATCAGGGAGACGGCGCGGACGAACTCGAATCCGGCTTCGCCGCCCGACACAAGGTCGATGCGGACGAAGCGGAAGCCCGTGTTGCCGACCTCGATCACGCCCATGCGCGGCACTTCGACCACGAAATCGCGCATGGCGTGGTCGTTGGAGGCGTGGCGCCCGTCGCCGATGTCGCTCATCGCCTCGGAGACGGACTCCCCGAAGCGCAGACGCAGACGCGCTCCGGGCGTGGTGGAGGGTCCCATGCCCAGCGAAAGGCCCCCGTGCAGCTCGCGGCCGAAGTCGAGGAGCATTCCCGCCGGCTCGCCGCGATGGATGAGCCGAGTGCCGCTGGAGGAGCCGAACGGCCCCTCGCAGACCTGCCCGCGCTTGCGCGCGAGCAGCGATTCCGCGCCTTGCGTCTCGCAACGCATCGGCCAGCCATCGTCCTTTTGCTCCCCCGTCGTCTGCCATACGATGCGCACAGGGTAGACGAAGGAACGGATGCGTGGGTCGCGTATATCATTCATGGTTGTGCCGTTTACCTAACGATAACGACAAATGCTCCCGGAACAGAAAGTTCGAGGTTCCCGTTGTCGAGGTGCTTGATTCTTGCACCGGAAATCGCCGAAAGATCGAAGTCGCCGGTCAGCTCAGCATCGGCAGCGGAGCCAAAGACAAAGCATTTGGCAGCTTTCCACGCGGATTCGCCGGAGGCCGACGGGACGAGGCGGACGCCATGCCCGCGTAGCAGCGCGAAGAGGCGGGCGACCGCCTCGGCGTAGAGCAGTGGCTCGCCCCCGGAAACGGTGACGCCACCACCCGATTCGTAGAAGGCGGCGTCGCGTAGGAGGAGCGGCAACAGCGCCTCCGGCGTGTAGTCGCGTCCGCAGATTTCAAGCGCCCCATGCCAGCAGGCCTCGACGCATTGGCCGCAAAGCCGGCGGCGCGAGCGGTCAATTGCATGGGGGGCGGATGTGTGTGCGCCATGCGAGCACACATCCGCGCACTTGCCGCAGCCGGCGCAGAGGTTATCGTGGAAAAGCAGCTGCGGCCTGGCGGAAAGGCATTCGGGGTTGTGGCACCAGTGGCAATGCAGAGGGCAGCCCTTCACGAACACGGTCGTGCGCGTGCCTGGGCCGTCGTGGAGCGTGAGGCGGCGAATGGCGGCGACGGGGATCTTCATGCGCCGCTCCCTTCCGCCTCGCGGATGATCCAGTCCTGATGCGCCCTGTCGAGATCGACGAAGCGGACATTCCAGCCGCAGAGCCGGACTTGGAGGTTGCGGTACTTGGTCGGGTCGCGCTGCGCCTCGCGGAGTTTGCCTGCGGAGAGCGAGTTGAAGTGGACGAACTGCCCTCCGCGCGCGAAGAGCGTGCGGACGAAATTGACGAGAAACTCGGCGCCTTCCTCTCCGGCGATGGTGCGCGGCGGAAGCATCACGTCGAGAACTGCACCGTCAGGAAAGCGCGCGTGGTCGAGGCGCGACAGGCTTTCGACGACGCCGGCCGGCCCCTCGGCGTCGGCGCCGAAGTTGGCGCCGGAATTCTTGGAAACGGGCGTTCCCGCATGGCGACCGTCGGGCGTGGCCTTCATTTTGGAGCCGATCCCGATGCACCAGTCGATCGACCACAGTCCCATCTGGAAGCCGCCAGGCTTCGCGCTCTGAGCCTTCTCGATGAGGTCGGCGGCGAGGTCGCAGATTCGGCGTGCGAGGGCGTCGGCCGTTTCGTCGCCGCAGCCCCACTTGGGCGGGCGCCGCAGGGCGAACTGCCGAAGATCCTCGCGGCCTTCCCAGTCTGCGAGCAGGACGGCGCGGAAGTCGTCGAAGGAGAGCATTCCACGGTCGAAGACCATGGTGCGGATCGCCAGAAGCGAATCGACGGCGGTCGCGAGTCCCGCGCACACGACGCCGCTTGTCGCGTATTTGGTCCCGAATTGCGAAACATCGAGGCCGCGTTCCATGCACTCGGCCATCGTCGCGGAGAGCATCGGCGAGGGGTTGATGTCGTTCCACGCCCTTTCCCATCGGCGGGCGATGGCGAGGGCCTCGCGGAGGTCGCGTTCCAGCGCGGCGAAGTATCGCTCCTCGGCTTCTTCCCATGTCGCCGGGGCGGCGGCGCCGTCCGCGAAGAGGTCTTCGACCGGCTTGGAGAGGTTGAAGACGCACTGCATGGTGCAGGAGAGTTCCTTGCCCATGATGGCGGGTTCGTAGCATCCGATGGGGATGAAGTTCGCGAGATCGGCGGGGGCCTTGCCGCGTCGGAGCATGGCCTTGCGCACGAGCGGCTCGTTGGCGAAGACCATGGCGTTTTTGCCCTCCTGGATGCACTCGGCGGCAAAGCGAAGAATCTCGCGCGGCGTGTCGGGGTTGACGCGGATGGAGAATTTCGGGCTGGGCGTTCCGAGGGTGCGGAATGCGCGCCAGGCGAGGCGCGTGAGGCGGTTGCAGCCGTCGCGCAAAGGTTCGCCCGGAAGATAGCCGCCAAAGCAGAACGGCGCTCCGGCGTCGCGTCCCTTGGATTCTGCATGAAAGAAGGCGAAGAACGCGACCAGCAGCTCTTCCGCCGATTCCTCGGTGAGACGGCCCGCCGCGAGGTCGCGTTCGAGGAAGGGCAGATACTGGCGGTCGAAGATGCCGAACGAGCGCACCCATTCGCCCTCGGTTTCCTGGACGTGCCAGTAGAGAATGGCGAGCTGAAGCGCCTCGTGAAGCGTTTCGGGCGGACGCGCCGCAAGGGCAGAGAGTTCGGTGGCGAGGTCATGACGGCCCTCCCGGTCGCAGACGGAGGCAAAGCGCAGGGCGAAGTCATGGAAGGCATGGCAGGCGATGATGACGGACTCTGTGAATGGCGTCGGATTGGCGGCATGCCGCGCCTCCGCTTCGGCGAGGAGACCCGGGATGCCGAGCGAGAGGATGCGGTCCCAGTCAGGCGAGGTGTGGCTGAGATCGGCTTGTGTGAAAAAACGCCCCTCCGCCCAGGCGGAGTTGGTCCGGGCAAATCCTTCGGGAAAGTCACGGCGGGCGACCGTTTCGGCTCGTTCGCCCTGGATGCGGGCGATTTCTCCGACGCCGTAGCGGCTGTCGAGGTAGTGACGCTCCACGACGCTTGCAAAAGTATCGTTTCGGCCAACGGCCAGGCGGACGTTTTCAAGCGCACACGCGAGCATTCTGGCGCGTGTGACGGCGAACGGAGCCACGTCGTGTTCCCCGTTTTCGTAAACACGCCGGATGGTGGCGTTGACTTCAGCCTGCGGCAAACCGTCTGAAAAACGCGCCTCGTCAAACGTCGCCGACATCCTTTCGACATTCATCATGCATCGGCCTTTCAGCACAGGTGGATGGTTTACCGGATCACCATGACAAAGGCGACAGGCGAAGGCAGCGGCAGCGTGGCAGAGCGGGAAACGACCGTCGCGTTGGCGTTCATGACTTCCGCGCCTATCGCCTCCAGAGCGCCAGAACCGGCGTTCCCGTAGAATCGACATCCCACCTTGTCCCAAAGCCCGGCCTCGCCATTTCGTTCGCAGGGCACGAGATCAAGCGCGAGCATTGTGCGGGCGCGGTCGCTCCAGGCCTTAAGTCCGTAGCAGACGGCGCGCGCTGGTGTCGTGATGGTTCCGGCCGTATTGAGCGCGAAAACGGTGAGCGGCTGCCCAGCCGTGAAGTTGTTGTAGAGATTAAGCGCCGCATGATGGGGAGTGCCATTAAGGAAGTTGATATAGTCCAAGTCGCTGGTGGAGGAGCCGAGCTTCAGTCCAGTATAGTCCCCTTCAAGCCAATGTTGAATTCCGGCGTTGCTGGTCATGTGCGAATTCATGATGCTTGAATCGTAATCGAAACGGAACCCATTTCCATCGGTGACGTACATCAAGGTGAATGATTTCCCCCGATTCGCATCGCGTCCGCTGAAGAGAATTTGCGTGTTTGAAATGTCGTCCATGCTGAACCCAGCCTGAATGATCGTGTCGCCGGTCGCCGTGAAGCCTGTGAGGACGTATGGTCCACCGTTTGCGTGAAGCCCCTCGAAGAGCCGGAGACTGTCGCCTGTTGCAGGATCGATGGGCGAGACAAGGAAGAACCGGAAGAAGTGAGGAGTCTCGTCAGGAATTGTCCAAGGGATCGTTGCCGTCACCGAGGTCGTCGAGGCGGGGACTGTGCCGAGGAAGAAGGCGTTCGGCCAGTCGGCGATGTTGTCGCCGGCGTCCGTCGGGCCGTGGACGGCCACCAGGCCGCAGTCTGCAAGGCCAGCCGTGAATGTGAGATCGGCTTTTGGCTGACGGCCTTCGCGGGAGAAACTTGCGACAGACACCGTACGGTCGGTGCCGTAGGGTATGAGCGTCGCGCTGTTGCCGACGGATGTGCCGCAAGTGGAATGCGCCTTGGCTGCGCCAGCCGCAAGAGTTCCCCCGGATGGTGCGAGGAAGGCGCCATGGGCGCGGTCATAGAATCCGGCAACGCCGTTGTGCGCGCAGGGGACTAGGTCGAGCGCCGGTGTCGTGCGGGTGCGGTCGCTCCATGCCATGAAAGAATAGATCGTCGCAGTGGCCGAAGACCCGATGTCCCCGGCGGTGTTCATAGCAAAAACCGCCATCGGACACGGTGTTGTGAAATTGTCGGGTCCGGCGGAGTTCAGGTTTACCACGAACTGGCCGTTGGTCTTAAGGCTTGTGTAGTCCATTTCGACAAGGTAGCGGGTTCCGGCTGTCGCCTTCACTCTGGAATTGAAGATGCCGTTGTGGTAGTCATGTCGGAAGCCCTGGTCCGTTGTGTGAATCATGACGAACTGGGTGTTCCCATATGCCTGCCGTGCGCCGAAAAGGGCAAATGCCGAACTCACATTGTCGAATCGCACGTCGCAACGAACGAATGTGGTTCCGGTCGGCGTGAAATCCGTGAGGACGTAGGAACCGTTTGCCGCGCTCACGCTTTCCAGTTCAACAAGCGAGGTGTCTGCGGCAATCCGGAAAATGCGTGCGTACGTCTTGCCGGCGTGGTAGGTGCCGACAGGGCCTGTCCACGTCGTGTCACCCTCCGGGACGTCACCGAGGTATTCAAGGTCGTCCCAGTTGCCGATGGCGTCGCCGCCGTCTGCGGCACCCCAGGCAAGCCAGAGAGCGGATGCCTGCTGACTCGCGGGGAACGACAGGCTGATTGTGGCGAGTCGGCCTCCTTGTTGGGTGCTGCCTGTCACGACGATGTCGCCGGAGGCCGCCATGGTGACCGGGACAGGAAGAAGCGCCGCCGAGGCAATGGCGAACGCGAGGATGCTGCGCAGTGTGTTCACGGTTATTCTCCTTGGGAGGTTTTTGGGGGTGTAGGTGCTGCTTCAATGAGATCGGCCATTTCATCGCGCCAGCGGTAGAGGGCCGCCGGGTCGTCAGTGAAATCGGTTAGGGAAACCGCGACTTCGCGCGGCACGGCGAGCGCCTCGCGGGCGCGCCGCGCCCACGAGGCGCGGTTTGAGGTTGGGATGACTGTATTTATATTTGCGATTTGTGGACAATTGTCATTTGTGAACAATTGTGAACACTCCTCGCCGACCTCCTGGAGCTTCTGCTCCAGAAGCTTCGCGTAGGCGTAGTCCTCGAGGCCGTCGCGGAAGTTTTCGAGGCGGATGGTCGGCAGCGGCGTTCCGTCCGGGCCGGCGCAAGTCAACGAGCCGTCGCCGTGGTAGGTCGTCCAGCTGCGCGGATCCCAGTCGGTGAACGGGCCACCGCCGATGCAGCGCTTCGAATTCCACATCGCCGTCGCGTAGTAGAGAAAGCCGTCCGGGCGATTCCGCACCGTCTGCGCCCCCATGAGGATGCGCGGCTCGATGCCGGGGCATTCGATGAAGAAGTTCGCGGATGGCGCGGGCGGAACGCAACTAATATACCACCAAACCTTGTGGCCAGCGGCCCGTGAGACCGCAATCTTCTCCTGGTCGAACTTCGGCGTCGATGGCACGAACCAATCGACGCATGACAGTTCCGTGCCCACCCCGAAGTCGTGATCGTAGGCCGTGGTGCAGACGGGAATTCCCGGCAGGGCCGCCTTGAGTTCCCGAACAGCTGCGGCGACTTCCGGAAAATTGTCGGCTCCAGCCTCATCGGCGCCGTAGGCGTAGGCAAGATCGAGAATGCCAAGTTCTGCCGCGAGGTCGCGCATCGCGGTTAGGCGGGGAATCGTCTTTTCTCGCCATGCTGCAATGTCCGCATCGCCTGTCGAGGCCGGCATTGTCCAGTAGCCGAGATTGAAGGTTCCGGCGCGGCCTTCGTCTCGCAACCTGCGGACAGCGTGAAGGAGGTTCGTGTCGCAACGATGGTAGAGATTCTCGGCCGGGATGAGGTAGTCGGCGAGGAAATCCACCCATTCGCGCTCGTGGCAACGCCATTTGTTCACGGGTGAATCCGGGTCGGCCAGGAGAGCCTTTCCGGCGGCGATTCCCTCCGGTCCCTCGAACTGGAAGGTCGGGCACGGCGCAAATGCAACCGCGAGCGGCAAGGCGGAGACGCGGCCAAGCGTGAAGCCGTTCACGCGCACGGCGAACGGGACGCGCACGGGTTCCACGCCGTCGGCGCTCACGACGAGCGCGCCGCGGTAGGTGCCGGCGGGCTGTCCGGCCGGGCAATGGACGCGAATCCAGAAGCTCTGCACGTCGAGGTCGCGGACGGCGACGCCGTCTAGAAAGCCCAGGATCGGATCGGGCCACCAGCCAATGGCCGGATCGTGCAGGGCGCGGTGCGGGCCGTCGGCGACCTGGTAGGGAGGCTTGCGCGTCGTGTGGACGTAGCCGACGGGGGAGACGGCGACGTTTGCGGCAAATTCGCCCTCCACGCGGATGCGGACGTTTTCGAGGTCGGCGTTCCGCGGGGCGACGAGGAACTGGACGCTCTCGTATTCGTTGCCGGCGAGGCGGACGGCGAGACCGTCCGCCGTCAGGGCCTTCGCGGAGAAGCGCCCGCGCGGCAGCACCTTCTCCATCGACGAGGCGACGCCAAGGAGAAAGGCGGGCGAGGTCTGGCCCGCGACCGCGCACGCCTCGCGGAAGCGGAAGTAGTCGCGCGCGTGAGCGGTCTCCTCGGCGCGTTCGGCGGCCAGGTTCCGCGCCTCCCGGCGGTCGGCATCGACGAGCGGCAGGAGGTCGCGCCACACGCACGGGCCGGCCGGCGCGGGAACCGGCTCGCCCTCGCGCAGGAGCGTCAGGCGGTCGAGCGCCACGGCGAAGTGCTGCGGACGCGTGACGAAGAAGTGGATGCGCGCGATGTCGCCCGGCGAGGTCGTCTTGGGCCACGCCGTCAGCGGGACGATCCACTGCGCGCCGCCCTTGCCGGGGAGGCGGAACGAGGCGGCGAGGCCGTTTTGGATGCGCCCTTCCGGCCCCGCGACGAAGAGGCAGAGATCGTCGCCCTCCTCCTCGGCGTTCACGACATCGACGACCAGGCGGTCGTAGCCGCGCCAGTCCGCGACCGGCGACGGAAGCGTGAACGACGGCCATTCGTCCATGCCTTCCCGCCACGGCTTGCAGACGAACGACAGCGCGGAATCGCCGGATGTGGCGAAGCCGTTGGTGACGCCGATTTCGAATTCGCCGTTGGAGACGCGCGGCACGGCCGCGCGCTCGGCGTCCGTCTCAAAGTCGTAGAGGAGAGTGGCCGCTGAAGCATTCGCCGCAAAGAGTGCAAAGAGTGCAAGGAGTGTTTGTTGCGACTTCATGGTGCGACTATCCTTTTCGATTGCTGTCGATTGCTGTCGATTGCTTCCGATTGCCTTCTGTCGGAAGCAACGCTCCCATCGTCTCGCCGGGGAACCAGCGCGGGCGGATGGCGGTGTCGGAGGGGTAGCGCCCCGTTTCAAGGTAGGCGATTGCGGCGGCCGCCGCGGCCATGCCGGCGGCCCTGGGGTCGGTCTCCATGCGGGACAGTTCGCGCGGGAAAAACGGGCCGAGCCCGGCGTTGGCCCAGACGGCCAGCCGGAAGTCCTCCGGCGGGCGCAGCCCGGCGGCCAGCATCGCGGACAAGGCGCCGCGTGCGAGGTAGTCGTCGGTGACGAATACGACGGTATCGGGGGAGAGCCGCCCCGAGGCGGCAAGTCGCGCGAAGCCCGCGTAGCCGGCCGCCTCGACGCCAATGTGCTTCCCATGCGAGAAGTCGGGTTTCACCGGGACCGCCCGCACGGCGATTCCGGCGGCGCGGAGGGCCGGCGCGGCGTCACACATCATGCTGTCCCAGCGCAGGACGACGGCGTTGCGGACGCCGGCCGCGCGGCAGGCGGCCACAAACTCCGGGACGGCCGCCTCGTAGTCGAAGCGCGTCATGCCGACGGCCCCGTCCGGAGTGGTCCGGCAGTGGGCCACGGCGGCGTAGGGGATCTTCCGCGCGGACAGGTGGCGGAAGATCGCGGCGCGGTTGTCGAAGACGATCGCTAGGTCGACCGAACGCGAAAGAGCGGCGTCGAGAAGCGAAAAGTCGCAGGGCCCGCCCTCGACGGCGCGGTCCACGCTGGCGCGGGTAAAGAGATAGCCCGCGCGGTTCAGACCAAGGCGCAGCTCCTCGGCGAACATCGTGGGGAAGTAGTCCACGTCCCCCTGCGGATAGACCAGCACCACGTGCCCCCGCCACTGCCTGGCGGCGCGGTCGCGGACGGTGGGGGGAAGCCCGTGGCGGGTGAGAACGTATCCCTCCGCCACAAGGCGCTCCAGCGCGGCGCTTGTGACGATGCGGCTCACGCCCAGCATCGGGCACAGCTCGCGCGACGACGGGATTTCGTCGCCGACGCGCCAGTGGCCGCCGACAATGCCCTGGCGGAGGCCGTCGGCCACCTGATCCACCAGCGACCGCGCGTCGTTCTTGTTCACAGAGAATGGCAGCAAGGTCTTCATGATTCCTCTGTTTCACCCAATGACGAGCCGCAATTATAGCCACTATAGCCACATTGTCAAGCGGAATAACGGAGGAGGGCGCGACCAGAAACTGTCCATGCAGCGGAACGCAAAGGCCCCCGCGAGGTCTGTCCCCGCTGGATCCGGGCCCCCGCGAGGTCTGTCCCCGCTGGATCCGATCAGATCTTTCTCGAGCCATGGACAGTCGAGGCGGATCTCGCCGAAGAGCTGTCGCCCCGCCGATCCGTTCTTCTCCTCGACGTGCGCGTTGTTGTTGCTCTTGCGCGGGCGGGAGCGCCAGACGAACGGCGCGCTGTTCTTCCGTCCGAGAAAGGCCATGACATGGTGGTTCAGGATTTCCCCTCCGTTGTCAGAGTGCATGGATGTGAAGCGAAACGGGAAACGGCGCATGTTGCGCTTCAGGGCCTCCAATGTGGCGTGCTGGCCCCTGTTCCACGCGGGGCTGAGTTCCAGCCACTGCGTTTTCCTGTCGGTGCAGTTCAGGATCCAGAAGAAGTTGTCGGCGCTGATGCCGCCTCAAAGCGCGAACGTGTCGGCCTGTATGTCGCCGGGCGGCACGCCACACGCCATGATCTTCTCGCCGGAGGCGGCGGGAACCAGTTCTTTTATCCCGTTCGTTCCGTTCCGGCCTGAATGCTTGTTGGCCCTTGACCAGCCAGGCTTCACCCGGACCTCTCCCGCCAGCGCCCTCGACATCGTGCGGTCGCTCATCCGCAGCAGAAGGGACTTGGTGGAATCCGGAATGACCGCGACGTGTGCGTCGTATTCGTCAACCCACATCCCAATCTGCGCCTTGAAATAGGGCAGACAGGGGCATCCGGCCTCATGCCAGACCTTCTTCAGCGCCTCCAGCGTTTTGCCGTCGTAGGTCTTCCCGCGTCCTTTTCGTTCGCGGTATTCGATGTTGCCGCTCAAAAGCTTGATGACGTACTTGCGCGTCATTCCGACGGTGCGGCACATCTCGTCAAGCATCTTCGACTTCCCGCGAGGCGTTTCGCCGAGGTAGTCGTCGCGCTTGCGCAGTATGTATTCCTTGATGGATATTCGCGACATCGTGTTCATGCCTCCAATTTTATGCGGGTGCACAGTATTTGGCAAACGGGCTGCATCAAAAAACCGAGCTCTCCGAAAATGGGTGCACGTTATTATGGCAAACTGCGGCGGATAGGCTGATATTTGGCGCAATTTTGCATTCCCGTCGGCTCTTTGCTAGAATTGAATTCGCAAACGCAAAGGGGCGCGACATGGCAAAACGCATCATCCGACAGCTCACCACCAGCAACTTCGACTTTCCTGCCCTGGTCCGCAGCAAGACGAAGAAGTATGTCGACAAGACGGATCTTCTCTACGAACTTGCGCTGGACACGGAAGAGTCACAGTACTTCATCTCGCGCCCGCGCCGCTTCGGCAAGTCGCTCATGCTCTCCACGCTCCAGGCGATGTTCGAGGGGCGCAGGGACCTCTTCAAGGGGTTGGCGATCTACGACAAACCGTGGGAGGGATGGAAGACCCCGACGCCCGTCTATTCCTTCACGATGTCGAAGTTGAACGCGGACTCCTACGACGGCCTTGTCGTCGAGATGGAAAAACTGGTTCGTTCGCTTTTCGCGAAGGCGCACGTTCGTTTTCCACGAAAAGGCACGGTTCCGGGCAAATTCGACGATTTCATCGCCGCCGCCGCTGCCAAGTCCCCTGCGGGGAAAATCGTAGTCCTCATTGATGAATATGACGAACCGGTCGCAGGCTTTCTCGACAACTTGCAGGAGTTGAATCGGGTTCGCAAACTCCTTCACGACTTCTACGAGAAGTTGAAGATCAACTCCTCGTCCATCCGCTTTCTGATGATGACGGGCGTGACGAAACTGACGAAGCTTTCGGTCTTTTCCGGCCTCACGCATTTGACGGATCTTTCAGCCGACAAGCGCTTCGCGACGCTTCTCGGGTACACGCATTCCGAAATCGACGGAGTCCTTCGCGAGAACGTGGAGGATCTTGGGCGAAAGCTCGGCCTGGGTTTCGAGCCGACCCGTGACAAGATTCTCGAGTGGTTTGACGGTTACCGCTTTTCTCCCCAATGCGAAGAGCGTGTCGTGAATCCGGTCTCGCTCGGCAAACTCTTTTCCCCGGGGGGAGGGGAGTTCAAGAGCTACTGGGAGACGACCGGCGGCTCGTCGCTGGTATTCAACCGCATCAAGGCCGTCGGCAAGTTGCCGGAGGATTTGGAGCACGTCCCGGCCGATTCGATGATGCTCGACGTCTGCGACGCGGAGACGCTGCCCATCGAGGCCCTTCTCTACCAGAGCGGCTACCTTACCATCAAGGAGGTCGTCCCGCCGCCCAGGCAGACGCCCGAAGAGGAGGAACGCAACCCGAAGCTGGCGACATACGTCCTCGGGCCGCCGAACCTCGAAATCCGGGCGTCCCTGAAGCGCGGCTACATTTCCCGCGTCCTCGGCATGAAGGAGGGCCCGTTCGACACGCTCGTGGACAGGGCCAAGCGGCAAATTCGCGACGGCGACATCCAGACGTTCCTCTATGAATCGCTCTACGGGCTCTACGCCTCGGTTCCGCCGGACTGGCGGATCGCGAACGAGGCGGAGGCGAAGCGCTACTTCCAGCTCTTCACGGCCATGTGCGGCGCGAATCCGCAGCCCGAAGTCCCGTCCCTGCTCGGCTACGCCGACGCGGTAATCGAGACGCCGGACAACGTCTACGTCTTCGAGTTCAAGTACAACAAGTCCTCCAAGGCGGCGATGCGGCAGATCCGCGAGCGCGGCTACGCCGACAAGTGGAAGGGCGGCAAGCGCCCCGTGACTCTGATCGGAATCAACTTCAATTCCAAGAAGCGCAACATCGACATCCCCGCCATCGAGCCGCTGTCGCGAAGGACGCGCAGGGCCGGATCGTCCACATGAACCGCTACAACCTGGAGCTCTGCGGATGGCGGTCGCTCCATCCCATAGCCTGCAAAAAACCTCCCCCCTCAACGCAAAAAGTCCAGTAAACTTGCGGGGTTGAGGCGTTGAAGAAAGGCGATTTTGGAAAGTGTCTATGTTGAAACGAGGTCGAAATCGTGGGTTTTACGCGATATACTGTCCCATGGAAGCGTTCAGGATCTTCTCAAACCCCGGAAAATACGGGGCCTTTGGCGGAGATTCATTCGGTTTTGGCGGGGATGCTGTCCCATAGAATCGCAGCAGTTCCACGGCGTCGTAGTGCAGCCACACCGCCCATCGTATCAGTCCGACAAGGCGCGAATAACTTCCCTTCCACTTCGACAGGTGCTTGAGGTAGCGAAGGCTGATGCTTCCAGTCGTTGTAGGCCCGGTCTTCCACGACGATGTCCCCGGAACCGAGTTTTCGGCAAAGGTTCGCGGCCTGCGTGATGTCGTGGTGCTTGGCCTTGTCGACGACGACGCACCGCGGCAGCATGCACGGCACGTCCGTCAGCATGTGCATCTTCAACGCCGCCTTCTTCCTCCGGTGCTTTGCCCAGTCGATGCAGTTGTGGACGAGACGGATCGTGGAGGAGTCGAGCGCGTAGATGCGCCGGAAGCGGAAGCGGCGCAGTTTCCCGCTTGGCGCCCCGGTGCCGAATGACGGATCATGCCGTTGCAGCATGCCGAAGACACTCCAGTACAGCGTCTCGGCCAGTTCCGGGTTTCGTGTCCTGTTGGCATGTGAGAACGTGTTGCGCTTCGGCGGGACGACCGTCTACACGATCTTCGACAGCCAGGCCGTCGCGGCGCTGCGCGCGGAGCGCGCCGTAGAAGGAAGCGATGCGGTCCGTCCCTACCGCAGCCGGTGCCGGGCGATGACTTCGTCCTGCCAGCGCGGGGAGAGCGTGTAGAAGCGCGCGGAGAAGCCGCAGACCTTGACCATGAGGCTCTGGTGCCGCTCGGGGTGCGCCTTGGCGTCCAGGAGTTCCTCGACGCTTTGGCAGTTGGGTTGCAGCAGGTGCGCCCGCGTCTTGGCGAAGACGCGGAACACAGCCGCGAAGAGCGCCGGGGTCATGCCGTCTTTCTCGAACGAAAGATTGGCGTTGGAGGCGTAGAGCCGCTCGTGCGGGACGGCGGCAAGGGAGCCGATGACCGCCGTCGCCCCTTCCTTGCACCGGTATTCGCTCGGCGCGAAGCCCTGCGCGAGGCGATCGCCGTCGCGGCGCCCGTCGGGCGTGGCCTTGGTCTTTTCGCCCCAGAGCAGGAATTCGCGGTAGATCCACGCCGCCAGCACGAAGGGCGATTCCTGGTCGTTCTTGAGTCCGTCGAGGTTGTCGGCGACGGTCTCGAAGAGCCAGCGCATGAGGCCGCTCGATTCCGGGGTGCCGTCGCCCCAGTACGGGGCCGCGAGCGCCGCCATGCGCAGCGCCTCGCCGCGCTTGCCCGCCCAGTTGGAACGCACGGCGTCCAGAAATTCGGGGAGCGTCGCCGTTTTGTCGCGGAAGCAGACCTTGTCGATGGCGCAGAGCGAATCGACGACGTTGGCGCCGAAGGCGAGCGTCATCACGCGCGGGTGGAAGCGCGTGCCGCCGTCGGTCGTGTCGCGTCGGCGTTCGAGGCATCCTTCGAGGCAAGCCGAATAGGCGGGGTGCGGAAAGATGCTCGCCGCCGAGCGCCCGTAGCGGATGTAGTCGCTCGCGGTGTCGCGGAAGAAGCGCATGAAGTTCGCCATGAAAATGCGCTTCACCTCGTCGAACGACTTCGCGCCGTCGATGGGGTCGTGGCGCAGGCCCGCGCGGCGGTCGGCCTCCGGGTCGCGGTGGATCGTGGCCTCCAGGACGCGCAGGGGCGACATGTAGTTCGCGGCGTCCACGTCCGTGACGGAATCGACGTTGCCGTCCCAGCATCCGCAGCAAACGTAGTCGCGCGCCTTTTCGGGCGGAATGCCGTGGCCGACGAAGTTCGGGACGGCGATGTCGTCGTTGAACATCGCGAAGACGCAGTGCCCGGCAAGGACCATCCCGCCGATGCGCTCAAGGTATTCCTGCGGCGAATCGGCGCAAAAGCGGACATGGAGCTTCGGGAAGACGCAGTCGAGCGCGATGTGGGCGTCGAGGAACATCCGCGTGAGCTCGTTCCAGACGGGGCGGCCCTCGGCGTCGCAGCCGCCGAGCGTCACGGGTATCTCGGCCTCCTGGTCGGAGTAGGCGTCGATGGTGCGGTGCGTATCGAGGTGTTCGTCGGCGTGGACCAGCCAGCGGGCCACGAGGTCGCGCGCCTCGTCCTCCGTGAGGACGCCGGAGGCGAGGTCGCGGCGGTAGAGGTCGATGAGCCAGGCGTCGGGGCGGCCCAGGGCGAACGAGGCGAGGCCGTCCACGTAGGACGGGATTTCGCGCATGAACCAGAGGAGGTTCAGCCCCTCGAAGAAGGTGCGGGGCGGTTCCCACGGGCAGCGCCGCGCGCTTTCGGCGATGCGCGCGAGCCACGCGCGCTCACGGGAGGGTCGCGCATCCGCTCGACCTGCTTCCGCCAGCCGCCTCTCCGCCTCCTCGGCGAACTTGAGCTGGAGCGCGTGGATCGTGTCGAGGCCTTCGAGGGCGGTTTCAAGCCACTTGCGGCCGAGCGGGTCGTCGGCCGGACACGCCGCCAGCGCCGCAGCCGTTTCCTCTCGCACGCCTTTGAAGCCCTTGGAGAAGATGGTGCGGAAGGCGGGGAGGTGGTGCATATCGTCCACGAACGGACCGCAGCAGAGCGAATAGCGCTGGCGGTGGCGCTCACTGGCCCGTCGGAACGCCTCGTCGGGGACGAGGCCCTTCTCGCGGTAGAAGCGGTTGCAGAGGGCGTTCACCTCGCGGGCGGGCATGATGCCCATGACCCAGCCGCCGTTCACGCCGGACTCGAAGTAGAAGGGCGACTCGGAGAAGAGGAAGGGCTTGAAATGGCGCCGCATGGCGCGGTAGGACGCGCGGCGGAGGTCGAGCGCGTCGAAGTCCGGATGCGCGGCGGCGTAGGCGCGCACCTCCTCGCGTATGGCCGCGTCGCTCGCGTCGAACGCCGTGTCCTTGCACTTGCCGTGGCATTCGTCCGGGTGGAACGCCCGCAGCTGCGCCCTAAGGGCGGAATAGGTTTCGGGATGGAAAGTTGAGTCGTTCATGAAAGAATTATGTCTTGGATCAAGATGGCATCAGCGGCTGGGGCTAAATCCCAAAGCGGACGGCAAGAAGGCGTTTGACACTTTGTTCGTCGAGAACCGTGTCGGAGTCGGTTAGAATTTCCCGTAGATGTTCGACGCTTGATGCCGAAACAATGGGAAAATTTCGCAACCCGCATCCGAAATAGAATCCGAAAAGCGTCTGATGGGCGTTCAGCCCCGTGTCGGAGCAGATTGACCTGAACGTTTCGAGAATCCGTTTGTTTCTCTCCGTCTTGTCTGGTTGCGTGTCATTCCTGTAGAAGAATCCGTATGCCTGGGGGTTGTATCCGAAGACGGGCATTCCACTTCTGCCGTACCACTCGAAATCGCCGCGGTCCATTTCAAGCGCAAGTTCCCGTTTGCCCCAACCGCGCGTCGATTCCGCCTTCAGGGAGAAGGCCAGCTCGCTGTATTCAAAAGGCCGCAATCCACGCTCCTTCGCATGGCGGTTCGCCTTGGCGATTCTTTCCGCCGTCCAGTTTGACGCGCCGAGATGCCCGACGACATCCGGCCCCGCGCATTCGTTGAGCATTTCGATCAGGGCTTCCGGACTCTGGGCGGGATCGTCCTTGTGGAGAAAATAGATGTCGATGCGATCGGTCTTCAGCGCCTCAAGGCTTGCCGCCAGATCTCGCCCAAGCTCCTGCGGATTGAGCCGCGACTCGGCCTTGCCGGATTGGAAATCGGGGTTGCAGCCCTTGGTGACCAAAACGACTTTGGCGCGAAGGCCCCGCCGCGCAAGCCATTCGCCGACGCATGCCTCGCTTTCGCCGTTCTGGTAGCACCTCCCTGTGTCGATGACGTTCCCGCCGGCCTCGAAGAATGTGTCGAGAAGTCTCGTGTTCAGTTCCTGCCCGCTTCTTGCGAACTTGTGTGTTCCCAATGCCAGACGCGAGAGCAATCTTCCGTCAATGGCCACTTCGCGAAATATCATGCTCAAGACGCCTCCTTTATCTTGGTCTCTTGGCGGAGTTACATCATCCGCTCATGATAGCCACGGATCATGACGAAGCTAGCGCTGGACGACGAGCCAGCCGTCGTGGGCGGGAACGCGGATGGTGTCGCCCCCGATGGGGCCAGCGTCGGCGAGGACTTCCTCAAAGGAACCAGCCGGGTCCATGCCCTCGATGTCTGCCTTGCGGACCTCGTAGAAGGCGTCGCCGTAGTTGACGAGGGCGCAGGCGGGGCGTCCGTCGACGGTGCCCAGGAAGAGGCGGGGCCACTCGAAGGGGCTTACGTCGTAGAGGGGGCGGACATCGCGCATACGCAACGACACCGCCTTGGCCAGGATGCCGAGGCGCTCGGGCGCGATGGTGGCGAGATTGTCCGACGTGAGGCAGAATCCGGTGAGAATGCCGCCCAAAACGGAGATGCGGGCATCGCCCGGCGTGACATCGCCCCGGTCCTGGCGGGCGATGAGCACGTCGGGGTCGGCCTCGTACCACGGGAACATCCAGAAGCGGTTGAGGGTGCATTGCACGGCGGCGACGATGCTGCCGGACCTGGCTTGGGTGTCGTCGCTGAAGCGCACACCGTCGCAAAGGCCGACACAGGGGAGGAAGTGCTGCGAGCAGCCGAGGAGGAAGGAATCGGGAACGGCCTCGCGGATGGCCTGCAGCCCCTGCCGGAATGCGGAAACCGGGGTGGCGGCCGGGTCGTGGCGAACGCCGTCGACGAGGGCGAAGCCGAGACCGTCCATCTTGAAGTACGTGAAACCCCACTCGCGGAAGGTGCGGAAGATTGTCCGCAAATGTTCAAGCACGTCCTCGCGGGATGTGTCGAGGGTGACCCACTTGTCGTCGGGCGGAGGCGACCAACCCTGGGCCACGAGGGGGTTGCCGGAGTTGTCCCGGACGAACCATTCGGGGTGTTCGCGGAAGACGCGGCTGGCGGTGGAGGCGTGGAAGGGCATGGTCCAGATGCCGGCCTCCATGCCCTTGGAGCGGATGCGGGCGGCGATGTCGCGCAGGGGGGTGGGCCATGAGGCGTCCTGGTCGTTCCAGTCGCCCTGGAAGGTCTGGTAGCCGTCGTCGATCTGGACGTAGCGGGCGGGGAAGACGTCGCGACGGGCGGCGAGGGTATCGACGTTCTCCAGGAGGTCGCGCTCGGTGACGTCCGCGTAGTAGTAGTACCACGTGCAGTAGCCGAAGACGGAGGGACGGGCGCCGTCGCGCGGAACGGCCCGCATGGCGCGCGCGACGGCGCGGCCGTACTCGGAGAGCAGGGCGCGCCAGTCGTCGCCCCGGAGGACGAGAATCTCCTCCGGGGCGGGGTCGTCGTCGGCGATCTGTGGCTGGACGATGCGGATTTCGGAGAGTACGCGGCCTCGGAATACGGCCGACAGATGCGTGAGGGAGCGGCGGGCGGTCAGGGCGCCGACAAGGAGGAACTTGCGGGTTCCGAGGTGCCCGACGACGATGACGTCGTCCGAGACCACCTCGGAGTTGTACGCCGAAAAGGCGGTGTAGAACCGCTCTCCGACGGTTCGCTGGTTCATCGTGCCGGCATTGCGGTAGATGAAGAACGATCCTTCGGGGAGGAGTCCGAGGACGGGGAGAACCCGGGTGTGGCAACGGGAGGGGACCGGCGCGGGGAGCGGAGTTGGAATTGACATGGCAAGATCAGATTTTCACTGCTTCAAGCCAGGCGTCGGCGACGAGCTGGTGCCCGGCTGGGGTGAGGTGCGTGCCGTCTGGCGACCAGTGTTCCGGCTTCGACGTGCGGCATGTCTCGTCGAAGAGGCTTTGCAGCGGAATGAAGGTCGCGCCGAAATCCTCGGCCAGACGCCGCGTGTAGGCGGCGCGGACGGCAATCTCGGTGGCGTATTTCTCCGCCATGCCGAAGGGGAACGTGAATGGTTCGAGAAGGACAAGCCGCACCGAAGGCAACGCCCGTTTCGTCCAAGCGAGGAGTTCCCGGTAGATGCGCTCGGCGCGCTGCGGCTCCACGCCGTTGCCGTCCGCCTCCAGATAGCTGTCGTTTACGCCCACGAGAATCGAAAGGATGTCAGGCGCCAGATTGAGCGCGTCGATGCGCCAACGGGCGTAGAGATCGACGATTCTCGAGCCTGAGATCGCCCGGTTGACGAACTCGATGTCGTCGCGTGCGGGATTGTCGCGAAGGACACGGGATTTGATCAGCCCCGGATAACCGGGGCCGACCTCGTCCTCCTCGTACCCGCAGCCGCCGCCGGTGCGGCGGCCGCAATCGGTGATGGAATCACCCTGGAAAAGAATTTTCATCGTCCCTCATCACCTCGCCTTGGCAGTAGTTAGTCGCTTCCTTTCATGCCGAGGCCGCGACCGCCATCGACGACCCAGGTCTGCCCGGTGACGAATCTGGCTGCGTCGGAGCAGAGAAAGAGAATTGTCTCGGCTATGTCAGTCGCTTCACACTTCTTTCCGAGGAAGTTGGTCTTCAGCGCGTAGTCGCTATCGTCCGCGCCCGTGCCGGGGCGCTGGACAACACCCGGCGCGACGGAGTTTACCGTGACTCCGTATTCGCCCATTTCCTTTGCTAAAGCCTTTGTCATCGCGATGATGCCACCCTTGGACGCGGCGTAATCGACGCTGCCACGAAGCCCGTTGAAAGCCACTAGCGAGGAAATGTTAATGATGCGGCCGCCGCGTTCGCGCCCATGTTCGCGCATGACGCGCGCTGCCGCGCGGCTGGCCCAGATTCCGCCAAGAAGGTTCACACCGAGGACACGCAGAATTACCTCGTCGCTCTGGTCGGCGAGGCGCTTGCTGTCGGCGCGCGCGCTGCCGCCGGCCACGTGGACCATGATGTCGAGACCGCCAAACGCCTCGACGGCCTTCGCCACGGCGGCCTCGACGCTGGCCGAGTCCGTGACATCGGCGGGGACGGCGATGGCTGTGCCTCCGGCCGCGATGATGTCGCTGACAGTCCGCTCACAGTTCTCCTTCGTGATGTCGCAGACCGCGACCTTCGCGCCTTCTGAGGCGAGCATCCTGGCCGTCGTGCCGCCGATGTATCCGCCCGCGCCGGTGATGAAGGCGGTTTGGCCATCGAATCTTTTCATGATGCCAAGCATTAGCGGAACAGTATCGTGGTTCCCTCGCGCCCGTATGTGGCGGTCACGGTGAAGAGCCCGTCGGATTCGGCCACGGACAGGAGTCCACCATGCCCCGACGCCAGACGCTCCGCCTTCATTGACGCCATCGCCGTCTCCGCGGCGGCGCGGGTCGCGAACGACGCGACTCCGGCGCTGAACTTTGTCGTTCCGGCGTCGAGGCCGTCGAACGCGACGGTCAGATGTGCGCCGCCATCGACGGCGAGCGACGAGAGCGCGTTCGTCATCACGACACCATGCGCCGCCAAGTCCGCATCGGCGGTGTCCGCCGGGAGACGGAGCGCCGTTCCCTGCGAGAACGTGACATCAACCCCGGCAAGGGCGTCTGTCGTGAGAGGCTTCAATGAGCCGGCCTTTACGAGCAGGACGTTAGAGCCGGCGGTCGGAGTCCTTGTCGAGCCGTCGCTGAAATACGGCGCACCGGCGAGGGCGAGCGTCCCCGCGCCCTCTTTCCAGAGAGCGCCGTCGTAGGTGAGGGGCGAGCGTATCTCCATCGTCTCGGCCTCCCTTGCGCGAAGGCGAGCGACTCCGTTCGCCTTGATGCCGCGCGTCGGCTCGTCGAACACGACCGAGGATGCCCGCGTCTCTACGACGCTCATATTTTCAATCGTGATGCCGTCCTTCATGACAGCCGACATCGCCCCGCCGAGATTTCGCCCGTCACGGACATAGACTGTCGTGCAGTGGCTTTCGGTTGGCGCGACGTAATTGGCGTTGGCCACCGCATTGCTCCAAATCGTCACGACAATCTTCCCGGAGTAGTTCGCGTTCGTGCCAGAAATGTCGTAGAACGAAACTGGAGTGACTTTCTCCGCTTCTGCGCGTGTTTCAATGTTGAGGGCACACGTTCCGCGAATTTCGGATTCGATGCGCGTCGTGTGCTCGTTGTAGGTGACAAATTTCACGGGTTTGGTGTTTCTGGGATAGAGTGTCAAGTATCCGCCGCGAATGGTCATTTCAAGCAATGATGAATTGCCAAGCCAAGAATGCCTCCATTCCACACCGCCTTCAAGACAGAGGTCGGAAAACTCTCCGGTTACGAACATGTCCAGCATCTGGTACTCGTATTTCTGGTTTGCGACCAGGCCGAAGACCATCCTTCCGCCGGCGAACTGCACAAGCGACGGATAGGAAGTCGAAGCGAACGCAACGCCGTTGTTCGGA
This sequence comes from Verrucomicrobia bacterium UBA6982, assembly GCA_002448475.1. Lineage (GTDB taxonomy): Bacteria > Verrucomicrobiota > Kiritimatiellia > RFP12 > UBA3636 > UBA3636. Next base: position 31,058 of record DJYI01000041.1, read on the forward strand.
CGGGCGGTGGAACGCAGCACGACATACATCGAATCGGGATCGGTGGCCGCGCCGGCGGGAGTCCAGTTCTCCGCCGTGTCCGTCGTTCCTCCCTGTGTCGTGTGGATGACGATGCGCTTGCGCTTCAGGTAAAGCGTGCGCGAGAGGTCTTGGTCAGTTTCGACGACGAACTCCACATGCGAGGCGTAGTTCTCCCACATGCGCGGATAGCTGACGTCGAAATCGGCGAGCGTCGCGCCGTCGAAGACGCCTGGAGCGAAGCGGACAAGCGGAAGCTTGAGCGCCTCGTAGGACGTGTCCTGGGCGCATGCCAGCTGACCGCCGACGACAACCTTGAGCGGATTGGGGCCAGGGGTGTACGAACCCGTCACCTTGAACAGCCCGCAGGAAAGGCCCGAGGCGGTGTTCGTCACGACCGTGACGTCGTTGGCCCGGAACTCGCCGACCGAAAGCGTCCCGCCCGCAGGTGCATCGAACGCGACGGAGAATGCCCGTGCGGTGTTGGTGACGGCCCCGATTGTCATGTCGCCCGTCGGCTGCGCAATGAAGCGGCCGCCCAGCAACACGGAAATCGATCCGGGGCAGCCGGTGTTTTTGAGGACAAGCGTCACGTTCGTGCCGACCTGGAACTCGCCATTCCAGCCCGACCACGATCCCGTGGCGGGAACCGTGTATTGATACGCTCTAACGGAGTCCTGCGCCATCTTGAAGATGGCATTGTCGCCGTCGTTCGACAGGCTGGCCCCGAAATTGAATGGGGAGTTTGAGCTTGCGCCAAGCGGGAACTGTGACGTCGCCCCGCCATGGACGGTGATGTTGCCGCCGAAGGAACCAGGGAAGCTGTAGTAGATGAAGCCGGCGTTGTAGAGGTGGAGGTCGTTTATCACGACAGCCGTGCCGTTGCCGTTCTTTGCGCAGGCCCATCCTTCAAGCCAAAGCGAACGGCCGGGGAACGTGCCGTTCATTACGACTTGATGGCTTTCGCCGATTGAGTAGTAGTCGTGGTCTCCGTCCGGAATTCCGCCCGTCCCGTCGCCCCAGTGGGCGCCGGACGTGAAGCACGATTCGCTGACATTCGCATCCTTCACGGTATGCTCGATGGCACCCGCCGGCTTGAACGCGGCGCTGGAGTTTGAGGCAATTGCGACTGACGCGGCAAGCGACAGAAGCGTTTTGAACACTGATGTGTCGTTCATTTTTAGTTTCCTTTACTTGTTGTTGTCCGCGATGCCACCCGGCCTCGCGTCATATTCATAGAAAAAGGTGCCGCCAAACGGCTGGCGGACCGTTGCCTTGAAATCGACGTGCCCGTCGCCGGACGACAGCGGGACTTCGCAGCGGCGGCGTCCGCTTGTGTCAAGGGCGTAGAGGCGCAGGCTTATCCCCCAATTTTTTCCGAAGGCATTCCGCCGCGCGCTGAAAAGCGCACGGTTCCCAAATGCGTCCGGGATTTTCCGGCCGCTATATCGCCAGCATCATCTGACCAGGATAGCCATCAGCCGACGATTTCTTTCTGGGGCGGCCTGAAATGTACTTGTAGGCGATTTCGCTTAGCAGCACCCGGATTGCGGCAAGTAGCGACTCAGCCCTGCTGGTCAGAGTCACAGCATTGTCCCGAGCTATCTTCACGAAGCGATGATAGCGTCCGCATCCGGGGATGTGGAATTGCACGAAATGGTAGGCCAGGTAGCACAGGGCGAAGAGGTTCTCCAGACGCTTGAATGTCCTGACACGGGCG